>NZ_KV794434.1:0-108905 GCF_001808745.1 Streptococcus sp. HMSC057G03
GTGTCGCAGGTTCGAATCCTGTCTTCCCGATAGTGTATCGAAAAAGTCTAATGGTTGACATTAGACTTTTTTTGTAGTTATTTTTTTATTAATTTATAAGAAAAAAGAGCTTTCGCTCTTTTCAACTTTATTTATTTCGCAGTTCAACATAACGGTTATACCAAATTTTGATATATTCCTCAGAAAAAGGACCTTTGTTTTGGTTTATCCAATCTACTAGAACCTTAACATTTTCCTTTAAAATAAAGTCGATGTCATCTGAATAGTGCATTTTTTCTTTATGCTGCTCGTATTCTTCAACATCTAACAATTTTTTTTCACCATTGGTAAAGACCTTGACATCGAGATCATAGTCGATATATTTTAAGGCTTCTTGGTCAATGTGAAAAGGACTTGCTAGGTTACAGTAGTAAGACACACCATTGTCACGGATCATGGCGATGATGTTAAACCAATATTTTTTATGGAAATAAACGATCGCTGGTTCACGTGTGATCCAACGTCTACCATCACTTTCAGTCACAAGTGTATGATCATTTACTCCAATAATTGCATTTTCGGTTATCTTTAATACCATGGTGTCACGCCATGTACGGTGTAAACTGCCATCATGTTTATAACTTTGAATTGTAATAAAGTCGCCTTCTTTAGGTAGTTTCATAACTTACCAACTTTCTACAATCTAAGTATATCCTCTATATTGTATCATATTTTTTCAAATTTTTTCTTATTTTTCTATTTAATTTTCAATTTGGTTTATGAATCTAAGTATTCTCTAATGGCTGACGTTATATCACTATAATCGTAGCCTTTTCTGGCTAGTGCCTGAGTCAAGCGTTGTTTGAGTTCATAGCCTTCATATTTTTTACTGTATTTACGGTATTGTTTTTCTAACTCTTTTAGAATGAGCTCATTGGTTGTTTCTTCATCTGTTTCGAGCTCGAGATTTTGGAATGCTATCTTTGCTTGATTGTAAGCAAAACCTTTTGAAATGAGTGCCTGGATGATTTTCGTTTCAATGGCTTTTAACGGATATTTTCCTTGGTATTTTTTTAGGAGTTTTATTGCGGTACGGTCGATCACTTCTGAAAAATCATAGACTGCAAGAATTTCTTGAAGGATAGATTTTGGGATCCCTTTTTGTTGAATTTTTTGTTGTAATAAGAGAGGGCCCTTATCGCCACTGAGAAGGTTGGCCTCTATCAGGTTTCTTGCATATTGACGATCATCTAACCACTTGTCTTCTTTTAGCTGTTGGACCACTTTATCAATAATGCCACTATCAATCTCATATTTTGTCAGGTAGTCTCGGACTTCTTTTGTTGTTCGAGCTTTAAAAGAAAGATGGTAAAGGGCCAGGTTTTTACCATAGGAGTATTGAGCAAACTCTTGGATTTCTTTTAGTTCCTCTTCACTGATTTCTTTATCTTTAGAAAGAAAATATTTGACGATGGTGTCTTCTGTAATATAAAGTTTTTGATCATTGTCTAATTCCAGGAGGTAGAGTCTTTTTTTCTTTTCTAGTTTTGTAATTTTCATGTTTTTATTATACCGAAAAATGTGTTAAGATAGGGATATGAACGTTAAAGTAAAACAAAAAATTCCTTTGAAAATTAAACGAATGGGAATTAACGGAGAAGGGATTGGCTTTTATAAAAAAACACTTGTCTTTGTGCCAGGCGCTTTGAAGGGAGAAGATATCTTCTGTCAAATTACAAGTGTTAAGAAAAATTTTGCGGAAGCCAAACTCCTATCTGTGAACAAGGCGTCTAAGTTTCGTGTGACGCCCATGTGTGATATCTATGAGACCTGTGGTGGCTGTCAAATCATGCATTTGAAGTATGATAAGCAGCTGGAGTTTAAGACAGATTTATTACAACAGGCCTTGAAGAAGTTCTCACCTGAAGGATTTGAACAGTATGATATTCGGCCGACAATTGGAATGCAGGAGCCGCTTTACTATCGGGCAAAATTGCAATTTCAAACTAGGAAATTCAAGGGCCAGGTGAAGGCGGGCCTCTATGCCCAAAATTCACATTATTTGGTGGAATTAAAGGATTGTTTGGTTCAAGACCCGGATATTCAAGCTATCGCCAACGATCTAACGGATTTATTGACCTATTATCAGATTCCGATTGCTGATGAGCGTAAAGAACTGGGTGTCAGAACCATGATGGTTCGACGGGCTCGGAAGTCTGGGCAGGTTCAGATCATTGTGGTTACTAGTCGTCAGATTAATGTAAACAATTTGGTGCAAGACTTGGTCACGAAACACCCAGAGATTGTCACAGTTGCTGTTAACAAAAATACGTCTCGATCCAGTGAAATTTATGGGGAACAAACGCAGATTATTTGGGGAGAAGATGCCATTTTGGAAGGTGTTTTGGATTATGAATTCTCCCTGTCTCCTCGAGCCTTTTACCAGTTGAATCCGGAACAAACTGAAGTATTGTATAGTGAGGCTGTCAAGGCTCTAGATGTTTCTCCAGAGGATAACCTGATTGATGCCTACTGTGGGGTTGGAACGATTGGGTTTGCTTTTGCTAATAGAGTGAAAAGTGTTCGGGGGATGGATATTATTCCTGAAGCGATTGAAGATGCCAAATACAATGCTAAACGGATGGGATTTGAGAATACCCACTATGAGGCTGGTACAGCAGAAGAGATCATTCCTCGCTGGTACCAAGAAGGCTATCGGGCTAATGCTGTGATCGTGGATCCACCTCGTACGGGCTTGGGTACAAAATTAATCGAGACCTTGTTGCACTATGCACCTGAAAAGATGGTCTATGTCTCTTGTAATGTCTCTACTTTGGCACGGGATCTAGTGGCTTTGACAAAGGTTTATCAGGTTGAATACATTCAATCAGTGGACATGTTCCCCCATACTGCACGGACAGAAGCAGTTGTGAAATTAGTGAAGAAGTGAAAGAAGAATGGATATTTGGGAAAAACTTTATCTTGAGGCGAAAGCTCTCTATGCGCCTCAAGAGGTTTCAGATTTTGTCTATGCTCGACATGTGGTTGCTGCTGTTGAGGCTGCAGATGGTCAGATTTTTACGGGCTTTTGTATGGAAGGAACCTGTGGCGTCTTTCATTTATGTGCCGAACGAGCAGCTCTCTTCAACATGTATCAACAATCAGGACAAACCAAGGTCAAGCGCATTATTGCTTTTCGAGACAAGCCTCCTTATGGAGAAGGCTCAGGGATGCCTTGTGGGGCCTGTCGTGAATTTCTCCTTGAGCTAGATGCAGAGAATCGTCATCTAGAGTTTATGGTGGATTATGAAAGTCGTAAGACCATTACTTTAGGAGAGCTGATGCCTCTTTGGTGGGGCGAAGAACGGGCTCGTCAGAGAGAGAATAAAGGGAATGAGTAGAGGAAATAAATAAATGGACAATGTTATTGATGTATCGATTCCAGTTGCTCAAGTCATTGATCAACATCCGGAAGTATTGGATTTGTTGGTGGAGTTGGGCTTTAAACCCTTAGCCAATCCGATCATGCGCAATACAGTTGGGCGCAAGGTTTCCTTGAAACAGGGATCAAAATTAGAAGGCACTCCTATGGAGAAGATTGTGCGAACACTAGAGGCTAATGGCTATGAAGTAGTGGGGCTAGACCAATGAGTGATGAACGAATTCACGTCTTAAGAGATATCTTATTAGAGCTTCATCATGGAGCTTCCCCTGAATCGGTTCAGGAACGGTTTGATGCGACTTTTGCAGGGGTGTCTGCGATTGAGATCTCTCTTATGGAGCATGAACTGATGAATTCAGATGCAGGGGTTACTTTTGAAGATGTTATGGAGCTTTGTGATGTCCATGCCAATCTCTTTAAGAATGCGGTTCAAGGGGTCGAAGTAGCAGATGCCGACCACCCTGGTCATCCTGTTCAAATCTTTAAACAGGAGAACTTAGCCCTTCGTGCAGCTATGATGCGGGTCCGCCGCTTGTTAGACAATTATGAGACGACTGAGGATCCTGAGATGATTCAGGAGATTCATAAGGGCTTGTTACGTCAGCTGGGTTTGGTGGGTCAATTTGACCGGCATTACCGTCGTAAGGAAGAGTTGATGTTTCCGATTATGGAAAAATATGGGCATGATTCCCCACCAAAAGTGATGTGGGGAGTAGATGACCAGATTCGGGAACTCTTTGCGAAAGTTTTGGATGTGGCCAAGAAATTACCGGATTCTAGTATCTTACAAGTCAAAGAGCTCTTTGAAGCCTTTGCGCAAGAATTTGAGGGCATGATCTTCAAGGAAGAGTCGATCCTCTTGATGATTTTGCTGGAGGCCTTTACCCAGGATGACTGGCTCTCCATTGCAGAAGAAAGTGATGCTTATGGTTATGCCATTATTCTCCCAAGTGAGAAATGGGTGCCGAAACGCCTGGACTTCAAGGAGGAAGCGTCTGAAGAGTCAGAAGGTTCAACTGAACCGCTTCCTTCTTCAAATGGAGAAGAGCACCGTCAGGTCATTGAGACTCCTGAGGGACAATTGACCATTACCTTCACGCCTAATAAAAAAGAAGAGAGCTTCGATCGCAAGCAGCCACAAGCTTTTGGTCATGGATTTTTATCGGTGGAGCAAGCGAATTTAATCTTGAACCAGTTACCAATGGAGATCACCTTTGTCAATAAGGATGATATTTTCCAATATTACAATGATGCTGCGCCTTTTGAGGAAATGATTTTTAAGAGGACGCCATCGCAGGTAGGACGCAATGTGGAGCTGTGTCACCCACCGAAATATTTGGAGAAGGTCAAAGCCATCATGCAGGGGCTTCGTGAAGGGAAAAAAGACAAGTATGAAATGTGGTTCAAATCAGAATTGCGTGGGAAATTTGTCCATGTCACCTATGCAGCCGTGCGTGATGAAGCTGGAGACTTCCAAGGTGTCTTGGAATATGTTCAGGACATTCAACTTTATCGAGAGATCGATACGGATTTTTATAGAGGAATGGAGTAAAGATGAGTTACGAAACAGAGTTTATGAAGGAGTTTGAGGAGTGGATCAAGACCCAGGTCATGATCAATGAAATGGCTCTCGAAGAGAGTAAGAAGGTTTTTGATGAAGACCAGGATGAGCGAGCTAAAATTGCCATGATTCGCTATGAAAGCCGTTTAGATGCTTATCAGTTTTTGCAAGGGAAGTTTGAAAATTTCCATGCTGGAAAAGGATTTCATGATTTACCAGATGGCCTCTTTGGTGAAAGAAAATATTAAAATGGCCTTATTGAAGGCGTTTTACTGGCTAGATTTACCTGAAAATTGAGCAATGACTTGATTTTTTAAGGGATTGTGATACAATAAAAAAGTTGAAATGACATCAACGGATTATTGAATGGAATTATGGTGATGAAACCTTGTTGCCTTAGGAATTGATCACTGAATTTAGGAGGAAAAATGGCAAAGAAGAACGTAAACCGTGCGAAACAATACAAACATCAAAATAGACATCTTTTGAAAAAAGCTGTCGCAACTGTAACTGCAGCTGTGAAAGAAGCACCTAAAAAGGTTGAGAAAGCTACAAAAGCAGTGGCGAAAGAAGTGAAACAAGCGGCTTCTTCAGTGGAAGAATTTGCTGCAAGTTTGGAAGGTGTGGCACTTGATCGTGCGCAAACATTCTATGATGAAGGTATTCGCTCTGTTGCGGACTTCGCAAACTGGACAGAAAAAGAGTTGTTGGCCCTTAAAGGAATCGGTCCAGCTACGATCAAGAAATTGAAAGAACTAGGCGTTAAATTTAAATAATTGCTTTTGTGATTTCTTGCTATTTCAAGGAAAACTTGCTAAAATGAACCTATTAGAGGTGTTTTGAATCCCACATTTTACAGAAAGTGGCGGTGCTGAGAAGTCCACAAATGTGTCAAAACTGGTTGCTAATGGATGAAATTAAAAAATGAAATATAAATCTTTTTGTTTCCTTTTAGGACTAGGCGGCGAGTTGCAGGCTGTACTGAAGTACGCCAAGACGAGCTAACGACGTCATAAAAGTGAAACAAGAAGATTAAAGATGCGGGCTTTGCCCGAATTTGGGTGGTACCGCGGATCAACACATTCGTCCCTGTCAGATTAATGACAGGGACTATTTTTCTTTTACACCCCTAGCCAAAGGAGCTTGTCATGAAACAATCTTTTAACACCAGTAAACTCTACTATGGTTTTCCGATCTTCATCTTGGGGTATCAGGACCAGAACTTTGAGCACAATATCACAACCTGCAGTTCCTCTTATAGTCTGGGAGATTGGCTCGTCATAGGGGTTGGTGCTGAGGAAAATGCGGCAGACCAGATTAAGCATTATCAACAGTTCACTGTGAACATCCCTGATGAAAACTTTATGCTGGAGATGGAGCAGGCTGGCTTTATCAGCCATCGGGAGAAGTTGGATCACTTAGGGTTGGACTATGAGATTTCTGAACTGACCCAGGCTCCGATTTTGGAGGCCTGTCCAGTCGTATTGGATTGCCAGGTAGATCGGATTATCGAGGAAGATGGCATTTGCCATATCTTTGCAAAGATTCTTGAGCGACTGGCTGATCCAGAGCTCTTAGATGATAAGGGGCATTTTAAAAATGACCGTTTTGCACCGACTTACTTTATGGGGGACGGCCATCAGCGCGTTTATCGTTATCTGGACGACCGAGTCGACCCCATGGGAAGCTTTATGAAGAAAGCGAGGAAGAAGAATGACAAGAGCTGAGCTGCCAGAACGAATCGAAACGGAGCGTCTGGTCTTACGAGTCCGAACAGTGGCGGATGCTGAGGACATCCATGCCTACGCCAGTCTTCCAGAAGTCTCTTACCCAGCAGGCTTTCCACCCGTCAAGACCTTGGAAGACGAGATCTATTATCTAGAGCATATCATTCCCGATCGCAATCAAAAAGAAAATCTTCCAGCTGGTTACGGCATTGTGGTCAAAGGAACCGATAGAATCATTGGCTCTGTTGACTTCAACCATCGCCACGAAGACGATGTGCTGGAGATTGGCTATACCTTGCACCCAGACTATTGGGGCCGGGGTTATGTACCCGAAGCAGCGCGTACCTTGATTGACCTGGCTTTTAAAGAACTAGGGCTTCATAAGGTAGAATTGTCTTGCTTTAGCTACAATGTCCAAAGTCAACGAGTTGCTGAGAAGCTTGGTTTCACCCTTGAAGCACGCATAAGAGACCGTAAAGATGCCCAAGGCAATCGCTGTGATGATTTGAGATACGGCTTGCTAAAGAGTGAGTGGGAAGCTCAAAATCAACATTAAAAAGAAATAACTAGAAAGGACACACACATGTCTAAAGAACTTTCACCTAAATACAATCCAGCCGAGGTTGAGGCTGGTCGTTACCAAAAATGGCTTGACGAAGATGTTTTCAAGCCTTCTGGCGATAAAAAGGCGAAGCCTTACTCAATCGTTATTCCACCACCAAACGTAACTGGTAAACTTCACCTTGGTCATGCTTGGGATACAA
This sequence comes from Streptococcus sp. HMSC057G03, assembly GCF_001808745.1. Taxonomy (NCBI): domain Bacteria; kingdom Bacillati; phylum Bacillota; class Bacilli; order Lactobacillales; family Streptococcaceae; genus Streptococcus; species Streptococcus sp. HMSC057G03. The sequence goes on from NZ_KV794434.1 coordinate 7,474, forward strand.
CTCTTCAAGATATCATCATCCGTCAAAAACGGATGCAAGGTTTCGATACACTTTGGCTTCCAGGTATGGACCACGCAGGGATTGCTACTCAAGCCAAGGTTGAAGCACGTTTGGCTGAAGACGGCATCTCTCGTTATGACCTCGGTCGTGAGAAATTCCTCGATAAGGTTTGGGAATGGAAAGACGAGTATGCCACTACTATCAAGCAACAATGGGGCAAGATGGGGCTCTCTGTAGACTACTCTCGTGAGCGTTTCACTCTTGATGAAGGTCTTTCAAAAGCGGTTCGTAAAGTCTTTGTAGAGCTCTACAAGAAGGGCTGGATCTACCGTGGTGAATTTATCATCAACTGGGATCCAAAAGCCCGTACAGCCCTTTCTGATATCGAGGTGATTCACAAGGATGTCGAAGGTGCCTTCTACCACATGAACTACATGTTGGAAGACGGTTCACGTGCCCTTGAAGTAGCAACAACTCGTCCTGAAACGATGTTTGGGGATACTGCTGTAGCGGTTAACCCAAATGATGACCGTTATAAAGATTTGATTGGTCAAAATGTTATCTTGCCAATCTTGAACAAGCCAATCCCAATCGTTGGGGACGAACACGCAGACCCTGAGTTTGGTACTGGTGTGGTGAAGATCACACCTGCTCATGACCCTAATGACTTCTTGGTTGGTCAACGACATAATCTTCCGCAAGTGAACGTTATGAACGATGATGGTACCATGAATGAGTTGGCTGGTGAATTCAACGGTATGGACCGCTTTGAAGCTCGTAAGGCTGTTGTTAAGAAATTGGAAGAAATTGGTGCCCTTGTTAAGATTGAGAAGATGACCCACTCAGTTGGTCACTCAGAGCGTACAGGGGTGATGGTTGAGCCACGCTTGTCTACACAATGGTTTGTGAAGATGGATCAATTGGCTAAAAATGCCATTGCCAACCAAGACACAGACGATAAGGTAGAATTCTACCCACCTCGTTTCAACGATACCTTCCTTCAATGGATGGAAAATGTCCATGACTGGGTAATTTCTCGTCAGCTCTGGTGGGGTCACCAAATCCCTGCTTGGTACAATGCTGAGGGTGAAATGTACGTTGGCGAAGAAGCGCCAGAAGGTGACGGATGGAAACAAGACGAAGATGTCTTGGATACTTGGTTTAGTTCAGCCCTTTGGCCATTCTCAACTATGGGCTGGCCTGATGTAGACTCAGAAGACTTCAAACGTTACTTCCCAACTTCAACCTTGGTAACAGGTTACGATATCATCTTCTTCTGGGTGTCTCGTATGATCTTCCAATCATTGGAATTCACTGGTCGTCAGCCATTCCAAAATGTCCTTATCCACGGTCTCATTCGTGACGAGCAAGGACGCAAGATGTCTAAATCTCTCGGTAACGGGATTGACCCAATGGATGTTATTGAGAAATATGGTGCCGATGCCCTTCGTTGGTTCCTTTCAAATGGTTCTGCTCCAGGGCAAGACGTGCGTTTCTCTTACGAGAAAATGGATGCGTCATGGAACTTCATTAACAAGATCTGGAATATCTCTCGCTACATCCTCATGAACAATGAAGGTTTGACCCTGGATGTGGCGCGTGAAAATGTAGCTAAAGTGGCTGCTGGTCAAGCAGGTAACGTGACAGACCGCTGGATTCTCCACAACCTCAACGAAACGATCGGAAAAGTCACTGAAAACTTTGATAAGTTTGAATTCGGTGTGGCTGGTCACATCCTCTACAACTTCATCTGGGATGAGTTTGCGGACTGGTATGTTGAGTTGACTAAAGAAGTGCTTTATAGCGACAATGAGGACGAAAAAGTCATCACTCGTTCAGTTCTTCTTTACACCTTGGATCAAATCTTGCGTCTCCTTCACCCAATCATGCCATTCGTGACTGAGGAAATCTACGGCCAAATCTCTGAAGGAACGATCGTGACTGCGGAATACCCAGTGGTTCGTCCAGAGTTTGAAAATGAAGAAGCAGCAGCTGGTGTAGAAGCTCTTAAAGATGTGATTCGCTCCGTTCGTAACTCACGTGCAGAAGTGAACGTAGCGCCAAGTAAGCCAATCACTATCTTGATCAAGACAAGCGACAGCAAGCTTGATGCCTTCTTCAATGACAATGTCAACTACATCAAACGCTTCACAAACCCAGAACACCTGGAAATTGCAGCAGATGTAGCAGTGCCTGATTTGGTTATGTCAAGCATCATCACAGGTGCAGAAATCTACTTGCCACTCGCTGATCTTCTCAATGTCGAAGAAGAATTGGCTCGTCTTGAAAAAGAATTAGCCAAATGGCAAAAAGAACTCGACATGGTTGGTAAGAAGCTCTCTAACGAACGCTTTGTAGCCAATGCCAAACCAGAAGTCGTCCAAAAAGAACGCGACAAACAAGCCGACTACCAAGCCAAATACGACGCGACCGTCGCACGTATTGATGAGATGAAGAAGTTGGTGTAGAAAATCAAAGGTGATATTATGACAGAATTAATTACATTCCTAGAGGATCATTGGGAAAAAGTTACAGATTTAGAAGTTCGAGAGCATATTGAAGTTTCAAATCGAGATCGTGATGAATTTAAAAGAGATTATGCAAGAGTTATCTACTCAACTTCATTTAGACGTCAACAAGGGAAGATGCAATTATTCGAAGTAAATAGTAAAGCTTTTCATAGAAATCGACTAACCCATAGTTTTGAAGTTGCACAGATAGCTCGTGGAATTGTTGATGAACTCAAGGTAAAAGTTAAGAAAGAAATTAAAACTAAATCTGCGAACACCAACACAAAAGAATATATTCAATATGAGAAAAATATAGAGAAAAATTTCTCAAAAATGAGCGTAGTGGTTGAAACGGGTTCCTTGATTCACGATGTTGGGAATCCTCCTTTTGGTCATCATGGGGAAAGAGTTTTGAATAAGCTTGCTCCGGATGTTGGATTCGAGGGAAATGCACAAGGCATTCGTGTTCTAAGAAAAATTGAGAAGAAATCTCCTCAATATAATGGTCTTAATTTGACTTATCGTACTTTAGCAGCAATCATCAAGTACTTTGTTGCATATGATAAGGATAAGAAAAAATTTTTATATAAAGATGATTACGATGAATTATCTAATAAGTTTGAAAAAGTTTTAAAAAATGCTAACTTACCGTTTAGAACAATTGATGTCCAAATAGTTGATCTTGCAGACGAAATTGCATACTGTGCTCATGATTTAGAAGATGCATTAGCTAGCAATTATTTTACAATTGATGAATTTTATTTTAGATTAGAGAATAATGATACTCTTGAAGATGAAGTAAAAGAAAAGTTCTATAATTGGATTGAAGACGCAAAACAATTCGCAAAAAAAAGAACTTCAGAGATTTGTCAAACTGAGGACTATGATTTTTATTTTCGAAGAGAATTAATTTCAACCATAGTGAATAAACTTATCGAAGATATCAATGTTATCACAGTAGAGGAAGACTTTCAAAGAAAAACTGGAACAAAGAACAAGGAGGAACTCGGGTTTAAAAATTATAAATCTTTGGCAGAAGCACTGAAAAAAACTATATTTGATTGTGTCACTGGTTCAGATAATATCATGCTTTATGAAACAGTTGGAACAAAGGTTTTAACGAAACTTTTTGAATTATTTATGAATGAGGAGTATAACAAAGATGGAATGTTAATGCCAGTCGAATATAGATGGGATAATCATACTAGTAAAAAAGAAAAAACTAGAAAAGTTTTAGACTATATATCTGGAATGATGGACACATATGCAGTAGAAGTCTATATAAAACATTTTGGCGAAGACCCCTTTAATGTAAAATATGATAGAGAAATATTTAAGGGTTCTAAACAAGAACATAGTAGTATATTCTCTGGATTAAAAGACTCCTTTTTCCCTTACATAAAGAAAAGAAAATAGATACAAATAGCAACTCAGTTTACTTATTTTCATAAACATATTTATTGTTCTTGATTAGTAAATTGTATGTGATTTTATGATTGAGTATCAGAATTACTACCTTAGAAAGCAGGTTACTACATGACAAATTCTGTAAGTTCGAACCGACCTGAGAAGTACAACATTGCAGCTTTCTTCTCAGGTGTTGGGGGAATTGAGTTGGGATTTGAACAGACCAACGAGTTCAGAGTGGTGTATGCCAATGAATTTGATAAGTATGCGCGTCAGACTTATCGTTTAAATTATCCAAATACGCATTTGGATAGTCGTGATATTCATGCGGTGCAGCCGGAAGAAATTCCAGCTGAGCGCGTGGATGTGATTATGGGAGGATTTCCTTGTCAAGCTTTTAGTATTGCGGGCTACCGCAAGGGCTTTGATGATGATCGTGGCGATCTTTTCTTTGAGTTGCTTCGTATGATTGAAGGGCGTAAACCTCGCGCTATCTTCATCGAAAACGTCAAGAACATGGTCGGTCATGACCACGGGAATACCTTCAAGGTTATTCGTGAAGCCTTGACCGAGAACAACTACTTCATCAAGTGGAAGGTTCTCAACGGGAAAGACTATGGAAATATCCCACAAAACCGTGAACGGATCTACATTGTTGGTTTTGATACAAAAGAAGCCTACGATTTGTTTGAATTCCCAGAGGAAATCAAGCTGACAACGACTTTGGCTGATGTTATTGATTTTGGTGCCAAGCCAGATGAAGCCTACTATTATCGAGAAGGCAAGCAAAATTTCTACGCTGACCTTAAGGCCAACGTGACCAGTCAAGATACGGTCTACCAGTGGCGTCGTCAATACGTTCGTGAGAATAAAAATGGCGTTGTTCCAACCTTAACGGCTAATATGGGAACAGGCGGGCACAATGTCCCTCTTATTTTGACTGACAGTGGGGAGATTCGTAAGTTAACACCGAAGGAAACCTTCAATGTACAAGGGTATCCAAAGACTTTTAAATTGCCTGAGGGTGTTTCCAATGGCCAACTCTATAAACAAGCTGGAAATAGTGTGGTCGTCCCTGTGATTAAACGCATTGCAGAGCGGATTGCTTTTGCCCTTAATGAGAGTAATGGGCTGTCACAATTGGATCGTTCAGGAAAATTCGCGATTATCTATACCAAGATGAATGGACAGTTTGAAGGCCAGTCTTATGTGAAAGATTTTGTCTCCACTTATGAGGAGGCAGAGAAGAAGATTGCGTCCTATGAGGATGGTCTTGCTATTTTATCAGATGAAGATTATTTCAGATTGGTAAAAAAACGTGGCAATTTGGAGTTTTACAGCATTATTTAACGAATTATATAAGTAAGAGGACTAGTGAAAATCTAGTCTTCTTTTGATATACTTAAATAAGAAGTGAGGATGAATAGATGTGGGAACACTTAAAACAAGAACAAAAAGAGAAATATAAGACGCTCATAACCAATTTTGCTAGTCTGAGTGAAGCTTTTTCTCAAAAGGCAGAAGCCGAAGATTCTGAGGATCGAGAAAGCTATGTTGCTCCGATAGTCAATTCAAAATTCCAAGAGACTGTTTTCCAAAAAGCTTTTCATGCTGTTGGTGAAGATATTGCCAACACCTCTTATGATGCTTCGCTGGTCGTTGATGAGCAACATAAATATTTGGTTGGGATTAAATCCTTTGGTTTGGACTCAGGGGATCAAAAGATTGCTCAGTTCAAGAAAGATTCACAGTCTTGGAATGAGTTATTGAGCGAAATTCGGTTTCATGCTGCTATTTCACCGGACAAGGAAACAGCTGATAAAGAAAATGATGCCCGTTATGAAAAACTAGCCCGTGAGATTGCGACCTTGCGAAATCAACGGATTGAATCATCTAAAGCACTCATAAAAGGATTTCATTCTGATGCTGGTCATGTAGAAGCCGTCTATCATGTCTTGATGCCGACCTCGAAGGGTCACAAACCTCAGATCCATGTAGGAGAGACGACTTATTTGCCCGTTGATTTGGACCATCTCAAAATTTTAGGATCAACAACCAAGAACAATCCGACTAATTTCCGTTTTACAGATGGCCATCATGATTACAAATATACGGCCGCAGATAGTCAGCTCCATATGACTTTTAGAAATAAGGAGATTGTGGTTGATACTTGGGATGTGAATTATGTTGAAGATCCCTTTTATCTATTTGAACACCTTCACTTATTGACCTCAGAAAAAAGTGATTCGGAGATTCTTGAGACGGTGTCGTGGGTGATAACAGATAAGCATGGAAATGTAGAAGAAAATTCTGGCTTTAATGCTTTTAATGGTGGTTCAAAGTTGGCTAAGAAGGATCGCTTGCCACGGATTTTAAAGATTCAGGACAAATTTAAAGACAGTCTCGCTCCAGAAAAACTAGCTTTTGTGACCTATTCTTTAGAAGAAATCCTCTTGAAAAAATGGTCTACCAAGGAAGAAAAAGCCCAGATGAAATCTATTCGCGAGGACTTGATTCGCTTTGTACACGAGACGGGGAATGAAAAACTAATCAAAGAAATTGAACAGCTGGTGTATCGTCCAGTCAGTGAAGTGTATATTCCTCTTCCAGACTCCAAACATTTTCATGAGGAGCGTCCAGACTTTTTTGGTAAAGATATTGGAAGGTTTGAGCCAGGTACAAGTAAACTTGTGCTCCCAAAAGAAGAACGGACCTTTAAGCTACGATTTTTATCATCAGGTGATGTGATTACGGCCTATATCAACCAAGAAGCTGGAAAGGCCATTCAATCAACTGATAAGCAAGAAATTCTTGGCAATTGGATTCTTCGTGGGGTCTTTCAGCTAAAAGATAGAGAGATCTTAACGGGTAAGAAACTGTCCCAACTAGAAATCAATGGTATCCGTCTTTCCAAATTCAAAAACGGTGAAATTGGTATTGACTTCATCTGGATCGATGTGGATAATCCTCCTGCAGATGCGATTGGTTGGGTTGCGAAATAGAGAATAACAGACTATTCATAGAACTACAAAAACACCACCTCCTAGTCTTTAGGAGGTGGTGTTATGCTTTAGACCATTTTCCAGAAATAATCGATGATATAGGTGAGACCGTAAGTGTAGATGACGAGGGTGATAGGTTTGCAGAGGATGATGATGGTCATGTAGCGTTTGAAGGTCATCTTCGTCAGACCTGCCAGCATACAGATGAAGTCAGCGGGACTAACCGGCCAGATCATCATGAAGATAAAGAAGCGATCGAACCGCTTGCCTTCATTGAGCCAGCCAATGTACTTGTCATATGTCTTCTGACTGACCATGGATTGGACGAACTTAGGCCCGTACATTCTGGCTAGGTGGAAAATAATGGCACAGCCAATCACGATGCCGATGTAATTGTAGATGGTCCCAATGATGTGGCCATAGATAAAGACACCAGCGACAGATGTCAGGGCGCCAGGAATAATAGGGACCACTGTTTGAAGGATCTGAAGAAAGATAAAGAGAGGTGGTCCAAAGATTCCGGCTTGCAAAATAAAAGCTGACAAGGTTTCTTTGGATTGAAGGATACCAGAAAAGTAGGCCCAGATACAAAAGGCCAAGGTCCCAAGAGCACCAATGATAGACGACCAATTAATGATGCGCTGGAGAAGAGGAGAGACCTCTTTTAAGCTTGTTTGTTTCATAAAAAATTCCGAGTTCTTTTTCTTCTACTATACCATGTTTTTGGAACTTTGTAAGGATTTTGTCTATTTTTTGAGTAGTGAAAGCGACCTGATTGGAGCCTGTCGCTGTTTTAGTCGTGAAGCGGGTGCAAAATGGGCCTTTTTATGCTACAATGAAAGGAGTATAAAAAATGGAGAAAAACGTGTCAATCGAAAATTACAAACCAGATTTTGCGGTGGAAGCAGCCTATGATCTCACCGTTACAGACTTAAAAAAACAAGGTATTAAGGCGGTCCTTGTGGATTTGGATAATACCTTGATTGCTTGGAATAATCCGGATGGAACTCCTGAGATGCGCCAGTGGTTGCATGACCTTCGTGATGGAGGGATTCGGGTTATCGTGGTGTCTAATAATAGTCCCAAACGGGTCAAGCGCGCTGTTGAGAAATTTGATATTGACTATGAAGCTTGGTCGCTTAAGCCCTTTACCTTTGGGATTGATCGTGCCCTCAAACGTTTCCACTATGAGAAAAATGAAGTGGTCATGGTCGGGGATCAACTGATGACGGATATCCGAGCTGCCCATCGTGCAGGCATTCGTTCGATTTTGGTCAAGCCTTTGGTTGAGCATGACTCGATCAAGACCCAGATCAACCGGGCGCGTGAACGCCGTGTCATGAAGCAAATGGCCGAAAAATATGGTCCGATTGTATACAAAAAAGGAATTTAAGAATGGAAGAATTATTCTGTATTGGCTGTGGAGCGCCCATTCAGACAGAAAACAAAGAGGGGCTAGGCTATACTCCCCAATCAGCTCTTGAAAAGGGCTTGGAAACAGGCGAAGTCTATTGCCAACGCTGTTTCCGTCTCCGTCACTATAATGAAATCACAGATGTGCATCTGACAGATGATGATTTTCTAAAATTGCTACACGAGGTAGGCGATAGTGATGCTCTCGTGGTCAATGTAGTGGATATTTTTGACTTTAATGGGTCAGTTATCCCTGGCCTACCACGCTTTGTAGCAGGAAATGATGTCCTCTTGGTCGGAAACAAAAAAGACATCTTGCCTAAGTCTGTCAAGGATAGCAAGGTGACCCATTGGTTGATGGAGCGAGCCCACGAAGAAGGCATGCGTCCTGTCGATGTGGTCCTCACCTCTGCCCAAAACAAGAGTGCTATCAAGGACTTGATGGAAAAGATTGAGCAGTACCGCAAGGGACGTGATGTCTATGTGGTGGGTGTGACCAACGTTGGGAAATCGACCCTCATCAATGCAATCATCCAAGAAATCACTGGAGACAAGGATATCATCACGACCTCTCGCTTCCCAGGGACGACACTGGACAAGATCGAAATCCCACTGGACGATGGATCCTACATCTATGATACACCAGGGATTATCCATCGCCACCAGATGGCTCATTACTTGACAGCAAAAAATCTTAAGTATGTCAGCCCTAAAAAGGAAATCAAACCCAAGACTTATCAGCTTAATCCAGAGCAAACCCTTTTCTTAGGTGGCTTGGGACGTTTTGACTTTATCAAGGGAGAAAAGCAAGGTTTCACTGCCTTCTTTGACAACGAACTCAAGCTTCACAGAACCAAGCTCGAAGGAGCGACTGCCTTTTATAACAAGCATGTCGGTGGCTTACTAACTCCTCCTAATAGCAAGGAAAAAGAAGAATTCCCGCCTTTGATTTCCCATGAGTTTACCATCAAGGACAAGACAGACCTGGTCATCTCAGGACTCGGATGGATCCGCGTCAATGGCGAAGCCAAAGTAGCCGTCTGGGCACCAGAAGGCGTCGCCGTCGTTACCCGCAAAGCTATTATTTAAAAATTTGAAAGGAAATAGTTTCTTTATAGACTGGGCGAGTGCAACGAGCCTAGAAAGGATACTTTTCGCTGTGGTGAAAGCCTAAGTAGATATTTTACTACTTAGGCGCGGAAAATTTGAGACTTTAGGCTCAAATTTAAGTCATGGAACTCCGCTAGGAGGTCGCTGACGACCGCCACCACATCAGAAAAGTATCAAAAAAGAAACAATGAAAAAACATGACATTAACATCTAAACAACGGGCTTTCCTCAATAGCCAAGCCCACAGCCTCAAACCCATTATCCAAATTGGGAAAAATGGGCTCAATGACCAAATCAAAACTAGTGTGCGCCAAGCGCTAGATGCGCGCGAACTGATCAAGGTAACTCTTCTTCAAAATACGGATGAGAATATCCATGAAGTAGCAGAAATCTTGGAAGAAGAAATCGGTGTGGAAACGGTCCAAAAGATTGGTCGGATTCTCATCTTGTTCAAACAATCGAGCAAAAAAGAAAATCGTAAAATTTCAGCGAAGGTAAAAGAAATTTAAGACATCGAGGAGAGCAAACCTATGGCAATTGAACTATTGACTCCCTTTACCAAGGTAGAGTTAGAGCCAGAGATCAAAGACAAGAAACGCAAACAAGTTGGTATTTTGGGTGGAAATTTCAATCCGGTCCACAATGCCCATTTGGTCGTTGCGGATCAAGTGCGCCAACAATTAGGGTTAGATAAGGTGCTCTTGATGCCTGAGTATGAGCCACCGCATGTCGATGCCAAGGGGACGATTGCAGAGCACCATCGCCTTAAGATGCTGGAATTAGCCATTGAAGGCATTGAAGGTCTGGAGATCGAGACGATCGAACTCGAGCGGAAAGGGATTTCCTATACCTACGACACCATGCTCTTGCTCAATGAACGGGATCCAGACACAGATTATTACTTCATCATTGGTGCAGATATGGTGGATTATTTACCAAAATGGCACCGCATCGATGAATTGGTGGAGATTGTGCAATTTGTCGGGGTCCAGCGACCACGCTATAAGGCGGGGACTTCTTATCCGGTGATCTGGGTGGATGTTCCTCTCATGGACATCTCCTCTAGTATGGTGCGTGATTTTGTGGCCAAAAGCCGGACGCCGAATTTTATGTTGCCAAAACCAGTCTTGGATTACATCAAGAAAGAAGGATTGTATCAATGACCTATGAAAACTATCTAGGCTTTTCTCGTGAGGTCTTGCTTGAAAAAATGCGTCAAATCCTGCCAGAAAAGCGGCTAACCCACTGTTTAGGGGTTGAGAAGGCTGCGCGTGACTTGGCCAAACGCTATGGAGCAGATGAAGAGCAGGCTGGACTAGCAGGTTTGTTACATGACTACGCCAAGAAATTATCAGATCAGGAATTTCTGGACTTGATCGATCGCTATGAGCTGGATCCAGCATTAAAAAACTGGGGTAACAATGTCTGGCATGGGATGGTCGGGATTTACAAGATTCAAGAAGACCTCGGACTGACAGATCCAGCCATTCTTCGCAGTATTGAGATTCACACCGTGGGGAGTGGACAGATGTCAACCTTAGACAAGATTGTCTATGTGGCAGATTATATTGAACACAACCGGGCCTTTCCAGGGGTAGAGCAAGCTCGTGAAATCGCCCAAGTCTCCTTGGATCGTGCGGTGGCCTATGAGACGGCTCGCACAGTCGAACACTTGGCCCACCAAGGATTGCCCATTTATCCCCAAACCCTTGAAACCTATAACGCCTTTGTGAAGTATTTGAAAGAGGAGCAGTGAGTGAAAACAGCTTTTATCATTATTGATGTACAAAATATCCTCGTGGAGACAGGTTTTGAGACAGAAAAGCTGTTAGAGAAGATTGCTTATTTACAAGATCAGGCTAGAAAACAGCAGATTGAAATCATCTATATACAGCATATTGAAACGTCAGAGGCTTTAACTTCGGAAGATTGGCAATTATCGCCCCTGTTGAAGAGGCAGGCAGATGAGAAGGTATTTCAGAAGCGATACAATAGCATATTTAAAGAGACAGGATTAAAAGAATACTTGGATCAACAAGGGATTGAACAACTGGTCCTGTGTGGTATGCAGACAGAATATTGTGTCGATACATCCGTCAAAGTGGGGTTTGAATACGGTTATAAGCTGGTCATTCCAGAAGGAGCTGTCACAACCTTTGATGGAGAGGATATTCCGGCAGAAACGCTTAATGAATTTTATGAAAATATTTGGGCAGAACGTTTTGCGGATGTCTTAGATTACAAATCAATTTTTTAAGGAAAGAGGATTACATGAAAGAAAAAGAACTACTTGAACTAGTTGTCAAAGCAGCCGATGAAAAGCGTGCAGAAGACATTGTGGCTTTGGATGTTCAAAGCTTGACCAGCGTGACAGACTACTTTGTCATCGCAAGTTCTATGAACAGCCGCCAGTTGGAAGCTATCGCTGAAAATATTCGCGAGAAGGTCGTTGAAGCTGGTGGCAATGCCAGCCACGTCGAAGGTGATTCAGCTGGAGGTTGGGTCCTTCTTGACTTAGGTAGTGTGGTGGTCCATGTCTTCTCAGAAGAAATGCGTGCCCACTATAACCTAGAAAAGCTATGGCATGAAGCAAGTGCTGTCGATCTTTCAGCAGCCCTAGCATAAGCAGGTAAACTCAGTTGGTAGCAACTGAGTTTTGTTGGTTAAATTGAAATTCTATGGAAAGAAAGGATGGGGCCTCGTGTTTAGTTAGTTCGATAATTGAACACGAGCTAAAAGCTGTGAGAAAAAGAGTAACTTCCTTTGTATCTGAGGATACGGCAGAAAGTTTCCTATTTTCTCTTTGCTTTTAACGCTCTTTGTATCTTAGAAAGGATTTGAACCCGTCCTGTACTCCTCGGAAAATAGATAGCACTCCTTGGAGTTTAGCTCCATCGTCGTGCTCCTAATTTTCTATCGGATTACGGACGGACTTGGTATCATGAATATGGCGACTTATGAAACGTTTGCGGCGGTCTACGATGCGGTCATGGATGACAGTCTGTATGATTTGTGGACGGATTTTTCCCTCCGCCATCTCCCAAAGACAAAAAATAAGAAAAAATTACTGGAATTGGCTTGTGGGACAGGGATTCAGTCTGTTCGCTTTTCCCAAGCTGGTTTTGATGTGACAGGATTAGACCTGAGTGCGGACATGCTGAAAATTGCTGAAAAAAGAGCTGCTTCAGCCAAGCAGAAAATTGATTTTATCGAGGGCAATATGCTGGACCTGTCACAAGCAGGCACTTATGACTTTGTAACCTGCTATTCCGATTCTATCTGTTATATGCAGGACGAGGTAGAAGTAGGGGATGTCTTCAAAGAAGTCTACAATGCCCTCAATGAGGACGGGGTCTTTATCTTTGATGTCCATTCGACCTACCAGACGGATGAGGTTTTTCCAGGCTATTCTTACCACGAAAATGCAGAAGACTTTGCCATGCTCTGGGATACCTATGAGGATGCGGCACCTCACTCGATCGTCCATGAGCTGACCTTCTTTGTCCAAGAAGAGGATGGCAGCTTTAGTCGGCACGATGAAGTCCATGAGGAACGCACTTATGAAGTTTTAACCTATGACATCTTATTGGAGCAGGCTGGCTTTAAATCTTTCAAATTGTACGCAGACTTTGAAGATAAGGAGCCGACAAAGACCAGCAAACGTTGGTTTTTTGTAGCACAGAAGTAGGACAGCATGACAGTTACAGGTATTATTGCAGAATTTAATCCCTTTCACAATGGTCACAAGTACTTGCTGGAACAGGCAGAAGGGGTGAAAATCGTCGCTATGTCTGGGAATTTTGTTCAACGTGGCGAGCCTGCCATTGTAGACAAGTGGATTCGCGCGCAGATGGCTTTGGAAAGTGGGGCGGATCTGGTGGTCGAGCTCCCCTTTCTCGTGGCTGTTCAGTCGGCTGATCATTTTGCCAAGGGAGCGGTAGAAATCTTGTCCCGTCTGGGAATCGACCAATTGACCTTTGGGACAGAAGAAGTCATAGATTACCAAGCGATTGCTACAGTTTATGCGGAGAAAGAGGCGGAAATGGAAACTTTCCTGCGAAGTCTTCCAGAAGATTTATCCTATCCACAAAAGACCCAAAAAATGTGGGAAACCTTTGCTGGAGTGGAGTTCACAGGAGATACTCCCAATCATATCCTGGGCTTGGCTTATGCCAAGGCCTGTGCTGGGAAGGGGATTGCGCTCAAGGCTATCCAACGGCAAGGTGCAGGCTACCATTCAGAAGAAAAAGAGGCGGCCTATGCTTCTGCGACTAGTCTACGCCTACACAAGGAAGATCAGGACTTTGTCGCTAAATTTATGCCTAATAGCCAACTCTTTCAGTCGGCTCCACAGGTATCTTGGGGGAATTATGACCAACTGCTCCGTTATCAAATCCTAACCCATACAGATCTGACACAGATATTTCAGGTTAATGAAGAACTGGCCAATCGGATAAAGGATGCGGTTCGAGGTGCTAGTTCTGTGGAAGACCTGGTGGAGAAAGTCGCAACTAAGCGCTATACCAAGGCGCGCGTGCGCCGCATCTTGACCTACATCTTGGTAGGGGCGATAGATCAAGCTCTTCCTGATGCCATTCATGTCTTAGGATTTTCCGCAAAGGGACAAGCCCACCTCAAAGGCTTGAAAAAATCAGTAGAAATCGTGACTCGAATCGGTAAGGAACCTTGGGATGCTTTGACCCAACAAGCGGATCAGGTGTATCAGCTAGGCCATCCCAAATTGCGAGATCAGATCTGGGGTCGGGTGCCAGTGAGGGTGGAAGAATAAAATGTCTCACGGAAATCTCCTTTTCCCCAAAAATAAAGGTGTTTTTGTCACATAAGGTAAGAAGTTTATGATGCACGGAAACAATGTTTATCTACTGTCTAAAAATTCCTTTTAGACAGTAGATTTTTTTTTACCAAATTTAGAAGCTTTTTTACGAATAATTAAGTGGAGAGGGGAAAACTTGTACAAGTTCCTGACAAGTTTTTCTTTTTCATGTATAATAATAGAAAAGAGGTAGAATGAGGTATGGTCATGGAAGCAGTCGTTTATTCAACATTCCGCAATCATTTGAAGGATTATATGAAGAAGGTGAATGATGAGTTTGAGCCTTTGACGGTCGTAAATAAGAATCCAGATGAAGATATTGTGGTCATCTCTAAGAGCGAGTGGGACAGCCTACAAGAAACCCTGAGACTAGCTCAGAACAAGGAATTGTCAGATAAGGTCTTGCGGGGCATGGCAGAAGTCCGAGCTGGTCAGGTTCAACTCCATGAGATTGAGGGGTAACAGATGTTACTCAAGTTTACAGAAGATGCCTGGAAGGATTATTGTTACTGGCAAAGTCAGGACAAAAAAACACTGAAGCGAATCAATAGCCTTATCAAAGAGATCCAAAGGGATCCATTTACTGGGATTGGTAAGCCTGAACCCTTGAAATATGACTTTCAAGGAGCATGGTCAAGACGGATTGATGCAGAGAATCGTCTGATTTATATGATAGATGAGTCTGGTGTTGCTTTCCTCTCTTTTAAAGATCATTATTAAGTCTTTGTGCTTAAAGATCTTGTATAATCGTTTTACTTAAAATATTATTTGAGCCCGCTTTATAAGTGGGCTTTTATGGTATAATAAAAGCGAATGTTAATATAAAAACAGGGGAAGCAAATGTCTAATTTTAAAGAAAAACTACCATTATTTCAATCGAACGATGTTCAGATTTCAAATGTGGTTAATGCAGTTTGGTCGATTGCCAACACATTACGTGGGGCTTATCGTGCAGATAAGTATCGAGACGTCATCATTCCGATGTTTGTCTTAACTCGTCTAGAAGCTGCCTTATTACCAACGAAAGACGAAGTAGTGGCCCTTTATCAGTCAAATCCCAATACACCAGAGAAAGTTCTTGAGAACAAGTCTGGCTATAAATACTATAATACCAGTCCTTTTACGCTTGAAAACCTCCAAAATGATCCCAATGCGATCGAAGAAAATTTTATTGCCTATCTAGATGGTTACTCTTGTCGTGTAAAGGATATTATTGAAAATCTGAAGTTTAAAGAACAGGTCCACACGCTTGCAAAGTCTGGGCGTCTTTTTACTGTCATCAAAAAGTTCTCTCAGATTGACCTATCGCCAAGTTCTGTGGACTCTATGGTGATGGGCTATATGTTTGAGGATATTATCCGTCGTTTTTCTGAAAATGAGGAAGCTGGATCTCACTATACACCTCGTGAAGTCATTGCTCTAATGGTCAATCTGCTCTTAATCGAAGCCAATGAAGAATTATTTGTTGATAAAAAAGAGTTGAAAATCTTAGATATGGCAGCGGGGACAGGTGGTATGTTAGCTACAGCCAAAAGTTATATCCGTCAACTAGATACAGGAGCGACTGTCCGTCTTTTTGGTCAGGAAGTTTTACCTGAGACTTTCGGGATTGGTCAAGCGGATATGTTGATTCGTCAAGAAGATTCAGATTATTTTGTGAAGGCGGATACCCTAAAAGATCCAGATCCATTCCCGGATACGAAGATGAGTTTTGTCATTGCCAATCCTCCCTTTGGTCAATCCTGGGGCGGGAAAGATGCAGATGATGGCGTAGAAGACGCAGTTAAAAGAGACCATAACCTCTTTGAGAGTACAGAAGGTCGACAAGGACGTTTTGTTGCGACCCCGGGAACTGGCGATGCCCAACTGCTTTTCCATCTTCATGGTTTAGCTAAACTAGAAGAAAACGGACGAGCAGCTATTATTTCAAATGGTTCTCCTCTCTTTTCTGGTGGTACTTCATCTGGAGAAAGTCAAATCCGTCGTTACATTCTTGAGAATGATTTACTAGAAGCTATTATTGCCCTACCAGGACAGTTTTTCTACAATACAGGGATTGGGATTTATATCTGGATATACAATAAAAACAAATCTCCTGAGCGTCAAAACAAAGTCCAATTTATCGATGCGACAGAGGAGTTTGTTCCTCTGCGTAAATCTCTCGGACAAAAACGTCGTGAATTGTCTCAAGATAATATCCGCCAGATCCTCCAATGGTATGATGATTTTACAGAAAATGACCATGTGAAGATTTTTGATAAGGAAGAATTTCTTTACCGAGAATATACTGTCATGCAGCCTCTACAACGTCGTGGCAAGATAAACGAAGAAACCATTGAGAAGGCCAAAAGTGCTCCTTTCCTAGCTAAACTATTTGACGAATACCAGTATCAAGAATTACTGGAGATGGAACCACGCTCAGCCAAAAATGAGAAGAAATTACAAGACTTTGAAGCTGGGAAGGCCAAGCAAGAAGCTATCTTGGATGCTCTTGGTAAGGGAATTACAGATGACAGTTATCCAAACTTTGAAGGCTTTGTCCAAGTCATTAAGGACTTATTGGGGGATATCAAGGTCACGCCTGCTAATATCAATGCGCTAGCCCTAGCTATGAGTGAAATGGACAAGACGGCAGAAGTCATCCGAACCAATAAGAAAGACAAGCCAAATGAGATTGCTGATGGGATTGTCTACGACAAGACAACCAAGGATAGCGAAATCGTCAAGCTGACAGAGAATGTGGAAGACTACTTTGCGCGGGAGGTCTACCCACATGTACCTGACGCCCACTACTGGTTTGATGAGGAAAAGGGCTATGGAGCTGAGATTCCTTTTACCCGCTATTTCTATCACTACCAAGCACCAGAAAGTTCCGAGAAGCTCTTGGCAGAGTTCTATGACTTAGAAGCAGAACTACAGACTCTCTTGGAGGAACTCAAACATGACTAAGATGAAAGAGAGTGGTATCGACTGGATCGGACAGATACCAGAAGAGTGGAGAGTAAGGCCGATAAAGCATATAGTAGAGACACCTGTTACTGATGGACCGCATGAAACACCAGTATTATATGAAACAGGAATCCCATTTTTATCTGCAGAAGCTGTAAAAGATGGCGTTTTAGATTTTAATTTTAAGCGTGGATATATTTCATTAAAAGATCATGATCGTTTTAAGAAAAAAATTTCACCTAAAAAAGATGACATTTTTATCGTAAAATCCGGAGCAACAACGGGAAATGTTGGTATAGTCAATACGGATGAGATTTTTGATATTTGGTCTCCGTTAGCTTTAATTAGATGTAATAAAACATTAGCTATTCAAAAATACATTTATTTTTATTTGTTATCCACTCTGTTTAAATCCCAAGTAGAATTTAATTGGTCTTTTGGAACTCAACAAAATATAGGAATGGGAGTTATAGAAAGAATAAAAGTTATCTTACCTCCTGTATCGGAGCAGCAAAAAATTGTAGAGGTTCTAGACAAGAAAACCGCCCAGTTAGATAAAGCTAAAGCATTGCTGGAGGAGCAAATTCAAAAACTTAAAGACTACCGCGCCAGCTTGATTTATGAAACCGTCACAAAAGGACTGGATAAAACAGTCCCTATGAAAGACTCAGGTATCGACTGGATCGGACAGGTGCCTCAAGGGTGGGGAGTGAGTCGCTTAAAATATTATTTTGATATATATGCTGGAGGGGATATAGATGAAAGAAATACAGTTGAGGAATACTCAGAAAGTCATCCTTATCCCGTTCTGTCTAACTCTCTCGAAAATGAAGGTGTGTTGGGGTACACTAATAAATATCGATTTAAAAAGAATTGTGTCACTGTGACTGGTAGGGGAGATGTTGGAAAAGCAGTGTATAGAAATATTAATTTTTATCCTGTTGTTCGCTTATTGGTTTGTGTTCCAAAAAGTCAGGTGGATTGTAGATTTGTAACGTATTGGATAAATTCAGCTATAATTGAGAAAAATCAAACGGCGGTTTCACAATTAACAATTCAGATGTTGGGGGAACTTCTATTTGTAAATGTACCTTTTTTAGTACAAAAAAATATTGCTGATTTTCTAGATAAGAAAACTGTTCAAATTGACAAGTTAATTCAAATCAAGAATCAGCAAATTGATAATATTAACAAACAACGACAAACTCTTATTTATGATTATGTGACAGGGAAGAAGAGGGTGTAGACGTACAACTTGTATTTGGATGAAAAAGTGAATGATAGGACGGTTGCAAAAAATGGAAGAAAATTATAGTTTGTATGTATCTCAAATAAAGAAATCTATTAAGGAAAATTCTTTGATCTTATTTGTTGGTGCAGGAATATCAGCTAATTCAAATTTGCCGACTTGGGGAGAGTTGATTCAATCATTCAGGGAAGAATTAGATTTACCAGATGGCAATTCAGATGATTATCAAAGAGTTGCTCAGTATTATTATGATACGTTTGGGAAAAATCGATATACAGAAAAGATAGAAGAAGTTTTCTCTAGTAAAGGGATAAGTAAACCAAATGAGTTACACAAATTAATAGAAAAGATAGCTCCAGAACATATAATTACGACAAACTATGATTCCCTACTGGAAGATCAATTTGGAAGTGGCTTGCTAAAGTACAACGTAGTCGCTGAGGATAAAGATATTCCATACACAAGTCCCAGAAGATATTTAATTAAAATGCATGGAGATCTTACTAAAAATAATATTGTATTGAAAGAAGAAGACTACTTAGACTATTCTTCGAACTTTCCAATGATTTCAAATTTAATACAGACATTAATCATGAACCATACATTATTATTTGTGGGGTACTCTTTAAAAGATTCTACTTTTAAAGCTATATTTCGTCTGGTTCAGAATGCTTTTCAGTCGGATGCTAAATTCGCTTATCTTTATATTCCTGAAAAACCATCGACTTTTGAAAGAGATTTGTACAAAAAACAAGGAGTTATCGTTTTTTCTAATGATAGATGTTCGGATGATGTAGAGGAAGTATCAGAGGGACAAAATAAAAAATTTTTAAATACAAAGAAATTTTTAGAGGATTTATCATTCGATGAAAATAGAACATTAGACAATGTTGATGGTTTATGGGGACAACTTGCTTTCTTGGATAGACTCAGTTTCATCGATTCGAGAGATTTTTCAACATACTCTACATTAAAGAGAAGGGCTTTAAACAGGGGCGATAGTTATAGTTGGTTTGGAAATGATAGTTTAAGATTTGAAATTAAGAATCATGTAGAACTACAAAAAATGGTTTATAATAAATCTCTTTTCAACCATTTTTTGGATATTGACTTTGAAGAAACTAGAGAATTCAAAGCAAATGGATTTTTAATGGAGGCGTTCAAGTTATATGAAGAAAAGCAGTATTCTCTAGCAAAAGCAAAGTTTAGGGAACTAGCGAATACAGCATTTCGTCAGAAAGACTATTTTAATTTCCTTGTGTGTGAATTTAATTTTCAACGCATCCCCATAAATCTTTTTGAAGAAGCACCTAATTATGCTGAACCATTATATAGTGGGGAACTAAATGAACTAACGGAACGAATTATTAACTCGGTTACAGGTGATGAGAAAAAAATTATCGAATTTTTTAGAGATTCAATACTAAACCTCAATTTTTTTTACAGAAAATTAGAAACGATTAATGAATTATTCGATAAAATTCGTGAAGAACACGAAAACTATCTGAAGGGTGGACAGTCTTTTAATAATCATCTCTATAATGCTGAATTTGAAGTAAAAAATCTTTATAACTTTATAAAACTAAACTGTTTATGTGTTGAACATTATAAAATGTTTAAATCAATCATTAATAGATACTTAGAAATGTTGTTACTCAGTTATGATAATTCATTTGTAAAGCATGTGAAGTCCATTTCTGATGGGACAGCATCAATGATTAGGGAGCTTGATTTGGACGATGTTCAATTGATTCTTCCTAGTATAGATTTTAAAGTAGTAAATTTATATTTTAGCAATTACTCATTTAGTAAAATTAAAGTTACTGAAGAAGCAGAAGAGTTTTTATTTAACAGAATAACTTATCTGCAAGAAAAGGTTAAATCTCATGTAGATTCTCATCTCCATGAACTTAGAAATCTGCTAAATTTTTTACCTCTGGTTGATGATATAGATGTATCAAGAATAATAAATGTTTTAGACTCTCAAACACTATATTTTAGTTTAAATAAAGAAATTAAGGGACTCATTAAAGTTGTCCTTGATAATATAGATGCAATTAACAATGATATGTTGAAATCTAAGATGGTTGAGATTGTTAATAAACATTTAAATATAATTTTGGAAAATGATTTTTCTTTATATCATTCAGCGTATCCATTATATTCTCAGTTATTAAAATACTGCTCAACTGAAGAAGAAACTGCGAAGATAATGCTTGAAAAGCTCAATATAGATATTTTAAAAATTAAATATCAAAATGATGATGTTAAAAATATTATGGAGTATTCTGATTTGTTATGTTATTTATTTAATAATCTTGAAGAAGATACTAAAAATGATGTTCTAGAAATTCTAAGTGCTTATGAGGATTCAGAAAATATCTTTTATTACAAAGTAATTGAACTGATGATTTCTAAAGTGTATGGTTTTCCTAAGCTACAAAATAAAATCTACCAACACTTGATAAAAAGAATTAATGAGGGTCATGAGGACGGCATAATAACAATACCAGATCCAAGAAAACAGTCAGTAGGTAGTTTATACAATCTAAGTAGAGAAGGATATTTTTCGAAGTCTGACATTTTAAAAGATATCAAAGAAAATATTCGAGGACTCTACCCTGAAGTAGACTGGACTTGGTACGATGATAGGAGTGATGAGGTAATTCATCGTTTATTAGAGCACAGAACTCCAATTAATATTAAAACTCATTTTTCAAAAAATGAAGAAGATAAAAAATTGATTGATGAGTACATAATAAGAACTCTCAATGAAGAAAAAATTACGTTTAAGAAATAAACTGAACAAACGAAATATTAGAAAGTGAGAAACTATGGCAAATTTGGGCTTAAAGGAGCGCTATGATTTCCAGCAGTGGATTATCAAAGACTTGAAAGAAAAAAATGGTTATATCCAGCGGGATGCGGCTCAGTACGACCCTCGATTAGCCATGGATGTGGAGCTCCTATGGGATTTTCTGATGGAGACTCAGGAAGAGACCATGGATTATATCCTTAAAAAACTGACTAAGGAAACAATCATCAATCTCATCAATACAGAAATCGTCAAGGGTGGTTTTTTGTTCGCCTTAAAAGAGGGTGTCTTTATTGAAAACAAGCAGTTGCGCCTTCTCTATCGCAAACCTGCAACTAGTTTTAATGAAAAGGCCCTTCAGCAATACCAAGCCAATCGCTTGTCAGTGATTGAAGAAGTGGTTTATGAAGAGGATGATCGCATCGATCTTGTAATCTTTATTAATGGCTTGGCCCTTTTTGCCATTGAGCTTAAGTTCAATCCAAATGGGCAATCGGTCCAGGATGCTATCAAGCAACTCAAGGGTCGCAATCCCAAGAATCGCCTCTTTCGTTTTGAGCAGGGAGTTATGGCTTCCTTTGCCGTAGATACCTTGGAAGTCTACATGACTACCCAGTTAAAAGGTCAAGAAACCTACTTCCTACCCTTTAATATGGGAAAAGGAGAAGGGATTGAAACAGGAAGTGGAAACTCCCATAATCCAGACGGAGTGGATACAGAGTATTTATGGTTAGATGTCCTGACCAAGGATAGTATTCTCCAACTGGTTGAGAGTTTCATCTTTTATGAAGTCGATAAGACTAACTCTAAAAAGAAAACTCTTATCTTCCCAAGATATCATCAACGTAGAGCCGTTAGTCGCCTTCTAGAAGACATGAAGACCAACCATACGGATAATAATTATTTGATTCAACACTCAGCTGGTTCAGGGAAAACAAATACTATTGCTTGGCTTGCCCACAGTTTAGTGTCTCTTCATGATGATCAAAATAGAAATATCGTTGATACAGTTTTAATTGTCACAGACCGTATTGTAGTAGACCGTCAGTTACAAGACGCTGTTAGACAGATTAATCATAAGAACGGTGTCGTGAAAGTGATGGGTGATCGTGAAACATCAAGTGATTTAGCTGATGCCATTGCAGGGAACACAAAGATCATTGCAACAACAATCCATAAGTTCGCCCAGATTAACCAGTCGGATTGGATGTCTGTAGGCAATACTGCCAACAAGAAGTTTGCTATTTTGATTGATGAAGCTCATAGTTCGACGACGGGCTCTTATATGAGTTCAGTTAGTCAGGTATTGACTGAAACGGATACAGAAGGTAGAACCATCGATGAGGTTCAGGAAGTAACCGTTGCGGATGCGATTGAGCAGGAGATTGCGCGTACAGGTAAGCAAGATAACGTTTCAATCATTGCCTTTACAGCTACTCCTAAGGCAACCACCCTACAGTTGTTTGGTACAACACAGTCAGATGGCTCGAAAGCTCCTTTTGATGTCTACAGTATGAAACAAGCAATCAATGAAGGCTTTATCTTGGATGTCCTGAACAACTATACGACTTATAAGAGATACTGCAAGTTAAATAAAGCTGTAGAAGAAGATCCTGAACTGAAAACCACAATTGCCAAACGTAAGATTGCTAAGTTTATTGAATTGTCTGATGAAAATATCAATCAAAAAGTTGAGATCATTATGGATCATTTTATCAGCCATGATATTATGGCTGAGTTAGGTGGACATGGGAAGGCAATGATTGTGACATCTGGACGTGAAGCTGCGGTGAAGTACCAACTAGCCTTTCAGAAATATTTTGAAGAACATAGTATTACTAGTATTGGTACCTTGATTGCTTTTTCAGGTAAGGTAAATTATCGTGGTAAGGAGTACTCTGAATCACAGATGAATCACTGTAAAGAAGATGCCCTAAAAGATCAGTTTAATACAGCTGACTATCAGGTCTTGATTGTGGCCAACAAATACCAAACAGGATTTGATCAACCCAAGTTGGTGGCCATGTATGTCGATAAGAAATTACGGAGTGTTGCAGCTGTTCAGACATTGTCCCGTCTGAATCGAATTTTCAGAGGTTACAATAAGAAAACCTTTATTCTTGATTTTAAAAACACTTATGAAGACATTCAATCTTCTTTTGCTCCTTATTATCGAACAACGATTTTATCAGAAACAGTTTCGCCTCGGGATGTCTTAGATTTGGATCGGAAATTAGACGAATATGGCATTTTAGATACAGAGATTGTACATGAGTTCAATCAATATTTGTATCAAGAGAAACGCTCTAGTCGAGATAAACAAAAGATGGTGGCTCTTCTGAATCAAGGCTATGAGAGAGTCAGACGCTACACTGATAAAGAACAGTTATCTATTCGTAAGGTGATTCGAGGTTTCTTACGCATGTATACCTTCTTGATTCAAGCAACTGCTTATCAGAATGAAGTTTTACACGAGAGATACAATTATCTTCAACGCTTAGTGAAGATGATTGATGTTCGGATTGGTAGTGATGACTTTACGATTGCCGATAAGATAGTCGTTGATTATATGAAACATAAAAAGACGGGTTCATTTGTGGGAGTTTCTGAATTAGATCAAAAGTATGAAGTGAACTTACCTAAACCAAGTTTAACATCAGTGACAGAAGACCAAGAAAAGCGCTTATCTGAAATCTTGGAAGAAATAAATGAACAGTTTGATTTGAATATTGAACCTGAAGTTGGAATGAGCGGTGCAGTTTCTATTCGAGAGTTATTGAAGAAGAATCCAAGGCTTAAACAATCAGCACATGTGAACTCTCGTGAAGATTTTAAGTTTGCTTTTGAAGAGGAAATAGACAATGCATTAACAGAAGGGTATTCTCAAAGTCAAGATTTGTATGGAGCACTTCTCAACAATGAAGCCTTTAAAAAACGGATTGCCAATATTTTCATCGATGATGTTTATCGACATTTGAAAGCCGAATAGTATCCTCACTAAAAATAGAAAAATCTAGTCTAACTTCGATGATTTGTGATATAATGTTAAAGATTGAAAATAATTTGAAAAAATTTAAGGAGAATCCTCATGGGACGTAAATGGGCCAATATTGTTGCCAAGAAAACTGCCAAAGATGGTGCCAACTCAAAAGTGTATGCTAAATTTGGTGTGGAGATCTATGTAGCTGCTAAAAAGGGTGAACCAGATCCAGAACTAAATACTGCTTTGAGATTCGTTATTGACCGTGCGAAACAAGCGCAAGTGCCAAAACACGTAATTGATAAAGCGATCGATAAGGCAAAAGGAAACACTGACGAAACCTTTACAGAAGGACGTTACGAAGGATTTGGACCAAATGGTTCGATGTTGATCGTTGATACTTTGACGTCAAACGTTAACCGTACAGCTGCCAATGTCCGTGCTGCTTTTGGTAAAAACGGTGGGAACATGGGAGCTTCAGGTTCTGTATCTTACCTCTTTGACAACAAAGGTGTCATCGTCTTTGCTGGTGATGATGCCGATGCGATCTTTGAGCTTTTGCTTGAAGCAGATGTGGATGTAGACGATGTAGAAGCAGAAGAAGGAACAATCACTGTTTACACTGCACCAACTGATCTTCACAAAGCGATCGTTGCTTTGCGTGAATCAGGTGTCGAAGAATTCCAAGTAACAGAATTGGAAATGATTCCTCAATCAGAAGTTGAGTTGTCAGGTGAAGATTTGGAAACATTTGAAAAACTTTACAGCGTTCTTGAAGACGACGAGGACGTACAAAAAATCTACACAAACGTAGATGGATTCTAATCACTCGTAAGGACTGTAGTGAATCCCATAAATTAAGAAAAAGGATAGCTTCTCAGATCAAGCTATCCTTTTTCTCTGTCTGATGAGGATCTATCTTTTGTAAGTGATGTCCTGTATAAGCGTAAATACGGGTCAGGGGTGATTGGGAGAGTGTGGAAACTTTAAAATAGAAATAATGGTCTCGATGATCCCGACTTTTGGTGTGGTGAAGACGAAAGTAGTTTCGCTGGCCTGCTGCCATAGAGTGGAGAATATCGTCTTCTAAAAAGACGAGCGGCGTAGAAGTAGCGGCCCACTTGTAAAAGTCCATCTCAAATTGGTGGTAATTCTCCGAAAAATAATCAAATTGTAATTCGTGTTTAGTCTGAATAGGTTTCATAGGGTGTTTCCTCAGATTCAATAAAAATGATAGAGTCTACGAGGAGACGGTGGTAGTGGCCATCGCTTTTGAGAAGAAGCTCAGAAGTAGATAAGGTGTGAATCGAACCTGTGTGAGTCGAAAAATGGTTGCCCTCTAGAATCGTGATCGAGATCGTCGTTTGTTGTTGAAAGGCCTGCTCCAGGAGCTGGATCTGTTCAGCAAGTGGAAGAATTGTGAGCTGACTGCGGTCAATTTCTTTTGTATGCAGGGCAGTTGTGTGCTCGGATAAAAAGAAGCCGGCCCATTTAGCCATGCCACGATCTTGAAATTCGCGGGCGGATTGATAAGGAAGATAAGAACGGTCGATCATGTTAATCCATCTAAGCCTCCTGCAGAATGTCCGCCTGTTAGTTTACTGCGTGCAATGGCGCGTGAGTTTTCTAGTAATGAGGAGCCTTTCTGAAGAGAGGTGAAGCCAAATTGGTCCCGAATGCGGTCAATGGTCTGCTGGAGTTTCTCATCTTTTTCCAAGGCTACTGGATCATCAAAAAGAGAAAAGAGTTGAAGAGACTCCTCGACAAGTTCTCCATAAAAAACACCAATCTGCCGAATGGCTCCTCCTTCGTACTTGGAGCGAAAGAGCCGCAGAACCGTATCGGATAAAACCTTGGTGGATTGGGTAGGCTCAATCTTTTGCTGGCAGTGAATGGACGGAAGCCCCTCGATTTTGGAGTAGGAGGCATGAATGGAGACCAGCTGGGTCTTCTTTTTTTTCCGTCGCAAGCGAATAGCCACCTGTTCAGCCATCTCCCGAAATACCAGTTCAATGTCGGTTTGTAGATGGTAGTCATAGGGCAAGATTTGAGAGTTGCCAATGCCTCGTGATTTCGGACGATAAGGCTTGTGGACATTGCTTTCATCAATGCCATGAGAATGAAACCACAGTTGAAGGCCCATGATTCCGAATTCTTTCTTTAAGAGATCTGGGTGAGCCTGGGCCAGTTCAGCAATCGACGTGATCCCGATTTTTTGCAATCGCTTTTCAGTCCGACGTCCAATGCCCCAAAAATCAGTAAGCTGGGGCAGTTTCCAGACCTTACTTTCTACATCTTCATAAGACCAATTGGAGCGCATATTTCGGCAATGCTTGGCTTCATTGTCCAAGGCTAGCTTGGCAAGAAGGGGATTGGCGTTGCTGAGGCCGATGGTAGAGTAGATTCCAGTTTCCTGCCAGATCCTTTTTTGGATTCTGGCAGAAAGGAGATCCAGTTTTTCCTTTCGAGAGAGGGAGGGATCTGGAATAAAATAATTTAAGGAAGAGGTCAGATCGATAAAGCCTTCGTCAATCGAGTAAGGGAAAATATCATCTGGTGCCGCAAATTCTTGAAAGACTTTTTGAATCTCCATATTGACTTGAATATAGGCATTCATCCGTGGGGGGACAATCAGGGTCCTCTTGGCCCAGGATTCAATGGATGCAATAAAGGCTGGATCTGTGGGCAATCCTTGTTTTTTGGCGGCGTAGCTATTAAATTTTCTGGTTTTGAGGTCAAAAGGTAGGTCGTAGCTACGGCTAACATTTTTCTTGCCGAAGACTTGTTTGAAAACGGGAGAGCTCGCCAAAATCAGGCCAGCTGAATTGTCGCTCCGACTCATGACGCAAAGAGAAGTCGTCAAGGGATTGAGCCCCAGACGGACACATTCACAACTGGCATAAAAACTTTTCATATCCACAAAAGCAATATCAGAATGAGGCTCACGTGAATAATCAAATAGCATATTTAAACCTCGAGTGGAAGAAAATGACCGACCACAATGCCGACGATTTTGGGCTCGTCTTCATAGGGAGCAAATAAATCGTCGTAATCAGGGTTGATGGATTCTAAGCGCAAACCTTCCGCTTCCCGATAGACTTTCTTGATGTAGGTTTTTCCATTCCAGATGAGGGCGTAGACAGCACCATCATAGTCAAAGCCAGTCTGCTTCATGAGGGCAACAGAGCCATTGGGATAGAGAGGTTCCATCGAATCTCCAGATACCCAAGAAGCAAAGTCATGCTGGATCTCTTGGTCAAAATAGACAGTTTCATAGTCCGTTTCGTTGTCATAAAAAGTGTGTCCTAAACCGGCTGCCAACTCAATCGAAAGAACCTTATAAGCAGTCAAGGAAACAACTTTTTGCTGCTGTTCCAATAACTGGCTGGCCAACTGGTCGACTTTCTTTTGATGAGGTGGGGTTAATAAAGGGTAGGTGTAGAGTGCAGACTCTTTGTTAATAAAGTAGTCCTCTTTAACGGAGAGGCGCTTGGCCAACCTCCTGAGATTTTTTTCGTGTGGCTCCGCTAAGCCATTCTCCCAACTGGAGTAAGTCTTGCGAGAAATCTTGAGCTCCTCGTAGACATCTGCTTGGGTTAAGCCTTTTTCCAGGCGTCTTTCTTTTAGTTTTTTTGCATCAAACATGTCACTTCTCCTATGTAACGTTTTAAAAGTTACATATAGTTTATCAAAAATGAATCCTTTTTGCAAGAGAAAAATTCAGTTGAAAACGAATGAAAAGACTTGGATTTTGAATGAAAAAGGAGTATAATCAGTTTTACAACTTCTAACAACGAGGAATTATATGAAAAAAAGTTTTATCCACCAACAAAAAGAAATTTCGTTTGTTAAAACGACGTTTACGCAGTATTTAAAAGATAAATTGGACATCATTGAAGTCCAAGGGCCAATTTTGAGCAAGGTCGGAGACGGGATGCAGGATAACCTTTCTGGGATTGAACATCCAGTATCTGTCAAGGTCCTTCAAATTCCTGATGAGACTTATGAAGTCGTGCACTCACTCGCAAAATGGAAACGCCATACCTTGGCACGTTTTGGTTTTGGCGAAGGAGAAGGTCTCTTTGTCCATATGAAGGCTCTTCGTCCAGATGAAGATTCGCTAGACGCTATCCACTCTGTTTATGTAGACCAATGGGACTGGGAAAAAGTCATCCCCAATGGTCAACGCAACATCGCCTACCTTAAAGAAACGGTTGAAAAAATCTACAAGGCCATTCGTTTGACAGAACTAGCAGTAGAAGCGCGCTATGATATTGAGTCAGTTCTTCCAAAACAAATTACCTTCGTTCACACAGAAGAATTGGTGGAACGCTATCCAGATTTAACTCCAAAAGAGCGTGAAAATGCCATTGCCAAAGAATTCGGAGCCGTTTTCTTGATCGGGATTGGTGGAGAGCTTGCAGATGGCAAACCACACGATGGCCGTGCACCTGACTACGATGACTGGACAACAGAGTCTGAAAATGGCTACAAGGGCTTGAATGGTGATATCCTCGTCTGGAATGACGTTCTAGGTTCAGCCTTTGAGTTGTCTTCAATGGGAATCCGTGTCGATGAAGATACGCTTCGCCGCCAAGTTGCGATCACAGGGGACGAGGATCGTCTCCAATTAGAGTGGCACAAGGCTTTGTTAAATGGTCTCTTCCCACTCACGATTGGTGGAGGGATTGGACAATCTCGTTTGGCTATGTTCTTACTTCGTAAGAAACATATCGGTGAAGTCCAAACCAGTGTCTGGCCTCAATCTGTCCGCGATGAATATGAAAATATCCTATAAGGAAGAAAGAGAGTGGGACAGAAATCGGTAATTCGTTAGAATTCGATTTCGTCGCCCCCCCTCCGCACAGTTGAGTAGGGCTGTAAAAGCTGATGAAATCGGCGTAGTAGAGCCCACTCAACCACTGCGTCTTGCTCGACAATTCAAAGATAACTGAGAGGCTAGGACTTTTGTCCCAGCCTCATTTAATTGTCGCTTGACCATATCAAATCGCAATTTTCTGATTTTTTTTGGTATAATGGTCCCTATGAAAATAGTATCTGGAACCTATGGGGGACGTCCCCTCAAAACACTTGAAGGAAAAACAACCAGGCCTACTTCTGATAAGGTCAGAGGGGCCATGTTCAATATGATTGGTCCTTACTTTGATGGTGGAAGAGTGCTGGATCTCTATGCTGGAAGCGGTGGGCTCTCTATCGAAGCCGTTTCTCGAGGCATGTCAGAGGCCGTTTTAGTGGAAAGAGACCGCAGAGCGCAGGAAATTGTAGCAGCCAATATTGCCATGACGAAGGAAAAGGAACGGTTTCAACTGCTAAAAATGGAGGCTAAGCAGGCCTTAGGGCTTTTAACGGGCACCTTTGACTTAGTTTTCTTGGATCCTCCTTATGCTAAGGAAGAGATTGTTCGCGATATCGAAACCTTGTGCGAGCGTCAACTCTTGTCAGAGGAGATCATGATTGTGTGCGAAACCGATAAACACGTAGAACTTCCTGAGGAAATCGGACAAGTGGGAATCTGGAAAGAAAAAATCTATGGAATTAGTAAGGTAACAGTATATGTCAGATAGAAGTGGATTGTTTACAGGATCGTTTGATCCGATTACCATTGGGCATGTGCAATTGATCGAGCGAGCTAGTCGCTTGTTTGACCGTGTCTATGTCGGAATTTTTTATAATTCGGAAAAAGTCGGACTCTTTTCCATTGAGCAGCGTGTGCGCATGGTGAAAGGGGCCTTGGCTCATTTGGAAAATGTTGAAATTGTGACGTCGACTCAAGAGTTGGCTGTGACAGTGGCGCGCAATCTTGGCGTGGTCACCTTGATCCGGGGCTTGCGCAATGCACAGGATCTGGTATACGAAGCCAATATGGATTATTTTAATCACCAGTTGGCGCCTGAATTGGAGACGGTTTATCTCTATGCCCAGCCTCCTTACCAGGCCATTAGTTCAACCCGTATTCGAGAGTTGCTGGCTTTTCAGCAGGATATCTCACCTTATGTACCAAAGAGTGTAATGGAGGAAATCAAAGATGACACAAGCGAATAAACCAAGCTTGCCTACAAAAAAGAAAAAAGGACGATTGAAAGAATACCGATGGCCGATTGCAGGCGTTCTTTTCTTGCTCCTCTTGCTAGCTGCTTTTGTGATTCGCCTTCCCTATTATATTGAGATGCCAGGAACGGCAGAAGATATTCGATCGGTCATGACAGTCGATGGAAAAGCGGATACCAAGTCAGGGTCTTATGACTTTGTAACCGTAGCAGTGAAAGAAGCGACTCCGGCTGATTTGATCTATGCTTGGGCGACACCTTTTACAGATATCTACTCTGCCAAGGATATGACAGGCGGTAGTTCGAGCCAAGAATTTACGCGGATTAACCAATTCTATATGGAAACCTCGCAAAATATGGCCATCTACCAAGGGTTAAAGACAGCTGGAAAAGAAACCCAGATGGACTTTCTAGGTGTTTATGTCATGCAGGTGGCAGATGATTCGACCTTTAAGGGAATCTTGAACATTGCGGATACCGTCACCGGTGTGAATGGGAAGACCTTTAAGAGTTCCAAAGAATTGATTGATTATGTTGGTTCTCAAAAAATTGGCGACCCCGTTTCGGTGACCTATATTGAGGATGGACAAACCAAGACCGCAGACGGAAAGATCATCAAATTGTCCAACGGGAAAAACGGAATCGGGATTAGCCTGATCGACCGGACTGAAGCCAAAGGCGATGTTCCTGTCCAGTTTGCGACCCAAGGAATTGGTGGACCAAGTGCCGGTATGATGTTTAGCCTAGCTATCTACACCCAAGTGGCTGATCCAGATCTTCGTCAGGGACGCCATATTGCAGGGACAGGAACCATTAACCAAGATGGAACGGTTGGCGATATCGGTGGGATTGACAAGAAAGTCGTCGCAGCCGATAAAGAAGGAGCAGAAATTTTCTTTGCCCCTAATAATCCAGTTTCCAAAGAAGAAAAGAAAGCCAATCCCAAGGCCAAATCAAACTATGAAACAGCGAAAGAAGCAGCGAAACAAATTCATTCGAAGATGAAAATTGTCCCCGTCAAAACCCTTCAAGACGCTATTAATTATTTGAAGAAGAATTAGAAGTATCTTGTTAGATCAGTCTCGTACTTGAAAGTACGAGGTAGAGTTGGCAGATAGGAAGATTCACCTTCTAATCAAATTCAAGTTTTTGCTTATCAATCTCTCTATTTTTAGAGGGATTTTTTCTTTATACTGGTATCAGAAAGAAAGGGAGGTAGTGAAATGATTCAAACCAATTTGTTTTCCATTTCAGTATTCTTAGCGGGAGTTCTATCCTTTTTCTCCCCATGTATTTTGCCACTGATGCCAGTCTATGTAGGGATTCTATTGGATTCTGAACGTGTGAAAACTGTTCGGATTTTTGGAAGAGATATTTCTTGGTACGGCTTGGTGAAGACTCTTTGTTTTATTGCAGGCCTATCAACTGTTTTCCTGATTCTAGGATACGGTGCAGGGGCCCTTGGCCAGGTGCTTTATGCTCCATGGTTTCGCTATCTGCTAGGAGGGATTGTGATCTTATTAGGGATTCACCAAATGGAAGTGATCAATCTGAGACAACTCCAAAAGCAAAAGACCATCCAACTCAAAAAGAATCGGGAGCGCAATGAATTCTTCAATGCTTTTCTGATAGGGGTCACCTTCAGTTTTGGTTGGACCCCTTGTGTCGGACCAGTTTTGAGTTCGGTTCTAGCCATTGCTGCTTCCGGAGGAGATGGTGCTTTACAAGGTGCTCTCCTGATGCTGGTCTATACATTAGGTTTGGCGCTCCCCTTCTTAGTCTTGGCTCTGGCTTCTAGCTGGGTTCTACAACATTTTGCTAAACTCAAGCCCCATATGGGAACCTTGAAAAAAATTGGTGGTGCCCTCATCATCTTGATGGG
Organism: Streptococcus sp. HMSC057G03; assembly: GCF_001808745.1. Lineage (NCBI taxonomy): Bacteria > Bacillati > Bacillota > Bacilli > Lactobacillales > Streptococcaceae > Streptococcus > Streptococcus sp. HMSC057G03. Next base: position 39,693 of record NZ_KV794434.1, read on the forward strand.
CATCTTGCTGATGCTAGGAAATCTTAATAGCCTCGCATCCCTGTTTCACTAATCTTGAATGATTAAAGGAGAAAAATCATGAAAAAAATTCTTACACTTACCATTGCTACGCTTAGCCTTGTCACTTTAGCAGCTTGTTCTGGACAAAAATCGGATTCAGATATGAAAAAAACGGACGATAGTAGTATGATGAAGAAGGACGATATGAAGAAGGATGACATGAAGGATTCGTCCATGTCCGATGATAAAATGAAAAAAGAAGACATGAAAGATTCATCTATGATGTCTGACAGCAGTTCTGAAATGAAGGATGATATGAAAAAAGATGAGATGAAATCCAGCGATTCAGAAATGAAAGATGAAAAGAGTGGATCATCTGATATGAAATCAGACAACTAATGAAAGAAGGGAGAGGTCATCTGAGGATGACTCAGATTGAAGACAACGTCATCTTAGAAACTTTCCTTAAGTGAGTACGGACGTCAGCGAACTTCGAAGAAGTTCCATGACTTAGTTTTGGACCTGAAGTTCCAAAACTCCCGGGTGTTAGAAACACTAATGTTTCTAACACTTTTCTCACGGCGGAAAGTTTCAGTGTGTATTTCAATGTACCTAATATGCTTTTTCATTTTATGTTTATAGCACTACTTAGGTTTGTTTTATGTTAAAAAACAGTTTGTCTGCATTCTAAGTCATCTGAGAATGATTTTCTTCCGATTTTGAAGAGGTGATAAAGATGAAAAAATTAGCTTTAGTAGCTGCAGGATTCTTGTGTACTGGATTTTTGGGGGCTTGCTCTAACCAAGGAATGGCCACTTCCACCAAAGACATGAGTCAACAAACAGCTAAGGCTGGGGATAGGCAACCATCTGGCAAGAAAGTGAAGGATGTTAGCCTGCAAGGAGTGGATGGCAAGACCTACCGATTATCCGATTACAAAGGGAAGAAAGTTTACCTCAAATTTTGGGCTTCCTGGTGCTCAATCTGTCTTTCAACATTAGGCGACACAAATGATTTAGCAAAGGCAGAGGAGGGTAAGGATTATGTGGTCTTATCCGTTGTAGCTCCAACCTTTAATGGTGAAAAATCGGAAGCAGATTTCAAAAACTGGTACCAGTCTTTGGATTACAAGGATTTCCCAGTCTTGATGGACAGTAAGGGCGACTTGCTCAAAGAGTATGGGATTCGCTCTTATCCATCTGCTCTCTTTATTGCGAGCGATGGAACTCTCGCTAAGACCCATATCGGTTATATGAGCAAGGAAGACATCGTCCAGACTCTAAAAGAAATGAAGTAAGGAGGACATAAAATGGAAACAAAATGGAAACTCATTTCCATTCTTTTAGTGGGGCTATTTTGTTTTGGAATCTTTTTCCTTATCAAAGGATCCATGGCCTTGGATACATCAGATGCGACGACTGAGCAGATCAAAAAAGCGTCCATGAGTCAGACACCAGTAGCAAACAAAAAGAAGGAAGAAAAAGTCAACCCAGAAGACCAACGAGAAATCTATCTAGCTGGTGGTTGCTTCTGGGGTGTAGAGGAATATTTCTCCCGTGTTCCAGGTGTGATTGATGCCGTATCAGGCTACGCCAATGGAAAGGGAGAAACGACCAAGTATGAATTGGTCCCTCAAACAGGTCATGCCGAAACGGTTCATATCACATACAATGTCAAGAAGGTATCTCTGAAAGAATTGCTCCTGCATTATTTCCGGATTATCGACCCAACGTCGAAGAATCGACAAGGAAATGATCAAGGGACTCAATACCGAACAGGTGTCTATTATGTCTCCCAAGAAGACCTTCCAACCATTAACCAAGTCTTTGAAGAAGAAGCAAAAAAATACGACAAACCGTTAGCAGTGGAAAAAGAGCCGCTGACTAATTTCATCAAGGCTGAGGACTACCACCAGGATTATCTAAAGAAACATCCGAATGGGTACTGCCATATCGATGTCAATCAGGCTTCTTATCCTGTTATTGATGCCAGTCGCTACTCCAAGCCAAGCGATGAGGAGATCAAAAAGAAGTTATCTCCTGAAGAGTATGCGGTGACACAAAAAAATGATACCGAACGGGCCTTCTCCAATCGTTACTGGGATCAGTTTGATGCCGGTATTTATGTAGATGTCGTGACCGGTGAGCCGCTCTTTTCCTCTAAGGATAAATTTGATTCTGGTTGTGGTTGGCCAAGTTTCAGTCGGCCTATTAGTCCTGATGTGGCCATCTATAAGGAGGATAAGAGTTTCAATATGACTCGGACAGAAGTTCGGAGCCGTGTGGGAAATTCCCATCTAGGCCATGTTTTTACCGATGGTCCCAAGGAAAAAGGTGGCCTTCGCTATTGCATCAATAGTTTGTCTATTACCTTCATTCCCAAAGCAGAAATGAAAGAAAAGGGCTACGGTTATTTATTGGACTATGTCTGAGACAATTCAGTCCATAATTTGCTATAATAAGTATAGCAAAGACAAGTAGGTGAAAGACATGTATGCGATCATGATTGTGGAAGATGAAGAGCTTATCCGGCAGGGATTGACTTCTTTAGTCGACTATGAACAGTTTGGAATGGCCGTCATCAACCAGGCAGAAAATGGCCGTGAGGCCTGGGAGAAGTTTCAAGATCAACCAGCTGATATCCTTCTAACCGATATCAATATGCCACAAATGAATGGCTTGGATCTGGCCCATCTCGTCAAAGAGCAGTCTCCGTCTTGTCATATCATTTTTTTGACAGGTTATGATGACTTTGAGTTTGCGAGAAAAGCCATCAAGTTAGGTGCAGATGATTATTTGCTGAAGCCTTTTTCAAAAGATGATATTGAAGAGATGTTAGCAAAGGTGAAGGGAAAACTCGATCAAGAGCGAAAAAAGGCGCAAGTCGAAGATTTGGTCAGTCATAGTTATTCGACAGACTTGGAAGAAGCCATTCATGCTCGTTTAGCAGATTCCCAGTTAAACCTGAAAGATTTGGCCTATCAACTTGGTTTCAGTCCCTCTTATCTAAGTGTATTGATCAAGAAAAAATTGGGACTCCCCTTCCAAGACTACCTCATCCAGGAGCGAATGAAGAAGGCTCAACTCTTGCTTCTCACGACAGATCTAAAGATTTATGAGATCGCCGATCAGGTTGGTTTTGAAGATATGAACTATTTTTCTCAACGCTTTAAGCAGGTTGTTGGGGTGACACCAAGGCAGTACAAAAAAGGAGAGCATGAATGAAACGATATCCCTTGCTGATCCAGCTGGTCCTCTACTTTTTTCTCTTCATTCTACTACTTTTTGGTCTCATCGGTAGCCTTTACTATCAAACGAGTTCAGGGACGATCCGCCAGCTAACGGAGCGGACGACAAGAAATAGTATCGATCAAAGCAGTCAGTTTATTACCTCCTATCTAAAAAAATTAAAGCAGACGACGACGGTGCTTAGCAAGGAACAGGCTGTTCGCCAATTTGCACAAGACAAGAGTGCGAATCAAGAAACGGTTCAACACCTGATGCGAACGATGATTGAAACGGATCCGGACCTGGTCTCAGCAGTCCTGGTGACTAAGGACGGACGTCTGGTAGCGACAGATTCCAAAATCAGCATGCAGACTTCTTCAGATATGATGAATGAAAGTTGGTATCAAGAGGCGATTAAGGAAAGAGCCATGCCGGTCTTGACGCCAGCTCGAAAGGAATCCTTGACCTCGGAAAAAGAAAAATGGGTGGTTTCTATTACCCAAGAAGTGGTCGATCAGACTGGTCAAAATCTCGGAGTAGTACGCTTGGATATTGGCTACGATAGCCTTCAGGCTTACTTGGATCACCTTCAACTAGGGAAACAAGGCTTTAGTTTTATCATTAATCAAAAGCATGAGTTTGTCTACCATCCTAAAAAGGCGGTCTATTCCTCCAGCCAAGAAATGCAGGCCATGCAGCCCTATATTGCTGTGAAAGATGGCTATGCTAAAGGTGGGCAAAATTTTATCTATCAGGTTCCGATTCCAGATAGTGATTGGACCTTGATTGGAGTGGCTTCACTTGAAGGACTTCAGATGCTTCAGTCGCAGCTCCTATACTCTTTCATTGGTCTAGGATTACTAGCTTTGATTATGTGTTTAATAGGGATCGGCTTTGTTCTGCGTTTGTGGATCAAACCCTTACGAGACCTTCAGGCTATCATTTTGAGGATTGGAGCAGGAGATGCTCACGTGAGAGCTGCAGCCAAAGGATCTCCAGAATTGGTGGACCTCGCTCAAACTTTTAATGCCATGTTGGACCAAATCGATAACCTCATGCAACAGGTTAAGGAAGAGGAGCAGAACGCACGGCGTTACGAGTTGCGGGCACTTTCGGCTCAGATTAATCCGCATTTCCTCTATAATACCTTGGATACGATTGTCTGGATGGCGGAGTTTAATGATAGTCGGCGCGTGGTCGACATTACCAAGTCTCTGGCTCAATATTTTCGACTGGCTCTCAACCAAGGCCAGGAACAAATCCTACTGAGAGATGAAATTGACCATGTCCGCCAGTATCTTTTCATTCAAAAACAACGTTATGGTGAAAAGCTCAATTATGAAATTATAGAAGATGAACGGTTGGGCGACTATCAGCTCCCCAAATTAGTGCTTCAACCCTTAGTGGAAAATGCGATTTACCATGGCATTAAAGAGATCGATCGGCCAGGTCTCATTCGAGTGACGACTGAAGTCAGTGGAGACTATGCCTGCGTATCGATTTTTGACAATGGACGAGGCTTTGATCGATCAGAATCAACAGCCCAAACCCTTCTTCGTTTAGGAGGTGTTGGCTTGAAAAATGTGGACCAACGATTGCATCTTCAATTTGGCGAAGCCTATCATATGGAGATTGATTCTAAGGCCAATAGCTATACCAAAATCACTCTATTTTTACCCCTTTCATCATCTGATGAACATGTATAGAGACAAAGATTGCCTTCTTTGTCTCTTTTTCCTTTTGGAAACTTTCAATGTTGAATTTCAACTCTTTTCTGGTCAAATCTGACGCAAGTCATCAAATTTATGATAGAATAAAGTGTTACAGTAAATAGATTTTGATGAAGGAACACTATGCGAAAAGAGATTGACCCTGAATTATATAATTACAATAAATTTCCTGGACCTGTGTTTCGTCAGGTAGGAGACCAGATCCTTTCAGAAAACCTCTCCTTTGAGTTGTTAAAAAATGAGAAGGAAGCTTTTGATGCGACTGTTTTTGGTCAGCGATTTTCTGAGATTTTAACCAAGTTTGATTACATTGTTGGTGATTGGAGCAATGAGCAGTTGCGCTTGCGTGGCTTTTATAAGGAAGAGCGCGATGTTGCAACGATGGATAAATTAAGTCGCTTAGACGATTATTTGTTAGAATATTGTAGCTATGGTTGTGCTTATTTTGTCCTTGAAAATAAGGAGCCCCATCGTGCTTCTTTTGATAAGAAATCACCGGTCAAAAAAGCTCAATCAGAAGAAAGAGAGCCGAAGAAGCGTTCGCGCAATCGCAAACAAAAAGATCGTTTCCAAAAACGAGAACGCGACAAGGGACAGTCAGCCAATAACTCGAAAAAAACAAGACCGTCTGCTGAGACCAAAAAAACAACGAAGACAGACAACAAACGTCATTTTGTGATTCGACAAAAAGAGGAGTAAGAAAGAATGAAACCATCCATTTATAGTTTAACACGCCAAGATATGATTGATTGGGCGGAAGAAAACGGGGAAAAGAAATTCCGTGCAGCACAAATCTGGGAATGGCTCTATCGCAAACGCGTCCAGTCCTTCGAAGAAATGACCAATCTTTCTAAGGACTTGATTGCGAAGTTAAATGATCAATTTGTCGTCAACCCACTTAAGCAACGGATCGTGCAAGAGTCAGCAGACGGGACGGTCAAGTACCTCTTTGAATTGCCAGACGGCATGTTGATTGAAACCGTCTTGATGCGTCAGCACTATGGATTATCTGTCTGTGTAACGACTCAAGTAGGATGTAATATCGGTTGTACCTTCTGTGCTTCTGGTTTGATCAAAAAACAACGCGATTTGAACAATGGTGAAATCGTGTCTCAAATCATGTTGGTCCAAAAATACTTTGACGAACGTGGCCAAGATGAACGGGTCAGCCATATCGTTGTCATGGGGATCGGAGAACCATTTGACAACTATAACAATGTCTTGAAATTTATCCGGACGGTCAACGATGACAAGGGATTAGCGATTGGTGCTCGCCATATTACAGTGTCAACTTCTGGTTTGGCTCATAAAATTCGTGACTTTGCAAATGAAGGTGTGCAGGTCAATTTGGCAGTGTCCCTTCATGCTCCAAACAATGACTTGCGCTCTAGCATCATGAAGATCAACCGGGCCTTTCCAATTGAAAAATTGTTTGCGGCGATTGAATACTATATTGAGACTACGAACCGTCGGGTGACCTTTGAGTACATCATGTTGAATGAAGTCAATGATGGAGTCGAGCAAGCCTTAGAGTTGGCAGAATTGCTCAAGAATATCAAGAAATTGTCTTATGTCAACTTGATTCCTTATAATCCTGTCAGTGAGCATGACCAATATAGCCGGAGTCCAAAAGAACGGGTCATAGCCTTCTATGATACCTTGAAAAAACAAGGTGTTAACTGTGTAGTGCGTCAAGAGCACGGTACAGATATTGATGCAGCCTGTGGCCAATTGCGTTCAAATACCATGAAACGGGATCGGGAGAAAGCGATTGTTGAACATGCGCAACCTTAAACAAGGGCTGATCGATCATACAGAACTAACAAAAAGAGGAAGAAGGCTGTTACGGAGTGGCAGCTTCTTCTATTTTATCCTTTTGTGTCTGATGTGTTTTTTGCCCCAACAGCCAGAGCCGGGTATGGAAACACCGGGTATTCAACATTTCGGTCGCATCGTCGTCCTGCTGGTTCCTCTTAATTCGGTGATGAATCTTGGTCAGATCACCAGTGTCATCCAACTCATTAAGGTCATTCTCCAAAACGTAGCCAATATCTTTTTGTTAAGCCCGCTAGTCTTTCAACTCCTCTGGCTATGGCCCTGGTTGAGGAGCCGCAAACGGGTCTTGTGCTTCGGCTTTGGGATGAGCTTGTGGATTGAATGTAGCCAAGTTCTGTTAGATCTCTTGTTTGATGCCAATCGTGTCTTTGAGCTAGATGATTTGTGGACCAATACCTTAGGGGCTTATCTAGCTTATTTAGGCTTTGAGTATTGCAGAGCACGATTGCTAGCAAAAAATGGGAAAATGTAAAATCCGAACATTTCAGCCGCTTTTTAAAATTTTTGTTGACAAAGTCAGAAGCGGGAGCTATAATAACTTCAAGACATCAGAAAAGTAGAGATTTTTCTCACTTCCAGGGAGCTTGTGGTGATTGCGAACAAGCAGTGGTGAATCTTGAAATGGGCTGATGCGTTTATGATGATGAATTTGAAACAATAAAAATTCGGTGAGCACACCTTATCGTGCACCCTGTTGTTAGACAGGTCAGAGATGTAGGAGAAAAAATAGCCTCCTACAATTGAGGTGGCACCGCGGTATCGAATCGTCCTCACACAGATTTTTCTGTGTGAGGTTTTTTGTATCTCAAAGGAACCCAGTGAGACTGCAGCTCAAAGGACCCGCGAGAGAAAAAGATCATAAACAGGATTGAAGATATAGAAAAGAGGACACAATCATGACAGAAACAAAAGGCTATTTCGGACAATTTGGTGGATCTTTCGTACCTGAACCGATTCAAAACTTGCTCAATCAATTAGAGGAAACCTTTGAACAGTATAAAAATGATCCAGAATTTATCGCAGAATACAAACATTATTTGAAAGATTATTCTGGTCGGGAAACACCGCTCTACTTTGCGGAAAGTTTGACAGAGCATTTAGGTGGGGCAAAAATTTATTTGAAGCGCGAAGACTTGAATCACCTAGGTTCGCATAAATTGAATAACGTTTTGGGGCAAATCCTCTTGGCTAAACGCATGGGCAAAACGCGCGTGATTGCTGAAACAGGAGCCGGTCAACACGGTGTAGCTACAGCAGCTGCGGCAGCTAAGTTCGGTATGGCCTGTGATGTCTACATGGGGGCAGAAGATGTGGAACGCCAACGCTTGAATGTCTTCCGCATGGAAATGATGGGGGCAACCGTTCATGCGGTTGAAACCGGGACTAAGACCTTGAAAGACGCCGTTGATGCTGCCTTTGGAGCATGGATGGCGGATCTAGATGCCTTTTACGTTTTGGGTTCTGCTGTTGGCCCTCACCCATACCCAACTATTGTGCATGAATTCCAAAAAGTGATCAGTGAAGAATCTAAACGTCAAATCTTGGAAAAAGAAGGTCGTTTGCCGGACTATGTGATTGCCTGTGTCGGTGGTGGCTCCAATGCCATCGGTGCCTTTTCTGAATATGTCGCAGAAGAGGAAGTCGGCTTGATTGGGGTAGAAGCAGCTGGACATGGCTTGGACACCGATCAACACGCAGCGACCATGACCAAAGGGACTATCGGTGTGGTTGATGGGATGAAGACCTATGCAGTCTTTGGCGAAGATGGAAAAGTAGCGCCAGTGTACTCGATCTCTGCTGGTTTGGACTACCCAGGGGTTGGTCCAGAGCATGCTTTCTTTAAAGATTCTGGTCGTGTCGAATATGTGGCTGCAACAGATGATGAAGCAGTAGAAGCTCTTCTTCTCCTCAGTAAGACAGAAGGAATCCTCCCAGCCATTGAAAGCTCACACGCGATTGCAGAAGCGGTCAAACGTGCTCCACAATTAGATAAAGACAAGATCATCATCATCAATGTTTCCGGACGTGGGGATAAGGATGTGGCTGCCATCGCCGATTATCTAGAAGCGAAGGTTGCAAAGTAAGAAGAACTTATCTGCAAAATATCGTATAAAGCAGTAAAGCGTGATAACTGAGAAAGAGACAGGGAACAAAGGGAATCCGGTCTCTTTCTTTTTTGAGAGCAAAGACGAGAATGCCTAGAAAGGATGCGATCTGGATGAGAAAGAGAATCTTGGTGGAGGAAAAGCTTAGCGAGAAGGTGGCGAGTAAGAGAAAATCTCCTGCTCCCATTCCGATAAAGAAAAAGTGAGCTCCTATCGCAAGGAGTAAAAAGACCAGCATGAGGAGATTACTACCGGATAAAAAGAGGACCAGGGCATGGAGACAGCACCAGATGACCAAGGGGTATTCCATAAAGCGAAGGTCATAAATGGCTAAAACGGCAGCCCCCAGTAGTGTTAGAAGCTGAGGCAGAGAAAGGAAACCATTGGCGCAGGCTAAAAAGAGTAGGCCACTCCAGATCTCAAAAAGGCAGTACCAAAATGGATAGGTCTGATGACAATAGCGGCAGCGAAAACGATGGAGTAGTTGCGAGATAATGGGGATGAGATCCCAAACTCCAAGGACGTGCTGACATTGATCACAATGACTACGAGGAGCGAGAATGGATTGGTTTGGGAAACGATCGACAACTAGCCCCAAAAAAGAGGCGATGCAAGTACCGATGGTAAAAAAATAAAAGTTGATCATACTTATTTATTCGTAAAGAAATCGAAAAATGTCATCATTTGCTTGAAAATCTTGTAAAGCCTTTCTAAATTTGATACAATAATGAACATGAAAAACCTGTATGATGTTCAACAATTTTTAAAACGTTTTGGAATCATCATTTACGTGGGGAAGCGCCTCTATGACATCGAATTGATGAAAATTGAGCTTCAACGTCTTTATGATGCAGGCCTAATGGAGCGGCTCGATTATTTAGAAGCCGATACCGTTTTAAGAAGAGAACACAAGCAAGAATTAGAATTTTTGAAAAAGAGTGAGGTAGAGTGATGGGAAATATCATTGTTTGGTTGGCTATTTTAGGAGCATTTGGATGGATGGCGTTTAATTATTTCCGCATCCGTAAAGCTGCTAAATTTGTGGATAATGCCACTTTTGAAGAGCTGATTCGTAAAGGTCAGTTGATTGACTTGCGAGAGCCAGCTGAGTTTCATGCCAAGCATATTTTAGGAGCACGCAACATTCCTTCTACTCAGTTGAAGTTGAGTCTTGCAGCCTTGCGTAAAGATAAACCAATTTTGCTCTATGAAAATAGCCGTAGTTCGCGTGTAACCAATGCGGCTCTCTATCTTAAGAAAAAAGGTTATACAGACATTTATGTCTTGTCTTATGGTCTTGATTCTTGGAATGGGAAAGTGAAAAAAGACGCTTAATAAAAAGAGCTCTAACTGCACAAAGTGTGTGGTTAGAGCTCTTTTATCTCGTTTTTTCAAGGTAGTCTTTGACCCGTGTGAGCTCCACCTCATTCAAAGGTCGGCTTTCTCCAGGGGCTAACTGAGGATCCAAGGTGAAGGGACCAAAAGACAAGCGTTTTAAGGATATTACTTTGACCCCAATGGCTAAAAACATCTTTTTCACTTGGTGGTATTTTCCTTCTGAGATTCGGACCTGGGCCTTGCTGTAGCTGGGGGTACTTTCTAGAATGGTCAAGGAGGCAGGCTTACAGATAGGGCCGTCTGTGAATGAAATCCCATTCTGAAATTGCTCGATGTGGGCTGCATAAAGCGGACCATTGACTTCTACCTCATAGACCTTCTCCACATGGTATTGAGGATGGAGCAGTTGAAAGCCTAAGGGACCATTATCTGTGAGGAGGAGCAAACCACTGGTATCGCGATCGAGGCGACCAAGAGGATAGAGGTCGGGGTACTCTTGCTGAGGGTCCACTAGATCGATCACCGTTGGATGGTGGGCGTCTCTTTTAGCGGTCACGGCCCCGATTGGCTTATGGAGCATGTAGTAGTGGTGACGCGGTTCTTGAATGATTCGTTCCCCTATTTGAATCTGTTGGAGTCCAGGGTCGATGTTTTGGGATAGCTTTTGAGCTGGTAGGTGATCGACCAAGATTTGCCTTCGGGCCAGAAGTTGTTTGATGTCTTTGCGAGCATACTGATGGTCTGCCATCAATTGATCTAATCTCATGGGAGCCTCTTTTTCTGAAATTCTTATCATCAGTGTATCATGAAAAGAAAAGGAAATCGAGTCGGAGAAAAGAAACGAAGATGAAAACATTTACAACTAGCTGAACTGTGTTTTTTAGATAGGACTGTGGTATAATTGTTCAGTTAGAAATATTATTTAAAATTTTATAGAGGAAATCATGACAAAATTAAGAGAAGATATTCGTAACGTTGCGATCATTGCCCACGTTGACCATGGTAAAACAACCTTGGTAGACGAATTGTTGAAACAATCGCACACCTTGGATGAACGCAAAGAATTGCAAGAACGTGCAATGGACTCAAACGATCTTGAAAAAGAACGTGGGATCACGATCCTTGCTAAAAATACAGCCGTTGCTTATAACGGAACTCGAATCAATATCATGGACACACCAGGACACGCGGACTTCGGTGGAGAAGTGGAACGGATCATGAAAATGGTCGATGGGGTTGTATTGGTCGTTGATGCCTACGAAGGAACCATGCCTCAGACTCGTTTCGTATTGAAAAAAGCCTTGGAACAAGATCTTGTTCCGATCGTTGTAGTTAACAAAATCGATAAACCATCTGCTCGTCCAGAAGAAGTTGTAGACGAAGTTCTTGAACTCTTCATCGAATTGGGTGCGGATGATGACCAATTGGAATTCCCAGTTGTTTATGCATCAGCGATTAACGGAACATCTTCACTTTCAGACGATCCAGCTGATCAAGAGCACACAATGGCACCGATCTTTGATACTATCATTGATCACATCCCAGCTCCAGTTGATAACTCAGATGAGCCTCTTCAATTCCAAGTATCCCTGCTTGATTATAACGACTTCGTTGGACGTATCGGTATCGGACGTGTCTTCCGTGGTACTGTAAAAGTTGGGGACCAAGTAACTCTTTCTAAATTGGATGGAACGACTAAGAACTTCCGTGTTACCAAACTCTTTGGTTTCTTTGGCTTGGAACGTCGTGAAATTCAAGAAGCTAAAGCAGGTGATTTGATCGCGATCTCTGGTATGGAAGATATCTTCGTTGGAGAAACGATCACACCGACAGACGCAGTTGAAGCTCTTCCAATCCTTCACATCGATGAACCAACCCTTCAAATGACCTTCTTGGTCAACAACTCACCATTTGCTGGTCGCGAAGGGAAATGGGTGACCTCACGTAAAGTCGAAGAACGTTTGCAAGCGGAATTGCAAACAGACGTCTCTCTTCGTGTTGACCCAACTGATTCACCTGATAAATGGACAGTTTCAGGACGTGGGGAATTGCACTTGTCTATCTTGATCGAAACCATGCGTCGTGAAGGATACGAATTGCAAGTGTCTCGTCCAGAAGTTATTATCAAGGAAATTGATGGTGTCCAATGTGAACCATTTGAGCGCGTACAAATCGACACACCAGAAGAATACCAAGGTTCTGTTATTCAAAGCCTTTCTGAGCGTAAGGGTGAAATGTTGGATATGGTTGCAACAGGTAACGGTCAAACTCGTTTGGTCTTCCTTGTTCCTGCGCGTGGTTTGATTGGATACTCAACAGAGTTCTTGTCAATGACACGTGGTTACGGAATCATGAACCACACCTTTGACCAATACTTGCCAGTGATTCCAGGAGAAATCGGTGGACGTCACCGTGGTGCTCTTGTTTCCATCGATAACGGAAAAGCAACCACTTACTCTATCATGTCTATCGAAGAACGTGGTACGATCTTTGTCAATCCAGGTACAGAAGTTTACGAAGGAATGATCATTGGTGAAAACTCTCGTGAGAACGACTTGACCGTAAACATTACGAAAGCAAAACAAATGACCAACGTTCGTTCCGCTACTAAGGACCAAACAGCGGTTATCAAGACTCCTCGTATCTTGACCTTGGAAGAATCTCTTGAGTTCTTGAACGACGACGAGTACATGGAAGTAACACCTGAATCTATCCGTTTGCGGAAACAAATCTTGAACAAAGCAGAACGCGAAAAAGCAAATAAAAAGAAAAAATCAGCAGCTGCTGAATAATACGGAAAGAAAGGAGAAACAAAATGGTCTATTTTATCTTAGGGATTTTGATTCTCCTTTTTTACCTTTTTATGACCCCAAAAAGTATTCGTGGTACCTTAAACAGTGTCACAATGGTGGTCTTGATCGTCTCTTTTATCGTCCTTGCTTGTCTCGCCATTTTTCAGATATTCCAACTACCGTCCGAGTTTTTTGTCGGTGCCTTTCTAGCCTTTGTTGGCTACCTGGCTTTGGTAGATATTTCCAAAATGACGACCAAACAGAAAAAATAAACGGTGACGTGATTTTTAAAGCCCTTTGGGCTTTTTAATTTTGCTAAAAAAAGGTAAAATAGAGAGTGATAAAAATGGAGCGAAGAAATCATGAAATTTGTGAAACAATTTGAAAATAAAAAGGTTCTTGTATTAGGTTTGGCTAAGTCAGGCGAGTCAGCTGCCCGTTTGTTGGATCGCTTAGGAGCGATTGTGACCGTCAATGATGGCAAACCTTTTGAAGAAAATCCAGCAGCACAAAGTTTACTGGAAGAAGGGATTAAAGTTGTGACAGGAGGTCACCCTCTGGAACTGTTGGATGAAGACTTTGCCGTCATGGTCAAAAATCCAGGAATCCCTTATACGAATCCGATGGTCGAAAAAGCGCTTGAAAAGGGCATTCCCGTCCTCACTGAAGTGGAATTGGCCTATCTGATTTCGGATGCGCCAATTATTGGGATTACAGGATCAAACGGAAAAACGACGACGACAACCATGATCGGGGAAGTCTTGACGGCTGCCGGCCAAGGTGGTTTATTGTCTGGGAATATCGGTTTTCCAGCTAGTCAAGTTGCACAAACAGCAACAGAAAAGGATGTTCTGGTCATGGAATTGTCTTCTTTCCAATTGATGGGAATTGAAGCCTTCCATCCAGAGATTGCAGTGATTACCAACCTCATGCCGACCCATATCGACTATCATGGTTCTTTTGAAAATTATGTAGCTGCCAAATGGAATCTTCAAAAGAATATGACAGAAAAAGATGTCATTGTCTTGAACTTCAACCAAGACCTGGCCAAGGAACTGGCGACAAAAACCAAGGCAAGTGTCCTTCCGTTTTCAACGGTCGAAAAAGTGGATGGGGCTTATTTGGAAGATGGACTTCTCAAGTTTAAGGGAGAAGTTGTTATGCGTGCAGATGAACTGGGCGTTCCAGGTAGTCACAATGTAGAAAATGCCTTGGCAACGATTGCAGTTGCAAAAGTCCGTGGTGTGGAGAATGAGGTCATTAAAGAAACCTTGTCAGCCTTTGGAGGTGTCAAACACCGTCTTCAATATGTGGATGAGATTCAAGGTGTCAAATTCTACAATGATAGCAAATCGACTAATATTCTAGCAACACAAAAAGCTCTTTCTGGTTTTGATAACAGCAAGGTGATCTTGATTGCAGGGGGGCTCGATCGTGGCAATGAATTTGATGAATTGGTGCCTCACATTACTGGTTTAAAGGAAATGGTGATTCTAGGGGAATCAGCTCCTCGAGTGAAACGCGCAGCAGATAAAGCTGGCGTCTCTTATGTTGATGCGGCAGATGTAGCGGATGCTACAAAGAAAGCCTTCGACTTGGCTAGCCCCGGAGATGTTGTGCTACTAAGTCCTGCTAATGCCAGCTGGGATATGTATCCGAATTTTGAAGTGCGTGGGGATGAATTCCTTGCTACAGTAAAAGGGTTGAAATAAGATGAAAAAAATAATGTTTACTGGTGGGGGAACCGTGGGACATGTGACCCTTAATCTCCTCTTGATTCCAAAATTTATCGAAGATGGATGGGAAGTTCATTATATTGGGGACAAAAAAGGAATCGAATACCAAGAGATCAAAAAGTCTGGCCTAGACGTACGCTTCCATTCAATTGCAACGGGGAAATTGCGCCGTTATTTCTCTTTCCAAAATATGATGGATGTGTTCAAGGTGGCTTGGGGAACGCTCCAGTCCATTGCAATCCTGCTTCGTGTGCGCCCACAAGTTCTCTTCTCAAAAGGGGGATTTGTCTCTGTGCCGCCGGTGATCGCAGCTAGACTCACGCGTGTCCCTGTCTATATCCATGAGTCGGATCTCTCGATGGGATTGGCCAATAAAATTGCTTATAAATTCGCTACCAAGATGTACACGACTTTTGAGCAAGCTCATGGTTTAACAAAGAGTGCGCATATCGGTGCGGTAACCAAGGTCACAGATCATATTCCGACAACTTCTGAAGAATTAGAAGAAAAAACACAAGGATTTCAAAAAGACTTGCCGACCCTTCTCTTTGTCGGAGGATCAGCCGGTGCGCGTGTCTTTAATGAATTTGTGACAGAGCATCAAGCAGAGCTCTTGCAGCACTACAATATCATCAATTTGACGGGTGATTCAACATTGAATCAGGCTGAGGGTGGCTTGTATCGAGTGGATTATGTAACCGATCAGTATTTACCCATGCTCCAGAAGGCTGATTTAGTGGTGACTAGAGGTGGAGCCAATACCTTATTTGAGCTCTTAGCTATGAACAAACTCCATTTGATTGTACCGCTAGGAAAAGAAGCCAGCCGTGGCGATCAGATTGAAAATGCCCAATATTTTGTGGATAAAGGTTATGCAGAGCAATTGCAGGAAGATCAATTGACGCTCGAAACCTTTAATGAAACCATTCAAGAAATGTTGAAGCAAAGCCAAGTCTACCACCAAGCAATGGAAAAATCGACAGAACTCCTTTCACTAGACGATTTTTATGGCCTGCTTCAAAAAGATATCAGTAAGGGAAAAGATGACGGACGACAATAAAAAAACGCCAACGGATGACAAAATTACAGAATTGTCAGCCTGGCAAAAAAGAAACAAAGAATATTTAGAAAAAAAAGCGCTTGAAAAAGCGGAAGAAGCTGAAACAGAGGAAACTGAAAGCGAAGAAGCAAAAGCAGACGAAGACCTTTCAGAAAAAGAAACAGCTTCCGTCTCAGAGGAAGAATCTGAAGAAGAAATAGAAGAGTCTGAAGAGGAAAATGAATCTGAGGTCGAAGAGGATCCAGAAGCAGATGGAGAAAGTTCAGAAGGAGAAAAGGATGATCCAGCTATAGAGGAGCTAGATCCTTCAGAGAAGCAAGAGAAAAAGCCTTCATTTTTTAAAGGCTTAAAGACGAAAAAACCAAAGAAGGAACCGACAGTGGCAAAATGCCATATCTATCGTGCCCTTCCGGTTATCGGAATCAGCTCTATTGTCGCCCTTCTCTCAATCTACTTTTTAAGCCCCTTGTCCACACAGAAAGTGATTGAATTTTCAGGGAATAAAGCGGTTGATCAGCAACTTTTGTATGAAAAAAGTCGCATCAAAGAAGAAGATTATACTCTGACGACCTTCCTTCATAAATCGGTCTATGAACAAAATATGAAAACGGCTAGTCCATGGATCAAAGAGGTTCACATGCATTATCAATTCCCGGTGACCTTTAAAGTCAATATCGTGGAACACAAAGTGGTTGCCTATTATGTGACCGGAGAAGACCACTATCCAGTATTGGAAAATGGAGAAGTCGTTGAGACAGTAACTCCAGCTTCGGAATTGCCGTCCTCCTATATTAGCTTAAAATTCTCAGATCGAGAATTGGTTAGACAATTTGTCCAAGAAATGAAATCCATTTCTTCTTCCATTACGGATAAAATTGTTTCGGTTGATCTGACACCGAGCAAGGTCACCAAGGATCTGGTGACCATCACCATGAAAAACGATAATAAAATCTTGGTGCCTGTTTCCCAAATTACCCGCAAGCTTCCTTATTATAAAGCCATTAGTAAGCAATTAGATGATGATTCGACTATCGATATGGAGGCTGGAGTTTTCAGCTATAGTGAACAATCCATCGCAGATGCCAAAGAGCAAGCTGAAAAAGAAAAGGCTGAAAGTACAGAAAAGCAAGAAGAACATTCTGAGGAAGCAAGCCAAGAACAGAATCAAGAACAGAATCCAGAAGGAGAAAATTCTTCTGGGAATGAGTAAAGCCCATAAATTATCTCAAATAATTGAAGAAAAAATGTCCATTTTAGGCTTCTTTGTGATATAATGAAGTTTGGATAGTTCCAACTAAAAGGGCTATAAATAGATGTAAAGTGAAAACAAATAAAGAGAGAGGACTGGTGTAATGGCTAGAGACGGCTTTTTTACAGGTTTAGATATCGGTACTAGTTCAATAAAAGTATTGGTGGCAGAACATGTCAATGGAGAAATGAATGTAATTGGAGTCAGCAATGCAAAAAGTGCTGGCGTCAAAGATGGAATTATAGTAGATATCGAAGCTGCTTCAAATGCAATTAAAACTGCAATCAGCCAAGCTGAAGAAAAAGCAGGGATTTCAATCAATCTAGTCAATGTTGGGTTGCCTGCAAACTTACTACAAATCGAAGCAACTCAAGGAATGATTCCAGTCACAAGTGATTCGAAAGAAATCACAGATGCAGATGTTGAGAATGTTGTCAAATCTGCACTCACAAAAAGTATGACACCGGATCGTGAAGTAATCACCTTCATTCCTGAGGAATTCACAGTTGATGGTTTCCAAGGAATCCGCGATCCACGTGGAATGATGGGGATCCGACTTGAAATGCGTGGCCTTCTTTATACAGGACCTCGTACAATCTTGCACAATTTGCGTAAAACAGTCGAACGTGCAGGCTTACAAGTTGAAAACATCATCATTTCACCGCTTGCGATGATCAAAACAGTCTTGAATGAAGGCGAACGTGAATTCGGAGCAACGGTGATCGATATGGGTGGTGGCCAAACAACGGTGGCATCTGTTCGTAGCCAAGAACTTCAATTTACAAATATCTACCAAGAAGGTGGCGATTATGTTACCAAAGATATTTCTAAAGTATTGAAAACTTCTCAAAAATTGGCAGAAGGCTTGAAGTTCAACTATGGTGAAGCCTATGTGCCATCTGCTGGAAACGAAGTCTTCCATGTAGAAGTCATCGGTGAAGTAGAGCCAGTTGAAGTGACTGAGAAGTACTTAGCTGAAATCATTTCAGCACGTATCAAACACATCTTTGAGCAAATCAAACAAGACCTTGAGAGAAGACATCTGTTGGATCTTCCTGGTGGTATTGTGATTATCGGTGGAGGAGCGATCCTTCCTGGTGTTGAAGAATTGGCTCAAGAAGTCTTTGGTGTAAATGTGAAATTGTTTGTTCCAAATCAAATTGGAATTCGCAATCCAGCTTTTGCCCATGTAATTAGCTTGTCTGAATATGCAGGCAATTTGACAGATGTGGATATTATTGCTCAAGCTGCGGTTCATGGAGACGAAGTCTTGCGTCAACAACCGATTCAATTTGATCGTCCAGTGCAACCACAAGTACAACCACAACCTGCTGCTCCAGCACAACCGGTAGTACCTGCATACAATGCTGAGAAGATTGAATCTCCAGTGGATACTCAAGAAATTCCAGCAGCAAGCAATGATAGCAAACAAGAACCAAAAACTACATTCACAGACCGAATGAAAAATTTGATCGGTAATATGTTTGATTAAGGAGTGTAAGTATTTATGACATTTTCATTTGACACAGCAGCGGCACAAGGTGCAGTAATTAAAGTAATCGGTGTCGGTGGCGGTGGCGGTAACGCCATCAATCGTATGATTGACGAAGGCGTTGCCGGTGTAGAATTCATCGCAGCTAATACAGATGTTCAAGCACTTTCAAGTGCAAAAGCTGAAACAGTTATCCAATTGGGTCCAAAATTGACTCGTGGATTGGGTGCTGGAGGTCAACCTGAAGTTGGTCGTAAGGCAGCTGAAGAAAGCGAAGAAGTGTTAACAGAAGCTTTGCAAGGTGCAGACATGGTCTTCATCACTGCAGGGATGGGTGGAGGATCTGGTACAGGTGCTGCACCAGTCATCGCTCGTATTGCAAAAGCAGTAGGTGCTTTGACAGTAGCCGTTGTCACTCGTCCATTCGGGTTTGAAGGTTCAAAACGTGGCAACTTCGCTATTGAAGGGATCAACGAACTTCGCGAACATGTAGATACCTTGTTGATTATTTCTAATAACAACTTGCTTGAAATTGTAGACAAGAAGACACCGCTTCTTGAAGCTTTGAGTGAAGCAGATAACGTTCTTCGTCAAGGTGTTCAAGGGATCACTGACTTGATCACAAGTCCTGGATTGATCAACCTTGACTTTGCAGACGTGAAGACTGTTATGGAAAACAAAGGAAATGCCCTCATGGGTATTGGTGTTGGTAGCGGTGAAGAACGCGTTATCGAAGCGGCTCGTAAAGCCATTTACTCTCCACTTCTTGAAACTACAATTGATGGTGCAGAAGACGTGATCGTCAACGTAACAGGTGGTTTGGATATGACATTGATCGAAGCTGAAGAAGCTTCAGAAATTGTGAACCAAGCTGCAGGTCACGGAGTGAACATCTGGTTGGGTACATCTATTGATGAATCTCTTAAAGATGAAATCCGCGTGACGGTTGTTGCAACTGGTGTCCGTCAAGACAAGGTAGAACGCGTTAGCGGAATTGCTTCCTCACAACGTCCTTATAAAACAGGACCACGTGAACAACGCCCACAAGCTGCACCATTTGACCGTGAATTTGATTTGAAACAAGATGTTGAATTGCCAACAACTCCAAGTCGTCCAGCGGTAGAACCAAACCGTGGCTCAGCCTTTGGTGATTGGGATATTCGTCGTGAGAATATCGTTCGCCAAACTGAACCAACATCAACACATCAAGTTGATCGTTACGTAGATTCATCTTCAGATGATGATGAATTAGAAACACCACCATTCTTCCGGAATCGTTAATCATGAATCTGGTAGAGAATGCTGATCTTGTTCGGCAACAAGTAGAAACAGCAAGAAACAAAGCTAACCGTCGAGATCAAGTTAATGTGATAGCTGTCACCAAGTATGTGGATGTTGCCACAACAGAAGCACTGGTAAAAACAGGTATCCAACATATCGGTGAAAATCGTGTCGATAAATTCCTAGAAAAGTATCAAGCTCTAAAAGACTATGACCTCACTTGGCACTTGATTGGGAGCCTCCAACGGCGGAAAGTAAAAGACGTGATCAATCTCGTCGATTACTTTCATGCCTTGGATTCGGTGAAACTGGCTCAAGAAATTCAAAAGCGAGCAGAACACCCGATCAAGTGTTTCCTCCAAGTGAACATTTCTGGTGAAGAAAGTAAGCATGGATTTGCACCCGATGAACTGGATGATGTTTTAGCGGAAATCGCACAGCTGGACAAAATTGAAATTGTTGGTTTAATGACGATGGCTCCTTTTGAGGCTAGTCAAGAAGAGTTGCAGGATATTTTTTCAAAAACTCACCAACTTCAGAAACAACTAGAAAAGAAACAATTAAAAAATATGCCTTTTTCAGAACTAAGTATGGGTATGAGTCGTGACTTTGAAGTAGCCATTGCGAACGGAGCGACTTATGTTAGAATTGGGACATCATTTTTTAAATAGGAAAGAACTATGTCATTAAAAGATAAATTTAACAACTTTATTGACTACTTCACAGAAGACGGTGAAGAAGTAGAAGTTCGCGAGGCAAAAGCAGCTGGGGCGGAAACTCAACCAGTTCCACAGCCACAGCCGACTCCTCAAGTGACTTCTCCACGTCCACAGATTAGTCAAAAAGAACCTGTAAAACCAAAACCGACTCCTGTCGCACCTGTTACAACTCCTGTATCTACAGCAGCTGTGAAGGAACCTGTTTCAACAACGAAAAGTTCATCTGAAAATATTACGCGCTTGCATGAACGTCAACGTGAATTGGCTGCTAAGCGTGCGAATACAGATGAAAAGATTACCATCGATGTACGCTATCCCCGCAAATACGAGGAAGCGACTGAAATTGTTGATCTATTACTATCTAATGAGAGTATCTTGATTGACTTCCAATATATGACAGAAGTACAAGCACGTCGTTGTTTAGATTATTTGGATGGAGCTCGTTATGTTTTAGCGGGAAATCTTCGTCGTGTGGCAAGTACCATGTACTTGTTGACTCCGATTAATGTAGTTGTTAACGTTGAAGATATTCGCCTTCCAAATGATGTGGAAGTAACAGAATTTGACTACGATATGAAACGTAATCGTTAAAATGATTATTTTTCAATATCTATCAAATATCATTCAAATCTATTCCATCATTCTAGTCATCTATGCCTTGCTTGCTTGGTTCCCTGGGGCGCCTCAGAGTACTCTCGGACAAATGGTTCACCGCCTAGTTGAACCATTTTTGAGCCTTTTTAGAAAGTTACCCTTGCAGGTGGGAGGTTTAGATTTCACAGTTTGGATAGCACTTTTGGTTTTGAACCTGATGAATCAGTTATTAGCCCGGTTGTTCCTACTTTTGATTGGATAGAATATGATGGGACAGAAAGAGATTTACCAACATTTCAATCGCGAAGATCACGAATTTATTGATCGGTGTATTGAATTGTCAGAAAGAGTAATTGAACGCTATTCTGTTGAGATTACGGGGTTTTTAAACCCTCATCAGGTCGCTATTTTACGTAATGTTGCGGCAAGCTACCAATTACAGGTCTTTGCTTCCAGTGATAAGCAGAAAATGGAGTATGCCAAGGTCATTGTGGCCCCTGATTATTACCAATTGGATCCAAGTGACTTTGATCTGGCCCTATTGGAAATGGTCTATGCTTCAAAATTTCATCACTTGACCCATTCTCAGGTACTGGGGACTATTGTCCACCAATTAGGTGTGGAGCGCAAGTCCTTTGGAGATATTCTGACAAGTGATGGAAAGATCCAAGTATTTGTTGAACAGCGTTTTGTTCACTATTTCATGGATCACATCCAGAAAATTTCTCGGGTACCTGTTAAGCTGAGGGAAGTTCCTCTATCTGATCAAATGATCGTAGAGGAAGAAAGCCAGCAGCGAGATATTCTCGTGTCGAGTTATCGGTTAGATAAGGTGATTGCTGGGACCTTCAAGCTTTCGCGCTCACAAGCTAGTCAATTGATTAGTTCTGGTTTGGTAAAAGTCAATTATGCGACAAATACCAATGGTAGCTATGCTGTAGGTTTGAATGATTTAGTCAGTGTCCGACGCTTTGGGCGTCTTAAAATTGTTTCTGAAAATGGTATTTCAAAAAGTGGAAAATATAAAGTAACTGTTGAAGTACTCTTAAGTAAAAAATGAGGAGGAGTTATGGCTCTTACTGCTTTAGAAATTAAAGATAAAACTTTTGGCGTTAAATTTAGAGGGTATGATGCGAACGAAGTAGAAGAATTTCTAGATATCGTTGTTCGCGATTATGAAGATCTTGTTCGTTTAAATCATGATCAAGAAGCAAAAATTCAAGCTCTTGAAGAACGCTTAAACTATTTTGATGAAATGAAAGATTCATTGAGTCAATCTGTTTTGATTGCACAAGATACTGCTGAACGTGTAAAACAAGCAGCTAACGAACGTTCTGAAAATATTGTTCGTCAAGCTGAACAAGATGCACAACATTTAGTAGATGAAGCAAAACAAAAAGCAAATGAAATCCTTCGTCATGCAACGGATAATGCCAAGAAGGTTGCCGTTGAAACAGAGGAGTTGAAGAACAAGACACGCGTCTTCCATCAACGTTTGAAATCAACCATCGAAAGCCAATTGAGCATTATCGATACGCCTGAATGGGATGAAATTCTTCGCCCAACAGCTATGTATATTCAAACAAGTGATGAAGCTTTCCGTGAAATTGTTGAAAAAGCTTTGGGTGAATCTGTTCACCATCATCATGCAGAAGATGATAACATTGATTTGACTCGTCAATTCTCTCCAGCTGAAATCGAAGAATTGCAAAAACGCATCGAAGCTGCGAATTTAGAATTGGGTGCAACACAAGCGTTTGAAGGTTTGAATGAAAAAGTTCAATCAGCTTTAGAAGAAGCAGAGCACGCTCGTCATGAAAATGAGGAAGTCGTTGAGGTTGAAGAAACTGTTCAACCAGAAGATGATGCAAATCGTGAATCTGTCAATATTTTATAATTTTGTAAAAACAGGTCCATTAATGATAGATCTAGCGAGCAGATGATGGTGGAAGATCTGCACTCCCTCTTAATGGATGATCCTTTTACAGTATTCGTTCTGAACCCTTGAGTAAGAACGGACGTTTCCCTCGTTACGGGAAAAGAGGGAAAAAGACCTAGTCTTTTTCCGAACAAAGGTGGTACCACGATTTTCGTCCTTTTTGCGAGTCGTGGTTTTTATATTATCAATTTACATTAAAGGAGTAAACATGAAACTTAAAGAAACCCTCAATCTTGGGAAAACAGAATTTCCAATGCGTGCTGGTCTTCCGACCAAAGAGCCAGTTTGGCAAAAGGAATGGGATGAAGCTAAACTTTATCAACGTCGTCAAGAATTAAATGAAGGAAAACCGCATTTCACGCTTCATGATGGTCCTCCGTATGCCAACGGGAACATCCACTTAGGACATGCCATGAATCATATCTCTAAAGATATCATTGTTCGTTCTAAGTCTATGTCAGGCTTTTATGCACCTTACATCCCAGGTTGGGATACTCATGGTTTGCCAATTGAGCAAGTTTTGGCAAAACAAGGTGTTAAACGCAAAGAAATGGACTTGGTTGAATACTTGAAACTTTGCCGAGAATACGCTCTGTCTCAAGTAGATAAACAACGCGAAGACTTTAAACGTTTGGGTGTTTCTGGTGACTGGGAAAATCCATATGTAACACTAACTCCTGACTATGAAGCAGCGCAAATCCGTGTCTTCGGTGAAATGGCTAATAAAGGCTATATCTACCGTGGAGCTAAGCCTGTTTACTGGTCATGGTCATCAGAGTCAGCCCTTGCTGAGGCGGAAATTGAATACCACGACTTGGTTTCAACATCCCTTTACTATGCCAATAAGGTCAAAGATGGCAAAGGTGTTCTAGACACTGATACTTATATCGTCGTTTGGACAACAACTCCATTCACCATCACAGCTTCTCGCGGTTTGACAGTCGGTGCGGATATTGATTACGTCTTGGTGCAACCAGCTGGCGAAACTCGTAAGTTTGTGGTTGCTTCAGAATTGTTGAACAGTTTGTCTGAGAAATTTGGTTGGGCAGATGTTCAAGTTTTGGCTACTTACCGTGGTTCAGAATTGAACCAAATTGTGACAGAGCACCCATGGGATACAGCAGTAGATGAACTCGTTATCCTTGGTGACCATGTTACAACTGATTCTGGTACTGGTATCGTCCATACAGCTCCTGGTTTTGGTGAGGATGACTACAATGTCGGTGTTGCCAATGGGCTTGAAGTTGCTGTGACTGTTAACGAACGCGGGATCATGATGGCCAATGCTGGAGCAGAGTTCGAAGGTCAATTCTACGACAAGGTTGTGCCAACAGTTATTGAAAAACTTGGTGATTTACTTCTTGCTCAAGAAGAAATCTCTCACTCTTACCCATTTGACTGGCGTACGAAAAAACCAATCATCTGGCGTGCAGTGCCTCAATGGTTTGCTTCTGTATCTAAATTCCGCCAAGAAATCTTGGACGAAATTGAAAAAGTGAAGTTCCACTCAGAGTGGGGTAAAGTCCGTCTTTACAACATGATTCGTGACCGTGGTGACTGGGTCATCTCTCGTCAACGTGCTTGGGGAGTTCCTCTTCCAATCTTCTACGCAGAAGACGGAACACCAATCATGACAGCTGAAACCATCGAGCATGTAGCGCAACTCTTTGAAGAACATGGTTCCATCATCTGGTGGCAACGTGAAGCGAAAGACCTCTTGCCAGAAGGATTTACCCATCCAGGTTCACCAAATGGCGAGTTCAAGAAAGAAACAGACATCATGGACGTTTGGTTTGACTCAGGTTCATCATGGAATGGTGTCGTGGTTAACCGTCCAGAACTCAAATATCCAGCAGATCTTTATCTTGAAGGTTCAGACCAATACCGTGGTTGGTTTAACTCATCACTTATCACATCTGTTGCTAACCATGGCGTAGCTCCATACAAACAAATCTTGTCTCAAGGTTTCACATTAGATGGTAAAGGTGAGAAGATGTCTAAATCTCTTGGAAATACCATTGCTCCAAGTGATGTTGAAAAACAATTTGGTGCGGAAATCTTGCGTCTCTGGGTAACCAGTGTAGACTCAAGCAACGACGTACGTATCTCTATGGATATCTTTAGTCAAGTTTCTGAAACATACCGTAAGATCCGTAACACCCTTCGTTTCTTGATTGCTAACACTTCTGATTTTAACCCAGCTGAGGATGTAGTAGCTTACGAAGAACTTCGTTCTGTTGATAAATACATGACTATCCGCTTTAACCAACTTGTTAAGACTATTCGTGACGCTTATGCAAACTTTGAATTCTTGACAATCTATAAAGCCCTAGTGAACTTTATCAACGTTGATTTGTCTGCTTTCTACCTTGACTTTGCCAAAGATGTTGTTTACATTGAAGGGGCTAAGTCACTTGAACGTCGTCAAATGCAGACCGTCTTCTATGATATTCTTGTGAAAATCACCAAACTCTTGACACCAATTCTTCCTCACACTGCAGAAGAAATCTGGTCATATCTCGAGTTTGAAACAGAAGACTTTGTTCAATTATCAGAATTACCAGAAGCAGAAACGTTTGCCAACCAGGAAGAAATCTTGGATACTTGGTCAGCCTTCATGGACTTCCGTGGTCAAGCGCAAAAAGCCTTGGAAGAAGCGCGGAATGAAAAAGTGATTGGTAAATCACTTGAAGCTCACTTGACTGTTTATCCAAATGAAGTTGTGAAAACACTTCTTGGAGCTGTTGATAGCAATGTTGCTCAACTCTTGATTGTTTCTGAATTGACCATCGCAGAAGGCTCAGCTCCAGAAGGTGCAGTGACCTTTGAAGATGTAGCCTTCACAGTTGACCGTGCCGCTGGTGAAGTTTGTGACCGTTGCCGTCGCATCGATCCAACAACGGCTGAACGTCACTACCACGCAACCATCTGTGATCACTGTGCAAACATCGTCGAAGAGAACTTTGCGGATGCAGTCGCAGAAGGATTTGAAGCTAAATAAAAGCCATTAAAAGAAGTTCCATAAAGGAACTTCTTTTTTAATGGCTAGAATAGTGTAGAGATTCATGCATTAAGGAAAGAAAAAAGTAAGGCAAATTGGCCTTACTTAGTAATTGGAAAGGAAATTTCAATTAGTTTATCGGAGTAGAGGGTTTTAATAGCGGATTGGTCAATGATTTGAAGATCAATCTTACGTTTTAAAAAGAACTCACGAATTTTTTCTACTTCAGTTTCACGAATAGCTCGGTGTTTGTTACTGATCAATAATTCATAGTGTGTTGGGGCCTGTGTAAAAACGACATCAGTATTGCCCGCGGAATAAACCTCGACAAGCAAGGCGTCAGTGCTGGCAAGTTGGCTTTTGACCAGTGCAGCATGACTATTTGTGGTATTAATGAGCTTCATATGAGTTCCTCCTAACCTCTATCTTCATTTATTATAGCACTTTTTTATTTTTTGTGAAAGAATTCCTTTATTTTTTGTGGGTATTTTTCCACTGTTCAATGCCCCATTTATGACTGCCACGTTTGAGTTTTTCAATAGCTTCATCTACAGGAAACCAAGCAAGATTGTTAAAATCTTCCAGTGGTTTTTGAGCCTCTGTATAGTCTAGCACTTCATAAATATAGGCAGGATTGTAGTAGTAGGTGTCGCGATGACTGGAATAGAAATACTCATCTGCTTGGCCATAGTATTGTCCTAAAACAGCGGTAAAACCTAATTCTTCGATCAGTTCCCGCTTCAGAGCTTGCAAGTGATCTTCACCTGCCTCTATTTCCCCGCCAGGCAAGAACCAAGCCCCATTTGGAGCTTGAACGAGGATAATCTGATCCTTGTCCTTATTGGGAATAACAGCGTAGACACCATAGCGATTGATGTAGGTCACATCTTGTTTCTTTTCACCAAAACTTGGAATGGTCATGGTTTTCTCTTTTCTTATTTTTTCATCATTATATCATATTTTTTAGCAAAAATCTGGAGGGAAAAAAGAAAGAGACTGGGACAAAAGTCCTAGCCTCTCAATTGTTTTTGGATTGTTGATCAAGACGCAGTGGTTGAGTGGGCTCTACTACGCTGATTTCATCAGCTTTTACAGCCCTACTCAACTGTGCGGAGGTGGGACGACGAAATCGAATTCTAACGAATTACCGATTTCTGTCCCACTCTCTGAATGTACATTTACTGATTATGATTCTGAAGTCTGTTCAACTGGTTTGTGAGCAGACTTGATAGAGATTTTCCCATTGCTGGTCATGACGGCTTTGAGTTGTTTCTCACTTGGATGTTCCAGGTAATAATCGGTAATGGCATCTTCGATATGGTCTTGGATGGTACGACGGAGTGGGCGGGCCCCCATTTTTGGATCGTATCCCAGATCGACCAATTTTTCTTTCACCTTCTCTGTCACATCCAGATGAATCTCATTTTGTGCGAGACGTTGATTGACCTCATCGAGCATGAGGGTAACGATTTGGAGAAGGTTTTCTTTTGATAGAGGTTGGAATTCAATGATGCCATCAAAACGGTTCATGAATTCAGGGCTAAAGAAATTCCCGAGTTCTCCAAGTACAGAGTTGGTTCGACCTTCGCGAGCAGCTCCAAAACCAACATTGGCCTCAGCTTTGCCAGTTCCAGCATTAGAGGTCATGATGATAATGGTATCTTTGAAGCTAACGGTACGGCCTTGACCATCTGTCAAACGGCCATCATCCAAGACTTGCAAGAACATGTGCATGACATCTGGATGGGCTTTTTCCACTTCATCCAATAACACGAGGGAGTAAGGATTGCGACGGACCTTTTCCGTTAGTTGTCCAGCTTCATCGTAGCCAACATAGCCTGGAGGAGCTCCGACTAGTTTCGCTACGCTATGTTTTTCCATGTATTCGCTCATGTCAAAGCGGATCATATTGTCTGCAGAGCCAAAGAGCTCGATCGCCAATTGTTTAGACAATTCGGTCTTTCCGACACCGGTTGGTCCGACAAAGAGGAAGCTTCCGATCGGACGGTTAGGAGATCCTAGGCCGACACGATTGCGTCGAATGGCTTTCGCGATTTTATCTACTGCATCGTCTTGACCAATCACATGAGCTTTCAAATCAGAAGCCAGATTGATCAATTGAGACTGTTCTTTTTCTTTCAAATCACCAACAGGAATATTGGTCTTTTGTTCAACGATGTGTTCAATCGTTTTTTCACTGATGACAGGGGTTTCCTGATCGGTGACATGTTGACCTTGCATTTCCTTGTATTTCGCGATTTGGTCGCGGAAGTAGGCTGCTTTTTCAAAATCTTCTTCGCGGGTTGCTTGGGCTTTGAGGTTTTCAGCTTCAATCAAGCGCTGGTCGATCACTTTTGGATCCACAAAGTTTAGGGTCAGGTTCATCTTAGACCCCGCTTCATCCAACAAATCAATGGCCTTGTCTGGCAGGAAGCGATCTTGGATATAGCGGTTTGAAAGAATAGCTGCCACTTCGATGGCCCCGTCTGTATAGTGGACGTGGTGGTAGTCTTCGTATTTTTTCTGGATGCCCTTGAGGATGGTGATGGTTTCTTCAACCGTTGGTTCATCGACCTTAACGGGCTGCATCCGACGTTCCAAGGCCGCATCTTTTTCAATGATACGGTATTCATTGAGGGTAGTAGCACCGACTAATTGGAGTTCTCCACGCGCTAAGGCTGGTTTGAGGATATTTCCAGCGTCCATATTGCCTTCGCCGGCTGATCCTGCGCCAACAATTTCATGGATTTCGTCGATGAACAGAATAACATCTTCGCGTTGACGAATTTCATCCATTAATTTTTGCATGCGTTCTTCGAATTGACCACGGATGCCAGTGCCCTGAACGAGGCTGACGACGTCTAGGCGGATGACTTCTTTTCCTTGCAATTTATGTGGAACGTCGCCATCGACGATTTTTTGAGCCAGGCCTTCCACAACGGCAGTCTTTCCGACCCCAGGTTCCCCAATCAGAACCGGGTTGTTCTTGGTTCGACGGTTGAGAATTTCGATGACACGGATAATCTCCTCGTCACGGCCGATGACAGGGTCAATATCCCCTTTGCGGGCAATTTCTGTGACATTGATGCCGAACTCTTCTAACAGTCCTTTTGGCTTTTGAGGGCGTGCTTGACGAGGATCTTGACCACCACCACGGTTATTGTTTTGGCCGTAGCCGCCACCTCCATAACTGCCTCCGGATTGAGTTGGAGGAGTTTGAGGTTCTTGTGGACTTTGGAAGTTTCCAAGGTTATTGAAGAAATCTTCGAAGGGATCTCCAGTCAGTTGGCTCCGTTGGGTCATGCCTTTCAAGAAGCTGTTATTTGGGTCTGTTTTCATAATTTTATAGCAATTTTGACAGAGGTCTACTTGCTGCTGACGTCCATTTACATTTGTATATAAATGGATGGTTGATTCATTTATTTTACAATTTTGACAAAGCATATACATACCTCACAGTAGGTTTTTGATGGTTTTCCATCAAGAGACAATCCTATTTTTAAAAGGTCAAAAATAGTCAAAGATTTATAGTTTCATTATATCAGTATTCTAGAAGTTTGCAAGAATTTGCTACGGAATGTCGCTAAGGATTGAAGAAAGAGCAAATCAATGGAAAAATGTGAATTTTTATTGGAAGAGCTTTCTCTTTTATGATAAAATAGGAGAGTAGAAAGTAAAGAGGAGAAATAAAATGGAATCACATTTAGTACGGATTATCAACCGTTTGGAGACGATGACAAAAGACGGTGGAAACTTGAAACGTAATTTTGAACGTGACGGTGTTGTTGTCGCTGAAGTAGCCTACAACCACAATGAAGAAGAAGGTTCAACCTTTACACTTCGTGATGTTGAAGCGCGTGAAACCTATACATTTGATAGCATTGATTTAATTGCAATGGAAATTTATGAATTGCTTTACTAAGCAGCTGTGTGGATGAGTTTGGGGTGGTCTCAAGCTCATTTTTTGTCCATCTGGCTATAGTTTTCGTCTATAGGAAATTCTAATTAGGAACAGTTAGGTTTGAGAGTTGAAATCTGCTATAATAGAGAGGACTATTTTCATTACTTGACTAGAAAGAGAATTGATATGACGACACTCATTGATGGGAAGGCGCTCGCTACAAAATTACAGGGTGAGATTGCGAAGAAAACAGCACGATTAAAAGAAGAGACAGGAGTTGTGCCTGGCCTCGTTGTCATCGTGGTAGGAGATAATCCAGCTAGCAAAATCTATGTAAGAAATAAAGAGCGTTCTGCTATTGCGGCAGGCTTTCGGAGTGAAGTGAGACGACTTCCTGAAAGCATCAGCCAAGCTGAATTATTAGAAGTGATCGAACACTACAATCAAGATCCCCTTTGGCATGGGATTTTGGTGCAGTTGCCACTGCCTAAGCATATCGATGCGGATGCAGTCCTTTTAGCCATTGATCCGACAAAAGATGTGGATGGCTTTCATCCATTGAATATGGGACGCTTGTGGGCTGGGAATCCTCTCATGGTGCCTTCAACTCCCGCTGGGATCATGGAGATGTTCAAAGAGTACGGGATTGATCTAGAAGGGAAGCGAGCAGTCGTGATTGGTCGTTCCAATATCGTTGGAAAACCAATGGCACAGTTGCTCCTCGCCAAAAATGCGACGGTAACCTTGACCCATTCCCGGACCCATCATCTGCCTAAAATTGCTAGAAGAGCAGATATCTTGGTTGTTGCGATCGGTCGTGCGAAATTTGTAACAGCAGACTTCGTGAAAGAAGGCGCCGTTGTTATTGACGTCGGAATGAATCGCGATGAGAATGGCAAATTGTGTGGGGATGTCGATTTTGACTCCGTTGCCCCTTTGGCCAGTCATATTACCCCGGTACCAGGAGGGGTTGGGCCTATGACCGTCACCATGCTGATGGAGCAGACCTACGAAGCAGCTGTTCGTGCCTTAAAAAAATGAAAGTGTGAACAAGATGAAGTTTGTATTTGATTTAGATGGAACCCTGTCATTCGATGGTGTCACAATCGATGATGAAATCAAACAGGTCTTATTGAGAGCAGAAGAATTTGGCCATGAAGTTGCCTTTGCTTCTGCACGTTCTTACCGGGACTGCTTGGGCCTTTTAGGGGACTCATTGAGTCAGCAACTCGTGATTGGTTTAAATGGTGGATTGGCCTATCGCCAGGGGCAATTAGTATATGAGGAACAATTGGACAAGGATGTGTATCGGGAAGTCCTTGGCTTTTGTCGCCATTACAATCTACCATTTTTTGTGGATGATACCTTTGATTATAGCGGACAGATTTTGGAAAAGATTCCTTTTGTTGCTAATGTGGATCCCCTCAAGAAAGCCCAGTATCGCTCGTTAGAGGAGCTGACAGATCCGATTAAGGTCGTGATCTATATGGGTGGTCATGAGGAGCTCGTGGATGAGATCATCGAGCGGATCGAAAAGACAGAAAAGGCCCATATCCGCTATCATGCGCATGAAAAATGCATCTATCTCAATCCAGCAGACACGCATAAAGCCACAACGGTAGAAGAACTCTGTGGAGAGAATTTCGTGGCTTTTGGCAATGATCAAAATGATATCGAGCTCTTTGAAAAAGCTCTTTATGCAGTTCAAATTGGTGATTTTCCAGCCCTTCAGCCTTATGCGGATGATCAATTGGTAGCCAAACAAAATCAACCACAAGCTGTGGCTGCTAAGATCTTGCAAGTCTTTGCAGAATTCAGAGGAAAATAAAAGATGGAGGGGGAGTCGTGGCTTCTCCTTTTTCGCTAGAAATGAGGAAGGTATGAGAACAGTTCAGAAAGAAGAGATCCAGCGAGTCATTGTGAAGCGAGATGCGAATTCTTATAAGGGCGATTTTGGTCGCCTGCTCTTGATTGGGGGGACTTACCCCTATGGGGGAGCTATTATTATGGCGGCGCTTGCTGCGGTTCATAGTGGTGCGGGGCTGGTTACTGTCGCAACAGATCCTGACAATCTGACAGCCCTTCATAGCCATCTTCCTGAAGCTATGGGCTTTGATCTGGCGGATCACGAACTTCTTCGGGAGCAACTCCAAAAAGCCAGCGTGATTCTTGTCGGTCCAGGCTTAAAGGAAGCAAGAGAAAGCCAAGCAATCTTGCAGATGATTTTTGAGCAAGTCTCTAGCCAGCAGGTCTTGATATTAGATGGAGGAGCTATTAGTCTTTTTGCGGCCTCTCAGTTTGACCTGCCAGAGGCTCAGTTGGTCTTTACCCCTCACCAAAAAGAATGGGAAAAACTGTCAGGGCTTGATCTAGCAAGCCAGACAGAAGGCAAGAGTCGAAGAGCAGTACAGAACTTTCCTCAAGGGACTGTCATTGTAGAAAAAGGGCCACACACCCGCATTTGGACAAGTGGGCAAGATGAGGGCTATCAGCTAGATGTTGGTGGTCCCTATCAAGCAACAGGGGGTATGGGAGATACCTTGGCAGGGATGATCGCAGGATTTACGGGTCAATTCCCACAGGTCAGTCTCTATGAGCGCGTGGTGGTTGCGACCTATCTCCATTCAGCCATTGCAGAAGACTTGAGCAAGGAGTTTTATGTGGTTCTACCCACGACCATCAGCCAAGAAATCCCCAAATGGATGAAGAAGTGGAGTGACAAAGATCAGGTTATCAGCACTGAAAATAGAAAATAGGTAAAAAAGATGAAGGAAAGCATTCGGAAAGCAAATCAGTATATCGATGAAAACAGGGAGAAGGTCAACCAGCAATATCGAGGAGCATTTCATTTGCTACCTCCAATCGGCTGGATGAACGATCCAAATGGCTTTGTTTATTTCCGTGGGGAATACCATTTGTTTTACCAATTCTATCCCTATGATAGTGTTTGGGGGCCCATGCATTGGGGGCATGCCAAATCAAAAGATCTTCTCCATTGGGAAGAACTGCCAGTAGCTTTAGCACCAAGTGAAAGCTATGATAAGGATGGTTGTTTCTCGGGTAGTGCTATTGTGAAAGATGACAAGCTCTATTTGCTGTATACTGGTCATGTAGACGATGAGGAAAAGCGCGAGGAGACTCAGTGTCTTGCGGTTTCGACAGATGGCATTACCTTTGAAAAGTTGCCTACTAATCCAGTGATCCATGCTCAACATATTGAGGGGATCGCAGATATTGCAGATTTTCGTGATCCTAAAGTATTTGAATACCAAGGAAGCTATTACGCTGTCGTTGCTTCTAAGACGCCAGATGACAGAGGTCAGATTCTCCTATTTGCATCAAGTAATCTAGTAGATTGGGCCTTTACATCAGTTCTTTTAGAAGGTGAAAAAGGGCAAGGGATT
The DNA here is from genome assembly GCF_001808745.1 of Streptococcus sp. HMSC057G03. Lineage (NCBI taxonomy): Bacteria > Bacillati > Bacillota > Bacilli > Lactobacillales > Streptococcaceae > Streptococcus > Streptococcus sp. HMSC057G03. The sequence continues at coordinate 73,097 of NZ_KV794434.1, forward strand.
ATGTGGGAGTGTCCCGATTTCTTCCCTTTAGATGGCAAATGGGTCTTGATCTTGTCACCCATTGAAATGGAAAGACAGCAAGAAAAATACTGGAACTTAAATTCGACGGTTGCCTTTATCGGTGACATGAATTGGGAAACAGGGCGCTTTCGTGTCGATTCCTATGATGAAATGGATGGCGGTTTGGATTTCTATGCTCCTCAAACTTGTCAAGGACCAAAGGGCGAACGATACATGGTTGCATGGATGCAAATGTGGCACCGGTCTATGCCCAGTCATGATTTAGCTCATGGGTGGGCAGGTAGTATGACTCTTCCAAGAAAATTGTCTCTGAAAGACGGACGATTGGTTCAGGAATTACCTGAGTCTGTGAAAGATCACTTCCTTGTAGAGAATGCGCCAGAAACCATTGTGAAGGGCAATCAAATCACGATCCCAGCTAGAGGGAAACAAACCTTGTTTGAGATAGGTGCTAAATCAGGTCGCTCCTTTATCCTAAGCTATGGGAATGAATCTGATGCTGATAGTGCCTTGCAATTGATTTACGATGCCTTCAATAAACGCTTTAGCTTGAGTCGAGACCAATTTGGATACCTCATTTCTGGAAAAGAAAGCCCAGAAATTCAATCAAGATGGATTCAGTTGGATGGTGAAAAGGATCATCATTTCTCGATTCTTCGAGATACCAACTCAATTGAAGTATTCGTGGATGGTAAAACTCTCTCGATGACCTTTTATGAAACGACTGAGAATCCTGTCTATACCATCACGGCAGATGAAGGGGTCAATTGGGTCGTGAAAACCTATCAAAAATAGGATACAAAAGCCTCCTAAAGAATAAAGAGAGTGGGACAGAAATCGGTAATTCGTTAGAATTCGATTTCGTCGCCCCACCTCCGCACAGTTTAGTAGGGCTGTAAAAGCTGATGAAATCAGCGTAGTAGAGCCCAGTCAACCGCTGCGTCTTGCTCGACAATCCAAAAATAACTGAGAGGCTAGGACTTTTGTCCCAGCCTCATTTGTTGTATCCTAAATAGGTTTTGAGTTTCATCGAAGAAAATTTAGGGATTGGCCTCATGACCGATCTGACTCTTTTTCCAGAATATCCAAATCTTGTCAAAATTCCGCTGGTTGAAGAGGAAAAAACAGTCTTCTATATTAGTTATGCATATCCAAATGAAGGGGAACCCCAAGCGCTTCTTAGCTCCTTTATTGAACGGTTAGAAAAGTGTGAAAAATAAGGAAGCTGGTGTCAAACAGACAAGTAGAGGATAACTTGAATAAAATGAGGCTTGTAGAGAAAGGAAATTCATGATTTCGCTTTGTCTGCCAGCCTTTTTTGGTGTTTTTTGGTATAATTAAACTTGATCATATTCTGCAGAAAGGAGTTCCTATGTCCAACTATTTATCCGTATCAAGTTTGACCAAATATTTGAAATTAAAATTTGATAAGGATCCCTATTTGGAAAGGGTTTATCTGACAGGGCAGGTCTCCAATTTCCGAAAACGCCCCAATCACCAGTATTTTTCATTAAAGGATGAAAAAGCGGTTATTCAGGCGACGGTCTGGGCTGGGGTTTATCGAAGCTTTGGTTTTGAGCTAGAAGAAGGCATGAAGATCAACGTCATCGGTCGCATTCAGCTCTATGAGCCAAGTGGGAGTTATTCCATTGTTATCGAAAAGGCTGAGCCAGATGGGGTAGGGGCCTTGGCCATCCAATTTGAGCAACTCAAGAAAAAGTTGACCGAAGAAGGGCTCTTTCAGGATCGGTGGAAGCAAGCTCTGCCACAATTTCCAAGAAAGATCGGGGTCATCACCAGTCAAAGTGGGGCCGTGATTCGCGATATTATCACAACGGTGAGCCGACGCTTCCCTGGTGTTGAGATTGTGCTCTACCCGACCAAGGTTCAGGGTGAAGGTGCATCTAGTGAGGTGGTTGCTAATATTCAAAGAGCTAACCAACGGGATGATTTGGATGTCTTGATTATTGGTCGTGGGGGTGGTTCGATTGAAGATCTCTGGGCCTTTAATGAAGAAGCAGTGGTGCGAGCCATTTTTGAATCGCGGATTCCGATTATCTCCAGTGTTGGACATGAGACAGACACGACTCTAGCCGATTTTGTAGCAGACCGACGAGCTGCTACTCCAACAGCCGCTGCTGAATTAGCTACTCCAGTGACCAAATTGGATCTCTTGTCCCATTTACAAAAGCAGGAAAATCGCATGGCAACAGCGATGTCCAATCGCTTGGCCTATAATCGTGAACGCTTGGCGAAATTAAGTCAATCGGTTATTTTTAGACAGCCTGAAAGACTCTATGATGGCTACCTGCAAAAGATTGACCAGTTGCAATTGCGTTTGAAACAAGGGATGCGCGATGCATATGGACAAGGGGCCAATCAGCTGCAAGGTCTGCGTCATCGCCTAGAAGCCACGTCTCCTTTGCATCGCATCGAGCGCTACCAGGACCGCCTGCTCCAAGATAAGAGAATCTTAATCAACCGAATGGAACAAGTCCTTAAAGAGCAAAAGATCAAGGTGCAAGGCTTATCAGAAGCTCTCTTGATGCTCGATACCAGTCGGATTATTGCGCGTGGCTATGCCATGGTCAAGGAAGGAGATCAGGTTCTAGATTCGGTTGCGAAAGTAACAGAAGGGGACCCGCTGTCCCTCATCATGAGAGATGGCCAGTTAGAAGTAGAGGTAAAACATGTCGAAAGAAAAGAAATTTGAAGAAAATTTAGCAGATTTGGAAGTCATCGTCCAAAAATTAGAAAGTGGTGATGTGGCTTTAGAAGAAGCCATTACAGAATTCCAAAAAGGAATGAAGTTGTCAAAAGAATTGCAAGATACTTTGGATCAAGCAGAGAAAACCTTGGTCAAGGTCATGCAGGCAGATGGTACTGAAGCGGATCTAGCATGAGACAAGAAGAAAAACGAAATAGAGTAGAGCAAGCAGTTCGCTCTTTTTATGAGGAGAAAGCCGTTGCCCCCCATTTAGTGGACTCGGTCCTGTATTCGATCCAGGCAGGTGGAAAACGCCTGCGCCCCTTGCTTCTTCTAGAATTGTTAGAGGCCTTTAGATTGGAATTGACGGAGGCTCACTTTCAAGTGGCAGGGGCTTTAGAGATGATCCATACAGGAAGCCTTATTCACGATGATCTGCCTGCCATGGACAATGACGATTACCGTCGGGGGCAATTGACCAATCATAAGAAATTCGGAGAAGACCTGGCGATTTTAGCAGGGGATGCGCTTTTTCTCGATCCCTTTGGGATGATAGCTGCGAGTGCCCTTCCTGATGCGGTCAAGGTCTCCTTGATTCTTGAATTGTCAGATGCTTCCGGTAGTCGTGGAATGGTAGCTGGCCAAGTCCTTGATATGGAAGGGGAGCACAAACAGCTCACGTTAGCAGAATTGCAGACCATCCATGCCAATAAGACAGGACGCCTCCTTGCCTATCCTTTCATCGCAGCCGGTTTGATGTTAGAGTTGCAAGCAGACATTGCTCAGCTCTTAGAAAAAATCGGGAAAAAATTAGGCCTGGCTTTTCAAGTGCGAGATGATATTTTGGATTTGGTCGCTGATTTTGAAGCTTTGGGGAAGACTCCTCAAAAGGACTTAGTAGCTGAAAAATCGACCTATCCAGCCTTGTTGGGATTGGAAGAATCAAAAGCTTTGCTGACAAGCGAATTAGACGCTTGCGAGGACTTGTTGGATCAGATTACAAGTGCTTGTGACTTTGATCCGCGAGCGATCAAGAAATTAATAGAAGGATTACGAATAGATGGCTAAGGAAAGAGTGGATGTATTAGCCTATAAACAAGGCCTATTTGATACCCGCGAACAAGCCAAAAGAGGGGTGATGGCAGGTCTTGTCGTTGCCGTTATCAATGGTGAGCGCTTCGATAAACCGGGTGAAAAAATTGATGAAGCAACCGAGTTGAAATTAAAGGGCGAAAAGCTCAAATATGTCAGCCGGGGCGGTCTTAAATTAGAAAAAGCCCTGAACCAATTTGGTTTATCTGTAGAGGGGAAAATTGCGATTGATATCGGAGCTTCTACAGGTGGCTTTACAGATGTCATGCTGCAAAATGGAGCCAGCCAGGTCTTTTCGGTGGATGTCGGGACCAATCAGTTGGCCTGGAAATTGCGCAATGATCCTCGGGTGGTCTCGATGGAGCAGTTCAATTTCCGCTATGCCGAGCCAGATGATTTTGAAGCGACACCGAGCTTTGCGAGTATCGATGTCAGCTTTATTTCCTTGGACTTGATTCTGCCAGCCCTTCACCGGATTTTGGCAGATAATGGACAAGTCGTGGCTTTGGTCAAACCTCAGTTTGAGGCAGGACGCGAACAGATCGGGAAAAATGGGATCATTAAGGATCCTAAGATTCATTTAGCCGTTCTTGAAAAGGTCGCTGCTTTTGCAGGGACACATGGCTTTGCGGTAATGGGAGTAGATTATTCCCCTATCCAAGGAGGCCATGGCAACATCGAATTTTTGATGTATCTAGAAAAAAAAGAAGAGAAAACAAAGCCGACTACAGAGCAGCTGGAGGCTGTTGTGGAGCTGGCACACAAGGAATTTAAACATGAAGAGTAAGAATATTAGATTAGAAAAAATTCGCCGCTTCATTCGCGATCATGAAGTGGGGACGCAAGAAGAGATCGTCGAACATTTGAAAGAAGAAGGCATCTCAGCAACCCAAGCGACAGTATCACGGGATATCAAAGAATTGGGCATCGTAAAACGCCCTCTGAAAGACATGACCTATGTCTATGAATTGCCACGTAAGCACCACCAAGGGATCGGGATGATCGAAAGCAATATTTTGTCTCATCGTCGCATGGGAGAATATGTCAATTTCACCATGGTTCCAGGGACAGCTCCTTTAGTTAAACGGCGCTTGCGGGAGATTTATAAGGAGCATATCTTTAGTATTGTTGCAGATGATGATACGATCTTACTGATCGCCTATTCAGCTCCAGAAGCAGAGAATATCCTCAAATCAATCTTTGGGTGGTAAGAGGCTATGCTATTAGAAATTTCGATTAAGAACTTTGCCATTATCGAAGAGATTTCCTTAAATTTTGAAAAGGGAATGACGGTACTGACAGGGGAAACAGGTGCAGGGAAATCCATCATTATCGATGCTATGAACATGATGCTGGGAAGCCGCGCAACGACTGATGTCATCCGACATGGAGCCCCAAAAGCGGAAATCGAAGGTCTCTTTACCGTTGAGAGCAATCGCCATCTGACGGCTCTCTTTGAAGAGCAAGGACTAGAGTGGACCGATGAATTGATCATTCGCCGAGAGATCTTGCAAAATGGACGAAGTGTCAGCCGGATCAATGGTCAGATGGTGAATTTGTCTGTCTTAAAGGCAGTCGGTCAACATCTGGTGGACATCCATGGCCAGCATGATCAGGAAGAACTCATGCGGCCCCAATTGCATATCGCTATGTTGGATGAATTTGGGGATGCAGCCTTTTTCCAAACCAAAGATGCTTATCGTCAGACCTTTGAAGATTACAAACGCCTGCGCAAACAAGTGGTGGAACTCCAGCGCAACCAGCAGGAAAACAAGGCCCGTATCGAGATGTTGGAGTTTCAAATTGCAGAGATTGAGGCAGCTGCCTTGGAAGTAGATGAGGACCTGCATCTGGAGCAAGAACGCCAACGCCTGCTCAATCACAAGATGATTGCTGATACCCTAACCAATGCCTATACCATGCTGGATGCAGAAGAGTTTTCGAGCCTCTCCAATGTTCGCTCAGCCATGAATGATCTGGAAAGCATTGAAGAATATGATCCGACCTACAAAGAGCTCTCAAGCCAGTTATCGGAAACCTTCTATGCCCTTGAGGATATTACCAAGCGCTTAGAAGATGTGGTCGATGGTCTGGAGTTTGATGGCAATCGCCTCATGCAGGTGGAATCGCGTTTGGATTTGATCCACTCCATCACGCGCAAGTATGGTGGCCAAGTCAAGGACGTCTTAGAATACCTGGCGCAAATCACCAAAGAATATAGCCTCCTCACCGGAAGTGACCTCTCGTCTGAGGATTTGGAAAAAGAACTCAAACGTTTGGAAAAGAGTTTGGTCACCTTGGCTCAAGATTTGAGTGATCAGCGGCATACTCTGGCCCAAGCTTTGGAAAATGAAATCCAGCAAGAATTGGCAGATCTCTACATGGACAAGGCGCGTTTTCAAGTGCGTTTTAGTAAGGCTAAGTTTAATCGTGAGGGAAATGAAGCTGTCGAATTTTACATTTCGACCAACCCAGGTGAGGACTTTAAACCTCTTGTCAAGGTAGCATCCGGCGGAGAATTGTCACGCTTGATGTTGGCCATTAAGTCGGCTTTTTCTCGAAAAGAAGGAAAAACCAGTATCGTCTTTGACGAGGTGGATACAGGGGTCTCTGGGCGCGTGGCTCAAGCCATTGCAGCGAAAATTCATAAGATTGGTCAAAATGGCCAAGTGCTTGCCATTTCTCACCTGCCTCAAGTCATCGCTGCAGCAGATTATCAATTCTATATTGAGAAAATCAGTGATGAACACTCAACTGTATCTACTGTGCGTTTGCTCAATAGAGAAGAACGAATTGAAGAAATTGCCAAGATGCTGGCAGGAGAGGATCTAACGGAAGCTGCCCGTCAACAAGCAGAGCAACTTCTCAAGCGTTAAGAGAAAGAAGGTTTGAAACAATGTCAACATACTTTGTAGTCGGAGATATTCACGGAAAAGCACAAATGCTAGAAGAGCTCATGACAGAATGGGATGGAAAAGCTCAATTGGTCTTTTTAGGGGATTTGATAGATCGAGGCGAAAACAGCAAACGATCAATTGAAATCGTAAAGGACTACGTAGACCATCACGGAGCTGTTTGCCTTTCCGGGAATCACGAGTACATGTTTTTAGCCTGGTTGGACAATCCAGAAGAGCGTTATGACCACTACCGAAGAAATGGTGGCGATACGACTATCAACTCTCTGTTAGGCCGGCCGCTCGATGCTCCTGTAGATGGCATTGCGGATGCGCAAGCAGTAGAAAATGCCGTTCCTGACTTGGTGGCCTTCATCCGTAGTTTGCCTTTTGACTACGAGACAGAGACCTATTATTTTGTACACGCTGGTGTGGATCTAACCCTTGAAAATTGGCGGGAAACCAGTGATTACCAAAAAGTCTGGATCCGAAAACCATTCCATGAAGCGGAGAATCATACAGGCAAATGGATCGTCTTTGGCCATACACCAGTCTATGGACTGCTCAATGAGCCAGTCGGTACCGAAAATCTTTGGATTTCAGACCAGAAGATGGGCGTCGATGGAGGCGCTGTCTATGGTGGAGTCCTCCATGGATTGCTTTTGGATGATCAAGGCATCGTCCATGACCATGTCCTTCATAATACAGGTTTTTCTGCCGCAGACGACTGAGGAAGCAGGAATGGATATCTTTCACTGCAAAACCCCGTGTTTTTTGATATAATGAAAGCAGAACATTCTTAGGAAGAGTATAGAAATATATGGCAAATATTAAAATAGTTACAGACTCATCTATTACAATTGAGCCTGAAGTGGTTGAAGAATATGGCATTACCATTGTGCCACTTTCTGTTATGGTGGATGGAGTCCTTTATTCCGACAGTGAGTTGGGTGAAGGGGACTTCTTGCGCTTAATGCAGTCTAGCAAAAATCTTCCAAAGACCAGCCAACCACCCGTTGGAGTCTTTGCGGAGGTTTATGAAAAGTTAGCAGCAGACGGAGCTCATATCGTTTCGATTCATATGTCTCATGCCTTGTCAGGAACCGTAGAGGCGGCTCGCCAAGGGGCAACCTTGTCAGGAGCAGATGTTACTGTGATTGATAGTGGCTTTACAGACCAAGCCATGAAGTTCCAGGTGGTTGAGGCAGCCAAGTTGGCCAAAGACGGAGCTGATTTAGACACTGTCTTGGCTCGCATCGAAGAAGTCAAAGAAAAGACAGAGTTGTATATCGGTGTTTCTACCTTGGAAAATCTGGTTAAAGGTGGGCGCATTGGCCGTGTTACAGGACTTTTGAGCTCCCTTCTCAATATCCGTGTCGTGATGCAAATGAAGGACCATCAGTTAGAACCAATCGTCAAAGGGCGCGGTAACAAGACCTTTAAGAAATGGTTGAATGAATTGGTAGAGAATCTTTCCCATAGTAAGGTGGCTGAGATCGGGATTTCTTACGCAGGGGCACCAGAGTGGGCCAATGAAATGAAGGCTCAGTTGCAATCGTTCGTTGAAAATGCTATCCCAGTTCTCGAAACTGGATCGATTATTCAAACCCATACAGGTGAGAATGCATTTGCAGTTTTGGTGCGCTACGAATAAGCTGAATAAATGTTTGAAAAAACAGGTTTAGTACTTGACCTAAAGGCTTTTTTTAGATATTATAGTACTGTTAAGGCGTAAAGCCTAAAAAAATTTGGAGGATTTGTTAAATGGCTAACAAACAAGATTTGATCGCAAAAGTGGCAGAAGCTACAGAATTGACTAAAAAAGATTCAGCAGCAGCTGTTGATGCTGTATTCGCAGCAGTTTCAGAATACCTTTCAAAAGGTGAAAAAGTTCAATTGATCGGTTTCGGTAACTTCGAAGTTCGTGAACGTGCAGCTCGTAAAGGTCGCAACCCACAAACTGGTAAAGAAATCAAAATCGCAGCTTCTAAAGTTCCAGCATTCAAAGCTGGTAAAGCTCTTAAAGAAGCAGTTAAATAATTGCATTTTGAAAAGCCATCCTAGATTTCTAGGATGGTTTTTTTGTTGGACAGCTCTATAGGATAAGGGTATAATAGGAAAAAAGAAGGAGAGAGAAAAGACCATGCGATTCATTTTAGGCCTCTTTGCCTTGTTGTTTATCCGACCTATTTTGTATCTATTGAAAGGGCTGTGGTTCGTACTGGAGTTCTGTATTATGATCCTCGTGGTCAAAATGATCCTAGGAACCGTGCGCTGGATGACCAGTTGGATCGGTTGAGAGTAGATGAATCTATTTCAGGCTCGTGAATCAATGTCCCCCGGACATAAACTCGCTTTTCGGTTTTCAGGCTCATGAAAAAAATGTCCACTGGACATTTTTTTAATTAAAAGCATTCTAAATAGTGATTTATTTTGAAACATGCTATAATAGGGGTAACGAATCGATTAAATCATATTGGAAAGGGGGGATCATAGTGAACGCATTGCATCGTCATGAAGAAGAGCGCGTGGAAGAAGTCTTGCAAAATTTGCGTGCCAAGGGTATTCGGATTACTGATACCCGCAGAGCAGTTCTTTCCTATTTAGTGGCGAGTCATGAACATCCAAGCGCTGAGAAGATCTATCGCGATTTATTGCCTCAGTTTCCAAGCATGAGTCTAGCAACTGTCTACAACAATATCAAGGTTTTGATTGATGAGGGGGTTGTTTCTGAGATCAAGGTTCGCAATGATACCACGACCTATTTTGATTTCATGGGGCATGACCATTTGAATGTGGTGTGTGAAAAATGTGGTCGTATCGCAGATGTGGATATCGAAGTCCCAGATCTTCGTGAAGAAGCAGCCAGTCAAAGTGGCTACCAGATCACCAAAACCCAGATGACGGTCTATGGCATTTGCCCCGACTGTCAGAAAAATTAATGTGAGAGAAACCAGAGCCGTCAGGCTCTTTTTTGATGCAATGAGAATATACCTATATTTTAACTAGGAGAAAAATAGGGAAAATCATGATATAATATACTTTCACGATCAAACAAAAGGAGAACGAGATGAAAAAGCTAGAGAATTTTTCTTGGAAAATGTGGCACGTTTATACCTTGATTGCTGTGGCTGTATTTTTTATTGGTAGCCTTTGTTCATTCTTTTACGTAAAAGATGCAGACTATATTGTTCATGAGCGAAATTATATTTATGTTGGAAAAGGGCAACGGTTGACGAACTATGAAAAAGTAAAGGGACTAGATACAGGATTCCCAATTTTAGCTCTTTCATTAAAAAATACAGATGAAGATGGTTATGATGATCAAATTGCTGTCGGACATAACTATATAGCCTTTCAAGATTCTAAGCTGGGTAATGTTAATCAAAATGAAAAAGATTCGGAAGAATATTTTAAAATTCGTTATTATCTGATTGGAGAAGAAAAAGGAGAGGGGCATACCATTGATGTCTTTAAAATTATTCAGAAACTGGGTTATAAAACGATTTATGGAAACATGGAGTCAACCATGTACTCTGATGGGAAGGACGAGTATGTCAGGGTGAAAGTGACAGATAAGGAATCCATCTATTTTAATCTTAGGACGCAAAAGGAGAGTAAAAAACGTCCGAAGAAAACGATACAATATGGTTATAAAGGCATCTATAGGGCCCTGTCTAATCCAGATTTCATTACGAAGAACTTCGATGAAGAGGAAAGCAACACGAAAATTTCTTGGCCATGGGTTCACTATAAACAGCCAAAGAAGAAAATGACTACCACAAACGATAGTAGTTATTCAACTTCAGACAGTAGTGAAGAAAAACCTGAAGATAGCAAACTTCTTTCAATATTAAAAAAATATGGATTTCTCCTTGTTTTAGAAGAAGACAGAAATTTATCTAGTAGCCAGTCATTAGTGTCGAAGCTATTTCCGGATGCAACTCACTTTGTTTGGTTTATTGATGATGACTATACAAGGGATGGTCATAACGAATATATCCACAATATTGAGGAATTAATCCAAGTAGTTGATGAAGAGAAAGTTGAGAAAGTATATGGAAATGAAGAATGAAAAACTAAAAAGCTGTCTCGTTCTAGTTGGCTTTTTGGCTCTTATCAGTATTTGTTTTTATAGAAATTTGGAAACAAACATCAAAGGACTCTATAAAAGCAATCATTATCCAGGTGAGATAAAGATCACCAGTCTTTCCCTATCTACTCAAGATAAATTGGGAATAGATGTCAATTATGTTTATTCTGAGAAGGTCAATGGAAAAGTCATTTCTATTCCATTAAAGAGACGAATGAAGGTTGAACAATTTGTTATTCCATATTATCCTTATTTGGGTAAAGAAGGTCGTTATGGAATGACTGGGGATTCGATTGGAATGTATGCTGAGGAGTATAGTGTATATGGTCCAATTCTTGAAAAAGCACTCGAGCTCAATCCTGACAGTAAGAAATTGGAACAGGAAATTCAAAATAAAATCAATCAAAACTCTACGTTAAAAGGCTCTAAAATCACTTTGAAATTTACAACTTTCAGTCAATTATCAAATTATTATAGAGTTAGATGGCTCGGTGAATATGAGAAAGAATCAATGAAGAAGAATCGTACCGTACTTGGAGGCTGGTATCAATTTCCAGTAGAGGATGCATTAGAATATAATGCCTTGTATGTTCAAATTTCGCCACCAAAAGGTGTCGATAAAGAAAGTATACATCTGAAGGATGAGTTGAATACACTTTTACAAAAAACGAGCTTACCAAATGGGATTTATGCTCTTGATACCTCAACTGAACTACCCACAGCTCGAGCTATGATTTTTAATGGAAAGGTTAAAGAAAGGGATTAAACATGTCAGAAATACAAAAGGATACTGGACTTAGTCTAGCTTGGGAACTTGGATTGTATATTTTCCTAATTTTTTCATTTCTAGCTTTGCCATTTTACAATGATCTAGCTATTTCAAATCCAAATAATTCACAAATTTTTCTCTTTCTGGACAATAACCCTGTGTTTGGGGGTGAAGCGTTTGAGGATCTTGTAAATTTTTATTTTATCATTTTACTTTTACTATTAGTAACCTTACCTATCCTTGCTTTTTTCATTCATAATTTCTTTGAAAAAAAGGGATACCAATTTTTAGCTAGTTTACAGTCTTTGTTGATTCATGTATCTTGTGTAGTAATGTTCGTTTATGCGGTGTTTTCTTTGTCAGTTCAGAAAGATCACTATAGCTTTAGCTCAGGTTTCTATGTCTGCTTACTCATTTATTTGTTTCATATTTATAGCAACTTACGTGATATAAAAAAGATGATTGAATATCGAAATTCTGCTACCAAAACAGCTAATGAGGCAGAAATCTTATCAAAAGAATAGTTCTATATTGTGAATGTTTGTTGAAGACAAAAAGAAGCAAGCTATTTTCAAACCAGAGCCGTCAGGCTCTTTTTTGTATGGTAAAACCACACTAGGATAGTGAAGGAAAAATAGGAGAAATCATGATATAATATACTTTTGAAATCAAACAATAGGAGAACGAGATGAAGAAGCTGGAGAATTTTTCTTGGAAAATATGGCATATTCTTTCCCTAGTTGCCGTGACCGTTCTAATGGTTGGCGGTATTTGGAGCTTCCTTTACCTAAAAGAAGCAGTACATGTTGTGAGTGATAGAAATTATGATTATGTTGGTAGAGGACAACGGTTATTGGAAAATCGAATCATTAGTGAAGAGGCCACCGGAATTCCAATATTGGCTTATAGTTTTAAGAAAGAAGATAAAAATAATGCCCCATATTATACTATCGGATCCCAATATATAGCCCTTCAAGATTCTAAACTAATCAGTGGCGAAGATAAGAAAAAAGACGCAAATGAATATTTTAGAATTCGATATTATGAATTGGGTCAAGAGAAAGGAGAAGGTCATACCATTGATGTTTTAAAACTCGTTCAAAAAATGGGTTACGACTCGATTGAAGGAAACATGCGAAGTAGCATGTTTACAGATGGAAAAGATGAGTATGTAGCTTTCAATGTTACAAAAAATAATCTCCTATTTGTGAATCTGAACAAGGGAGAAATCGCAGAGACAGATCCAAAAATGATTGTTGATTATGGTTACAGTGGATTTTATCAAATATTGCCTGCACCCAAATTTGAGACAAAAAAATACAGTCTTGATAGAAATAAAATAGATGTAGGAGGATGTTGGATAGATTATGAATATGATGATGAAGATGAAAAAGTAGAAACTTCCTCAAGTTCTACGGAGAGATTAGATCGCAATGGTGTGAAGGTGAAGGATAGTAAACTCTTAACCCTACTAAAAAAATATCGCCATCTCTTGATTTTAAAACAAAACCTCACTATGGAGGAGGAAAAAACTGTCATCAAGAGTTTGTTTCCTGATGCAGATCATTTCAGTTGGTCTATTAGCGCTCCTTATACAAAGAGTGGGCAGAAAGAAATCGTTCGGAATGCTGAAGAATTTAAAAAGATTATAAAGGAGGAAAGAGTTGAAGAAGAGTTGGAACGTGAATTTGAAAAAACATTTCAAGAAGGGCCAGACGACGATTAGTGATCGGTCAAAAGCCTTTCTAGTGGTTATCTGCTTCCTACTGTTTCTAGGATTCTATTTTTATAGAAATTTAGACGCTAACCTAAAAGGTTTCTATGATAGTAGAAGTTTCCGAGGAGATATACAGATTACAGGTTTCTCTTGGACTCGGTCCAATGCCGGTCCGGATGTGAATTTTATCTATTCTGAAACGGTTGAAGGGAAAAAGATTTCAATTCCCCTAAAAAAATCAGTCAGATTTAAACACTTGGTGATGCCGTATTCTAATAAGATTGATTTAGCTGAAAACCTAGGAATAGAAAATACCTATGATGATTTTGATAGAGCCTATTTGCCTATTATAGAGAAGGGATTTGAATTCAGTACTGAGCGAATCGAGCTTGAAGCAGAATTAGATAAAAAAATTAACGAGTATAGTGCTTTTAGCGGCTCTTGGATTGAAATAAGCTTATCCCCTTTTAAGAAACGAGGTAACAATTATTTCAGTTTGATGGAGCAATATGAGAATGGCATTCCTAATTCTGAGTTAAAAATTCTAGGGGGATGGTATGATGTCTCGTATAGTAGTTTTATCGAATCAGGAGACATTTATGTTAAAATTATCTCCCCTGAAAATATAAGTCGATTTAAAGAATCAGGGAATGATTTTAAATCAGTTTTGAAGGATTACTTGGCAATTAAGTCTCTACCAGATGGGTGGTATGGCCTGTTCGATGATGGGAAACAAGTATCTGAGACTGTTGAAATTCGGAATGGAAAGGTTAGGGGGTGAAAGGAGATATGGTAAAAGGAAAAATAAAATTTAATCATCAGTTATGGCGTCAGCTTGGCTTATTTACGGCCTATGTTTTGACCCTATTGATGTCACCGTTTTATATATATCAAAAAATAGGGGAGAATGATTCGGCACGGTTTACGATTTTCCTAGGTGAACATTCTCTCTACAATGCCAAAGAGTTCGAAGGTCTTCTTAATTCCTATTTCACCATTTCACTAGTGATTCTTTTCGTATTACCAGTACTTGCTATTTTTTTAAAATATCTTCTAGATAAAACAGGCTATCCTTTGCTGGCGCATCTTCAATCACTGTTAATTTTTGTAGCCTGTAGCATTATTTTAATCTTCACCATGTTTTCTATGACTGTTCAAATAGACCTCCTACGGTTGGAATGGGGATTTTACTTATGTCAAGCCTTCTATTGGATTTTTATCCTCAGAGAGTGGTGGAATGTCAGTGGGATTGTTTATAGACGAAATCATCCTTTAGAAGATGAAAGAGCATAAGAGAAGTAGCAATCGGCAGAATAAACCTATTTCTACATAAGAATAAACATTCCTCAATTTCAAACCAGAGCCGTCAGGCTCTTTTTTGTGAGAAATTGCACTTTTCTATGGTCGCCACTAGATTTTTCACTGAAAATCTAGTAGAATAAAATAGATAAACGGGGGGAACCTCGGAGAATAAAAAGGAGATCCATCTAATGGTAAAATTGGTTTTTGCTCGCCACGGTGAGTCTGAATGGAACAAAGCTAACCTTTTCACTGGTTGGGCTGATGTTGATTTGTCTGAAAAAGGTACACAACAAGCGATCGACGCTGGTAAATTGATCAAAGAAGCTGGTATCGAATTTGACCAAGCTTACACTTCAGTATTGAAACGTGCGATCAAAACGACTAACTTGGCTCTTGAAGCTTCTGACCAATTGTGGGTTCCAGTTGAAAAATCATGGCGCTTGAACGAACGTCACTACGGTGGTTTGACTGGTAAAAACAAAGCAGAAGCTGCTGAACAATTTGGTGATGAACAAGTTCACATCTGGCGTCGTTCTTACGATGTATTGCCTCCTGCAATGGACCGTGATGATGAACACTCAGCACACACTGACCGTCGTTACGCTTCACTTGACGATTCAGTGATTCCAGATGCTGAAAACTTGAAAGTTACTTTGGAACGTGCCCTTCCATTCTGGGAAGATAAAATCGCTCCAGCTCTTAAAGACGGTAAAAACGTATTTGTAGGAGCACACGGTAACTCAATCCGTGCCCTTGTAAAACACATCAAACAATTGTCAGACGACGAAATCATGGATGTGGAAATCCCTAACTTCCCACCATTGGTATTCGAATTTGACGAAAAATTGAACGTTGTAAAAGAATACTATCTTGGAAAGTAAGAAAGCAGGATTCGTTATCAATCATAGAAAGCTGACTTCGGTCAGCTTTTTTGCTTGTCTTCCTTAGATCCTAGCTGGTTTTGGGTTTTCAGGGTCTCCTAAAAATGTTATAATAGAGTGTTACTAAATTGGGTTCCATTAGCCCTGAAAGGAAAAGAAAATGACAAAATCATTCTACATCACAACCCCTATCTATTACCCATCTGGTAAATTGCATATTGGTTCAGCTTATACAACGATCGCCTGTGACGTCTTGGCGCGTTACAAACGTATGATGAACTACGATGTTTTCTACCTGACTGGTCTTGATGAGCACGGTCAAAAGATCCAGCAAAAAGCAGAAGAAGCTGGGATTACGCCGCAAGCTTATGTAGATGGGATGGCCGTTGGAGTGAAAGAACTCTGGCAATTACTCGATATCTCATATGATAAATTCATCCGTACGACAGACGACTACCATGAAAAAGTGGTGGCTCAGGTCTTTGAACGCTTGCTTGCGCAAGACGACATCTACCTGGGTGAGTACTCTGGTTGGTATTCAGTCTCTGATGAAGAGTTCTTTACAGAAAGCCAATTGGCTGAGGTATTCCGTGATGAGAATGGCAAGGTCATCGGTGGGGTAGCCCCATCAGGCCACGAAGTAGAATGGGTCTCCGAAGAATCTTACTTCCTTCGCCTCAGCAAATACCAAGACCGCTTGGTTGAATTTTTCAAATCTCAACCGGATTTCATTACGCCAGATGGCCGTCTCAATGAAATGTTGAAAAACTTCATCGAGCCAGGCTTGGAAGACTTGGCGGTATCTCGGACTACCTTTACCTGGGGAGTTCCAGTTCCATCTAATCCAAAACACGTGGTCTATGTATGGATTGATGCCCTTCTCAACTATGTGACGGCTCTTGGTTACGGTCAAGAAGATCATGAAAACTTTGATAAATTCTGGAACGGAACCGTCTTCCACATGGTTGGAAAAGACATCCTTCGTTTCCACTCGATCTACTGGCCAATCCTTCTCATGATGTTGGATATCAAATTGCCAGAACGCTTGATTGCCCATGGTTGGTTTGTCATGAAAGACGGCAAGATGTCGAAGTCTAAAGGGAATGTCATCTATCCAGAAATGTTGGTGGAACGCTTCGGCTTGGATCCACTCCGTTACTACCTCATGCGTAGCCTTCCAGTTGGTTCTGATGGGACCTTCACACCAGAAGACTACGTGGCTCGTATCAACTATGAATTGGCCAATGACCTTGGAAACCTCCTTAACCGGACGGTAGCCATGATTAACAAATACTTTGGTGGTCAAGTTCCTGCTTATGTCGAAAATGTCACTGCATTTGATGCTGATTTGGCTAAGGTAGTTGAAGAAAACATCGCTGAATACCACAAGCAAATGAATGCGGTTGATTACCCACGCGCTTTGGAAGCCGTATGGAACATCATCTCTCGGACCAACAAGTACATAGATGAGACAGCGCCTTGGGTCCTCGCTAAAGAAGATGGCGACAAGGAACAATTGGCAGCGGTCATGGCTCACTTGGCAGCTAGCCTTCGTGTCGTGGCTCACTTGATCCAACCATTCATGATGAACACCTCAAACGCCATCATGGAACAACTTGGCTTGGGCTTGGACTTCGATCTTGAAAACTTGACCTTAGCAGGCTTCCCTGAAAATGTCACAGTGGTTGCCAAAGGAACTCCAATCTTCCCACGTCTTGACATGGAAGAAGAAATTGCCTACATCCAATCTCAAATGACTGCAGGCAAACCACAAGAAAAAGAATGGATTCCAGAAGAAGTGGAACTCAAGTCTGAAAAAGACGAGATCAAATTTGAAGACTTTGACAAGGTTGAAATCCGTGTAGCAGAAGTCAAAGAAGTGGAACGCGTCGAAGGATCAGACAAACTGCTTCGCTTCCGCCTAGATGCAGGAGATGGCGAAGACCGTCAAATCCTCTCAGGTATCGCTCAATTCTATCCAAATGAACAAGAATTGGTCGGCAAGAAACTCCAAATCGTGGCCAACCTCAAACCACGTAAGATGATGAAGAAATATGTCAGCCAAGGCATGATTCTTTCCGCGGAACACGGAGATCAATTAACAGTCTTAACAGTTGATCCATCTGTACCAAATGGAAGCATCATCGGCTAAACGATAGACAAAGAAAAAATCATCTAAAAAACTTTCCTTAGGTGAGTACGGACGTCAGCGAACTTCGAAGAAGTTCCATGACTTAGTTTTGGACCCTAGGTTCCAAAACTCCCGAGTGCTAGAAACAATAGTGTTTCTAGCACTTTTCTCACGGCGGAAAGTTTCAGTAGATGATTGAATAATTCTAACGAATAAATTTTTTGATTTTTATAAAATTAATTTGATTTGTAAGGAAGAACAAATTGTCTACGCTCTCAAGCACTCCCGCGGGAGTGCTTTTGTTGTATTGATATGGTTCCTATCATTGAGTTTTACAAGGATGGTAGATGAGTCCTATTAGCAATGGATGTTAACGGAGACTTCCGCAGTGAGAAAAGAGTCTGAAACGGTATCATTTCAGACTCTCGGGAGATTTGAGACAGTAGGCTCAAATATTAGGTATGGAATCCCAAAGGGATTCGCTACCGTCCGTCCTCACCCAAGGAAGGTCTCAAATTATATTTTCCTATTCATCCGGCCGGTATTCTAGGATATCTCCTGGCTGGCAGTCGAGTTCTTTGCAGATGGCTTCAAGGGTGGTGAAGCGGATGGCTTTGGCCTTGCCGGTTTTGAGGATGGAGAGGTTGGCTGTGGTGATGCCGATTTTGTCGGCTAGCTCGTTGGATTTCATCTTTCGCTTGGCTAGCATGACATCTAGATTGACGATAATCATGGCAACCTCCTTAAATGGTTAGCTCATTTTCTTCAGCAATCTCAATACCTCTCTCTAAAATCTTGCCAGAGACCCAGACGATTGGAACGGCAAGGAGAAGCCCTGTGTTAAAGGTAAATTGGAAAGTGAAGGGAAGGAGATAAGCATTTCCACTGGTTTCAAGTGTGCCAGACATAAAGGACAAGACCAAGAGAATCTTCCAAGCTCGGTTGCAAAGATCAATGTTAGAGCGAGAAAAGATCTTTTCTTGGTAGAGATTTTGGAGGAAGCTGCGAATGGTGATGAGAAGGTAAATATAGATAGCGCTTGAGGCTAGTGGGAAGAGCAGCTGCCAGAGAGGTTGCGGATGTTTGGGGAAGAGTTGGATGCCATTCACATCAAAGGACAAGCGTCCAGTTTGAATGAGATCTTTAAACACTCCCATCCGTGAAAGCAGGTGGACGACCAGTGCAGCCACAGTCATAAAGCCACAGAAGTAAATGAAAGCCGTCAAGACTTCAATGACATTTTTTAAGGTTTTTGAGTTTTTCATCGCAAGCCTCCTTGAAGTTTATTTATTTTTCACTTATAGTATACTCTTTATAAAAAAATAGTCAATAAAAAAGTATCGAAAAACGATAAAAAAATAACGATAAACAAAATATTATTTTTGAGAAACAGGTATTCTCTGCTCAAACTAGTCGGTTTAAGCCGGGGAAACCACTACATAGAGGGGAATTTTACTATACTTTCGATTTAGGGTATACTAGTGTAAAGATCTTATTCCATGGAGGTAGTAAAATGAATCTTAAGTGGAAGAAAAAATACCTGGGGCCGATTTTGGGGCTTGTCGGAGCAGTTGTTCTGATCGGTGGAGTCTATCTCTACTCTAGTTCCAACATCCAACCAGACCATCAAAAGGAATTTAACCAGACCAGCAAGAAGGTCACCAAGCCAAAGGAAAAAGCTATTGACTTGAGTGGTGACTATGTCTCTAATGAACGGGATGAAGCCAAAATCGAGAAAAAGGGCAAGGCCTGGAAGATCGATTACCAAACGGCTGATGGCAAGGTATCTGCTGAATTTAGTACGGATTGGAAGGTCGAAGGGTCTAATAAAGTTTCGACAGGCAAGATGAAAAAGTCCGATGGCAATACAGACTTTACAGTCACTGTTCGTGTCTTCAAATACAAGACAGACAAGAAGCCTTTGATCACGGTCACCATGTCTGACAAAAATCCCGACCACGAGATGGTCTTTGCCAATCGGGAGGATTTTTTCAAATCGACAGATCCAAATGATGTCGTCCTTGATGGCAATCTCTCACCGTTTGAAGGTGCTTATTCCAATGATACCTATGAAAAGGAAATCGCAGATTCCGGTTTTAAACTTTATGGCTATACTCCAGAAGAATATTACCAAAACAAGACCAATGCCTTTCCAAGTATTGTAAATGGGGAGACTGGCTGGACTTTCTGGAGTGGAGGCACTCGGGCAAGTTACTTGTTCAATAAAGAAAAAGAGCCCAAGAAGCGAAAAGGCTATTATGAAGTTTATTTCACAGGGGCAAATGGGACTGCGATCCAAGGGCAGGAGCAAACCTTGTACTTGATCCCAGCGGGTGTGACAGGTCCTGACGGAGTAGCTTCCCAAGAACGTCGGATTCTCTTTGGTGACGTGGCCTACCGTGATTACCATCTAGAGTGGTGGAAAGCCTACCCACAACCGAAAAAAGAGAAAGACTTGGATATTGCGGCCATTAACGGAGGAGACTTCTCAAGCTTAGCTGGAACCTGGCGCAATGGCAAGGGGGCTGAAATCGTCATCCAAGCAGACGGAAAAGTCAAGGGCCAAGGTAGCCTCAAGGCTGTTGCAGACTCGGATAAGAAGAGCAAGATCCCTTATGTTGAGATGAAGATGGGTGAAACTGGTGCAGCGATTGGACTTCTGAAAATCGGTTTCCAAAATCCGGATGGAGACCAGTCTGATACCAGCAAGCCACGTCTAGTGGTCACTCAATCTGCAGGCAACTATCCGGCTGATCAATATTTTTACCGTCAATAAAAAGTTTGAGACAGGTTTGTCTCAAGCTTTTTTTACTGCAAGGAAGGCTCGTGGGGTCTAGGAAACGGTTAGTCTCTAACATTAAAAGGAAAAAAATGTAAAAAAGGCTTGACAAAGCAAATGATTAGCAGTATTATTAACTAGTTAATTAACTGATTAATAAACTAGTTAACGAAAATGAAAAAGAGGTGAAGGATGAATAGGAGAAGAATGAAGGTTCTGGGACTCTTGTTTCTCGGTTTCTTTCTGCTGACAGCTTGTGGAAGTCAAGGAAATGCAGGCAAGCCCCCTTCTAAAAAAGGTCTTAAAATTGTCACGAGTTTTTATCCTATCTATGCCCTGGTCAAGGAAATCTCTGGCGATCAAAATGACATCTGGATGGTTCAGTCAGGTGCAGGGATCCATGATTATGAACCCTCAACCAAGGAAGTGGCCCAGATCTATGATGCGGATGTATTTGTCTATCATTCTCAGACCCTGGAATCTTGGGCCGGTCGCTTAGATCCCAATCTTCAAGGTTCCAAGTTGCGAGTGATCGAAGGCAGCCAAGGAATGACCCTTGATAAGGTGGCTGGATTAGAGGATGTCGATGCTGGTCAGGGAAAAGAAGCCAAGCACTTGTATGATCCGCATACTTGGTTGGATCCTGTAAAAATCGCAGAGGAAGGAAAGATCATCGCCCAGCGCTTGGGAGAGATTGATCCAAAGAACAAGGAGCTCTATCAGACCAATGCTCAAAAGCTTGAAAAGCGCTGTGAGGAACTGGTAGCCCACTACCAGCCTCTCTTTGACAAGGCCAAGCAAAAGACTTTTGTGACCCAGCATACGGCCTTTTCCTATCTGGCCAAACGCTTTGGTCTCAAGCAGTTAGGGATTGCAGGGATTTCCCCAGAGCAAGAACCGACCGCTCGGCAATTGGCGGAGATCCAGCAGTTTGTCAAAGACTACAAGGTGAAAACGATCTTTGTGGAAAAGCACACGTCATCAAAAGTGGCAGATAGTATTGCCAAGGCAACAGGGGCGCGTGTCAAGGTCTTGGATCCACTGGAAGCTGATCCGAAAAATGATAAGGATCTATTAGAAAATTTAGAAGAAAATATGGCGACTTTAGCCAAGGAATTAGAGGAGTAAATCAAGAATGAAGAAAAAGGGAACGATTGGAATTGTAGCGACCTTGGGGCTAGGGCTTTGTGCCTATGCTCTCAGTCAGCAACCACAAGTCAAGGAAGAGAAAAAGAATCAGATTCAGTACCTGCAGGCAGAAAAGAAAGCATCATCGACTGACACCAGCAAAAAGGAAGATAGCATCGAAGCGGTCAATGCCAAGGAAAAGACCCAGGCGGAGCAGATTGTCATCAAGATTACAGATGAAGGCTTTGTCACTTCTCATGGGGATCATTTTCATTACTACAGCGGGAAGGTCCCATTTGATGCCATCTTTAGTGAAGAGTTGATTTTGCGGGATCCAACTTATCAGTTGCAAGAAGCGGATATCGTGAGCAAGGTCAAGGATGGCTATATTATCAAACGCGCTGGGAAATACTATCTCTACTTAAAGGATGCCCAACATACGGTCAATGTGCGCTCGATTGAAGAGATCGCTCAGCAACAAAAAGGTGGCGCTAAAGAAGAAGGGGAAACAGGATCGGTACAGGCGAGCTCCTCGCACAAGGCAGGCAAGACCCGTGACTTCCGTCAACCTAGTCAAGCGCTGAAAGAAGGTAAGACTCTTGAGATGCTGACGGCTAAGAACCATACAGGTGGTGGCTATCGTACGGACGATGGTTATGTCTTTAGTCCTGGAGATGTCATTTCAGATACAGGGGACGGCTTTATTGTGCCCCATGGTGGCCATTTCCATTATATTCCAAAGAGTGCTTTATCTGCTGGAGAGTTAGCAGCAGCCCTCTCCGTCTTAGGTGGTCAAGCCGGTCATCAGGCTGGGAACTCACACCTAGCTGGAGCAAGCACAGAGCAAGCTACTCCAGATCAAGCCTCTCCAAGCATAGGGAAACAAGCGAGCAACCAGCCGTCAGCCGGTCCAACCAATACACAGAAAACCCCAACGACGTCTAAACCGACTTCCTCCAAACCGAGTCCAACCCTGACCAACTTGATCGAAGAATTGCAGAAAGCCCCGTTGTCTTCTCGTCATGTGGAATCTGATGGTTCTGTCTTTGATCCAAGTAAGATTACCAAGTGGACCGATCAAGGGATTGTCTACCCTCATGGGGATCATTTCCACTTTATCCCATACAGCTCCTTATCGCCTTTAGAGCGTGAGTTGGCGCGGCAATTCCAATTGCTTCGTGCTCAAGGATCTAGTAGTCCAACAGAAGGAAGTCCAAGCTTGCCTTCAAATCCGAGCACAAAACCAGTTGATCCTGATCATGAGCATGGCGACAGTCACGATCACAAAGAGGAGCACGACCATGGTTTCCACGCAGACAAGGTCATCAGCAAAGACGAGGAAGGCTATATGGTTGCTCATGGCAACCATGCCCATTATTTCTATAAAAAGGACCTCTCTCCTCAAGAAATTGCGGCAGCAGAGGCAACTCTAGCTGGTAAGAAAGAAGAGGACAAGGGTCAGCCCCTGACAGATGACGTTGCGACCTATTCTCGCGATGCCTCAGATGAGGAAAAGATCCAGTACATCAGCAAGACCTATGGTGTCCCTCGTGAGGCCATTAAGATTTCCAATGGTTTCTTTGTCTTTAACAATCCAGACCAAGAATACGATCCGACCCACATCCATCCTTATGCCGTTCGGAAGGAACATGTCCGCATCCCACTTGAAACTGGCAATCCTGAACTAGACTTTATCAATGAACTCTATGCAACAGCGCTTCGTTCAGGGATTTCTCCATATAGCCTCCAGATTGAAAATGGTCAGTTTGTCATCCCGCATGGCGATCACAACCACTACATCAAGGTCCGCTCAGCAGGGCTAGCAGACTACTTAGCCCACCGTCTTCCAACCATCCAATCTCCTTACAAAAAAGGAGACTTGGACAAGAAAGTCGTAGAGGACAAGGTCAACCAACTCTTAGCAGAAAGCCGCAGCCTCTATGCTTCTGATCCATTGCAACAAAGACGGATTGAGCTCATCTTGGGCCACTTCTTGGAAAATGTCAAGAGCTTCCCAAGTAACTCAACAGAGGGCTACCTAGCTAGTCTCAAGCAGGTTGATGCGCAGTACATTCATGCGACCCAAGCGGTCAAACCAAAAGAAGAGACAGCTTTGGATCGTCGTTACCAAGAATTGTTGGAACAAGTGCGCTTGCTAGACACAGAAGCCTTCCAATTGAAGAAGGAAGAGTTGGTCTCTCAATTGCAGGAAGCCTATACTGCCAAGGATAGCAAGCGTTTAGAACAGGAAGGGAAGCTATTAGAAGCTGTTCAGGAGATGCAAGATCGGACGGGTGTGACATCGGTCGACTACCTCAAGTATTTCTACCAAAGCTTGAGCGATGCGCGCTTGACACCAGAACTCCGCACTAAGGCAGCAGATCTAGCCTTGAAGCTCTACCGAGCTCAAGCCTTTGAAGAAGCTTGGGATTCCAAGTCTCACTTTATGGAACTCTACCAAACCAAGCAAGCTATTGACCAGCTCTTCTCCCAAGAAAAAGGCCAAACCTATCCTATTGAAAAAACAGTTTTGGATCAAAAAGGAAGTCAAACTCCATCCTACAACGTAGCGGTTTATGATTTCCTCAAAGGCTTGTATGGCGAGTTGGATAAGGCAACAGAAGCCCGTCAACAGAACAAGATTTTGACAGCTCTCTTAGAGCAAATCCAGTCGCTCTTGCCACAAGTCGAAGACCAAGGCAAACGAACTGCTTTTGAAGCAGGCTTGGCTCAACTTGGAAAAGAATCTGATCCAGACAAGGCTATTACAAGTGGGCAAGCACTTCTACGCGAAATCAGTGATAGCATTGAAAAGCAAAAACAAAAGCAAACGGAAGAGCCTCAAATTGGGGATGTTGCTCTTTATCAACAGCTCTATAACCAATTGATGGCTCTACACCAACAATTGCAGGACAAGGGAGCTAGTGATGCTGTATTTGATCGCTTAGAAGCTCTCTTTGACCAATTAGCTAATCCAAAGAGTGATAAAGCAGCCTTACTACAGGCCATCCAAGCCTTCCAGGCAGAGTTGGCAGCTGCCCCATCTGCAAGCGAAGCGGGGAAACCAGCTTCCACAGCTGAAACGCCTGTCGCTACAGAAACTCCGGTAGAAAAAGAAGCAGCAACTTCAGAAGGAAGCAAGCCTGCCACAACTGAGACAGAAACAGAGCCTGCAAGCGCACTTGTAACAGAAGCAAGCACGCCAGATGCTCCATCTCCTCAGAACCAATAGAAAATAGAAAAGAGAGTGGGACAGAAATCGGTAATTCGTTAGAATTCGATTTCGTCGCCCCACCTCCGCACAGTTGAGTAGGGCTGTAAAAGCTGATGAAATCAGCGTAGTAGAGCCCAGTCAACCGCTGCGTCTTGCTCGACAATCCAAAAATAACTGAGAGGCTAG
The DNA here is from genome assembly GCF_001808745.1 of Streptococcus sp. HMSC057G03. Lineage (NCBI taxonomy): Bacteria > Bacillati > Bacillota > Bacilli > Lactobacillales > Streptococcaceae > Streptococcus > Streptococcus sp. HMSC057G03. The sequence goes on from NZ_KV794434.1 coordinate 98,011, forward strand.
GACTTTTGTCCCAGCCTCATTTTGCATTTTAGTGAATAGAAGAAGTGGTCTCTTTTTTCAGTTGTTGAGCCTCACTCCTTGTGCTCCAGGAGCAGTGGAGAGGTAGACTCGACTGCTTTTTTTCGCTTGAAAAATGCGGCCATTTGAACCAGGATGCGGGGCACTGTCTGCCATTTTTTCCAAGCTTGAAAGCGGGTATCGATGAGCTGCTTGGCCAAGCGTTCCAGCATTTCTCGCTCGGTTGGATCCAGATCCTGGGCATTTTGGAGGATTTCTTTGGCCTTAGCTAGCTGTTTGAGATCGGTTAGGTCATTGATGGAAGTGATGCCGGCATCCAGAAAAATGCCAAAAAAGGTGTCAAAAAACTTCTTGCGCTCCTCTGCCGATGTTTCGCGAACCCATTGCTTCAAGGTCAGGTCGGTCTGCTGGCTATCTGGACTGGTTTCTGAAACGGTCACAAAGCTGTAGTCCTTGATTTCCCAAGTAAAGGCATCGTGCTGGGCAAAGCCACCAAAGGCGCGACTTTTGACAATGGTCGTCGGTTCTGGCACTTCCAACATCATGCCAACAATGGACCCTTGAGGGACAAAGCGACGAATGTTTGGAGACGTGCGCTGGTAGCCTTCGGTTTCGATAATGGCCTTGTTGAGCCCTGGAGCATCATAGCTGTAGATCGCGTCGACCCGTTCAAATAAGGAATCAGGTAGATACGAGCAGGCATAGGTTGCGAGATTTCCCCCTTTGGAGTGACCGGCTACTAAGAAACGTCCTTTTGGAAATTCCTTCATGACATGGTGCAAGTAGCTGGACGCGCGCTTCTGAGCTGGAACATGGTCCATATAGGTCATGTGGAAGTCTTCCTTCCAGCCGATCAAGGTGTCATCCGTCCCTCTGAAAACGACCAAATACGTATCCAGACTAAGCCGATAGGTCATGGCCGCAAACTGTTTTTGCACATCGGGATCGTATTCATCGACATAGTTGAGGAGTTTGATGTTCTTAAAGCGCTTTGAGCTAGCTAATTCATCGACTAATTGCAGGTGCTGGTTACTCACGATAAAATCGGTAGTCCGATCGATCAGTTCCATCGCATCAGACAGGCGCACTGGAATTCCTGTTGTATCTCCTTGAGGCACAATGTGTCCAAAGGGCAGATAGGTCAGCTCTGTCAATGCGAGGATATCCAGCTCATTGAAGGGACGGTCATATATAGAATCGTAGGTCACTTCTTTTAGGTAATCAAAAATCGTCGACATCTGTGCCTCCCGTGTCTTATTTCTTTCAGTATAGCACAAAAATGGATGTAGAAAAAGCGACTCCCATCAAGAAAGTAGGCCCCAGATCTTCTTTCCCTCTGAAACAGCCTTTTTCTCTGCTGTTTAATCTGTTATAATAGGAAGAAGAAAAAAAGAAGGAAAGAAAGCCATGCATAAAATTCTCTTAGTCGAAGACGATGAAATTATCCGCCAACAGGTCAAACAATTATTGGAACAATGGGGCTATGAAGTGGTCGCAGTAGAGGATTTTATGGATGTCCTCGGGATCTTTGTCGAAAGTGATCCCCACTTGATCCTCATGGATATTGGACTGCCTCTCTACAATGGCTACCACTGGTGCCAGGAGATTCGCAAGGTTTCAAAGGTTCCGATCATGTTTCTTTCTTCACGGGATCAAGCCATGGATATTGTCATGGCCATCAATATGGGGGGAGACGACTTTGTCACCAAGCCTTTTGACCAAAATGTCCTTCTTGCCAAGGTTCAAGGACTCTTGCGTCGCTCTTACGAATTTGGGACAGATCAAAATCTGCTGGAGCACCGGGGAGCCATCCTCAATCTCAAGTCCACAGACTTGGTTTATGAAGGTGAAGTCATCAAGCTGACCAAGAATGAGTTTCAGATCCTGCGCGTCCTCTTTGAGCATGCAGGCAGTATCGTAGCACGCGATGACATGATGAAGGAGCTCTGGAATAGCGACTTCTTTATTGATGACAATACCTTGTCTGTCAATGTGGCCCGCCTTCGCAAGAAATTAGAAGAGGCTGGCTTGTCAAACTTCATCGAAACCAAGAAAGGCATCGGTTATGGGTTAATCCATGAATAAATATGGGAACATCTTTTGGCAGTATGTGGTATCCCGCAGGCGCCTGCTCTATCTAGTAGTCATCTTTTTGATGGTCGATTTGGTTTTTGCCTTTCTCTTTCCAGAGACGGGGACGGTTTTCCTCTATGCGACTCTGATGCTAGGATTTTTTACACTCTGTATCTTGATCTGGGATTTCGCTATGACCTTTCAGGAGTACCGCAAAGCTTTGCTGTATGAGGAAATAGAGCTTGCCTCACCACTGGAACATCTCCTTTATGAAAAATATACAGAAGAACAGCAGGCGCGCCTGGAGCAAGGCAAAGTAGCCCAGGCCAAGTTCAATGACCTGATGGATTACTACACCCTCTGGGTTCACCAGATTAAGACGCCCATTGCAGCTAGCCAGCTCTTGGTCCAAGATGTCGAGACACCTATTGTCAAGCAGCAGATGGAGCAGGAGCTTTTCAAGATTGATTCCTATGCCAATCTGGTTCTGCAGTACCTGCGACTGGAGAGTTTTCATGACGATCTGGTCTTAAAGCGCGTGTCGCTAGAGGACTTGGTCAAAGAAGTGGTCCGCAAATATGCCCTCTTTTTTATCCAAAAGAACTTGACAGTGAACCTGCATGATTTGGATGTCGCCGTCATTACCGATCGCAAGTGGCTTTTGGTCATCATCGAGCAACTCTTGTCCAATAGCCTCAAGTACACCAGCACAGGTGGAATTGAGATCTATTTTAAGGACCAGACCCTCTATATAAAAGACAGCGGGATTGGAATCAAAAATAGCGATGTCCTTCGCGTATTTGAGCGGGGCTTCTCCGGTTACAATGGCCACATGACCCAGCAATCCTCAGGGCTGGGGCTCTATCTGTCTAAGAAAATTGCAGAGCAATTGGGCCACAAGATTAGCCTCCACTCAGAGGTTGGCCAAGGCACAACCGTCGCTATTGGCTTTGAAGAGAAGAAGTTGGTCATGGATTAGGAAAAAGGGATTATTATGGAAAATAAAAATGAAATATTAGAGATTACTAATAATGAATTAGAATATGGCGATTTGATGGATTTACAAAGTAGTCTTCAAGTTGAGTTAAATGATATTTTAGATGAACTTTCTTCAATTGAGGAAGATAGAGAAAAATTACAAAATAACGAGTATCTTGAAGAGGCTATTCAAGATATCATTTGGGATCAAGTTCAAAATCAATTAGCAGTCCAAATTGGTGAAGAGTTTATTAAAGATAACAACGGACAAAAACTAGATTTACGAAAAGAAGCACATATACAAACTGCTGAAAATTTTGAAAAAGGAAACTTTGCAACTCATAATCGAGATGTTAATTATCAAGAAAGATATGACAAGTGGCAAGATAATTTTACTACTAATAAAAAAGGAGAAAGAGTTCTAAAAAAGGATGCGCGTAAATTTTTTGATAAGGGAAGAGATATGGGGTCCGCTGCTATTCATAAAGATCATACAGTTTCTATTAAAGAACAACTAAATGATATTGAAATGGCTACATTTTTCTCAAAAGAGCAAGTTAAAGAATTTGCCAATAGTTCTAAAAACTTGCATGATTTAGATGCATCTGCAAATATGTCCAAGGGTGATAAAACTATGAAAGAGTTTTTGAACTCTGAAAGGAATGGGTTGAAGCCGGAAGAACGTTTTAATATTGACAGAAAACAATTAGAAAAAGATGATCAGGAGGCTAGAGAGGAACTAAAAAATAGAAAAGCAGAGAATGAAAATATTGCAATACAATCCGGTAAAAAATCACGACGTAAAGAGGCTTTGAAAGTGACAGGGAAAGCTTTAAAAGCTGCTGTACTTCAATTGTTAACAGAATTTTTGAGGGAAATTGTTAAGAAGTTTATTTCTTGGTTAGGTGAAAAAGAGAAGAATTTCGGAACCTTCATTGCAAAAGTAAAGGAAGCAATTTCAAACTTTATGTCCAATCTTTCTCATCATGTTCTTGGTGTTGGGCAATCAATGGTTACCATGTTAGCAACTTCCATCATTGGGCCTGTAGTTGGAACATTTATGCAAGTTTGGACATTTATTCAGCAAGGTTGGCGATCTCTTACCGATGCGATTGACTATTTAAAAAATCCAGAAAATAAAAATAAAAGTACAAGTGTTAAAATGCTTGAGATAGGAAAAATTATTGTTGCAGGAGTAACAGCTGCTGGAGCGATCGTTTTAAGTAGTGCGATTGGAGCAACTTTGTTATCTATTTTTCCTCCACTTGGTGTAGAAATTCCATTGCTAGGAAGTTTGTCTGGCCTGATCGGTACATTTATGGGGGCAACAGTAGCTGGTATAGCCGGTGCATTTGTCTTGAAATTAATTGATCAAATGATTGTCGACAAGCAGATTGATGAATTAACAAATAAAAAAATTGATAAATACAATAATAAACTGATTGTACAAGACCAAATGAATGCGGTTGGAATGGCGCTTGTTCAAGTGGATAAAATGAAGTCTTTGAGTCAAATGGGGGATCGACATCAGCAAGCAGCAGAAATAATGCGGGATGAGCTTTCTTTCTTACTTGAAGAAAAAGAAAAAAATGACAATGAATTTACAGAAATCGACGCCTTGTTGGCAGAGTTAACAGATTAGGAGTTATTATGGAAAAGGAATTTGACTTACAAGTCAGTAATCATGATTTTAATGCAGCAAAAGAACAATTGAAAAAATTTGCTGAACAGGATGTAGAAGAGTTGAAGTTTGATAAAGTTCGTACACATGAAGACATCTTTGGATTAGAGTGGGCTGAACACGGAGTGACTGGGAAAGAACTTAATTCATTGATTGAAAAACTTCAGAAATATTTTTCAAAGGTTTATGATCGTGATCAAAACTTAATTGAAGAATTTGGTGAAGTTTATAAAGCCTTAGAAGCATTGGATAAGGATTACATTCAGGCTATACTAACTTCTGTTTCTGCGATCAAAAAAACAAATGAAAAGATTTTAATAGAGCAAGAGCGAATTGATCAGACGATTGAGAAACAAAAAGCTACCTTAATCGCCTTAAAACAGTTTAAAGAAAGTGTGTCAAATCAATTATCTGAACTTGATTCTAGTCAACTTATCAGTCTTATTGAACAACTTGAAAGTAGAGTTGAGATTTTGGAAAAACCTTCTAGTGATTTGAAGGATGGAAGCACAGAAATTCATCAGTTAAAGAATGAATTAGATGCGGTAAAAGGCCAAGTGAATATCCTATCGAATAAGCTAATAACTTCTTTCGCTTTGACAGGTATAGCTACCGGAGTTGCTGTTGTGACTTTGATCATTTTATTGATGAGGTAAGCAAATGAGCCGTTATCAGGATGAATTAATTGAACTAGCAAAAAAATTTGATATCCAAACAGATTCAAAAGGAAAATTTCTTGAACGAGTAATTATTTTGCTCAATGATTACTCTGAAAAATTAGTCATTGATATTTTGCAGTACTTAGTTATTGAAAAACAAGAGGGTTCTCAAAAGATCGCCACTCTAGCAAATCAATTGTCAGAAGCACTTTTAAAATATGCAGGCTATGTAAGTCTAAAAGGTTATAAACAAAATAAAATTGAGCAAGTGACGGAAGAATGCTCTCTTGATGATTTAAAAAAAGAACTTGACCGATTAGTTGGTTTACAAAATGTCAAAGAAGAAGTTAATCATCTGATTTCCTATCAAAGAATACAAAAGTTAAGGAAAGAAAAAGGACTGAAAATTCCGAATAGAACTTTGCATATGGCATTTACAGGTAACCCAGGAACAGGAAAAACAACAGTAGCTCGTATTGTTGGAAAAATGTATAAACAACTCGGTTTGTTATCTAAAGGTCACTTTATTGAGGTTTCACGAACAGATTTAATTGCAGGATATCAAGGTCAGACTGCTTTGAAAGTTAAAAATGTGATTGAGAAAGCTAAGGGAGGAGTTCTTTTTATCGATGAGGCATATAGTATTACCGAAAATGAAAATTCAGATTCTTATGGTAGAGAATGCTTAACAGAATTAACGAAGGCCTTAGAAGATTATCGAGATGATTTAGTTGTGATTGTTGCGGGCTATACGAGACCAATGGAACAGTTCTTTTCTTCAAATCCCGGGTTGAAATCTAGATTTAATTACTTCATTGAATTTGAGAATTATGTACCAGATGAACTATTGAAAATATTAGAATTTTTGTGTCAAAAGGATGACTATAGATTAAGTGATAATCTGAAGTTGAAATTGATCAATTATTTTAAAACAAGTATCCTAAATGATGAGAAAAACTTTTCGAATGGAAGATTTGTTCGAAATATATATGAAAATCTCGTAATGAATCAATCTGTTAGATTAGATCAAGCGAAGATAAATGATGTAGAAGATTTGTCATTGCTTAGATCATGTGATTTTGAGAAATAAAATCCCCATCTTACAAAAATGTAAGAAATAAAGGTCAAAATGAAAGGTTAGGTTATGGTAGCCGCCTTTTATTTTTTATACAATAGTCTCATCAAATGAAGGAGGTCAAGAAAATGAAACTCTTGAAATGGATGAAACAACTCAAAAAGACTGAGAAACCCTGTAACCAAACCGATCTGGAAAAGACGGAATTTGGTCTCCAAGTCCTGCAACAAACCCAAGAATTTTTCTTGATCTACTAGTAAAAGGAGAAAAGTATGTCATTACTAGATGTTCAACATATCAAAAAGATTTACAAAACCCGCTTTCAAGGAACGCAGGTTGAAGCCTTAAAAGATATTCACTTCACTGTTGAGAAGGGCGAGTACGTGGCTATCATGGGGGAATCAGGATCCGGGAAATCGACCCTTCTCAATATCCTAGCCATGCTGGACCAACCAACCGAAGGACGGGTCTACCTCAATGGCACGGACACCTCAACTATCAAGAACAAAGACGCTTCGAGCTTCCGTCGGGAAAAACTAGGTTTTGTCTTTCAAGACTTCAACCTGCTCGATACCTTGTCTGTCAAGGACAATATCCTCCTGCCTCTGGTGCTTTCTCGCAGACCAGTCAAGGAAATGATGAGCAAGGTCGATAGCGTGAGTCGGGAGTTGGGCATTCACCAATTGCTTGAAAAATACCCTTATGAAATCTCTGGTGGGCAAAAACAACGGGTGGCCGTAGCGCGGGCCATCATCACCTCACCAGAAATCCTCCTTGCTGATGAGCCAACAGGGGCGCTGGATTCTAAGTCTTCAGCTGCGTTATTGGACGTCTTTGAGGATATCAATACCATGGGCCAAACCATTCTCATGGTGACCCACTCAACCGCAGCGGCAGCTCGGGCCAAGCGCGTGCTCTTCATCAAGGATGGGATCCTTTACAACCAGATTTTCCGCGGAGAAAAAACAGAGCGTCAGATGTTCCAAGAAATCTCGGATACTCTGACGATCATGGCAAGTGAGGTGGAGTAGATGTTTCGATTAACAACTAAATTAGCTTGCTCTAATCTCATCAAGAACCGCAAGCTCTATTATCCCTTTGCGATTGCAGTCATTCTCGCAGTGACCATCGCTTACCTCTTTGACTCCCTGACCTTTAATCCCCACATTTCCGAGCTTCGAGGGGGAGATCCCATGATCTTTACCCTCGTCTTGGGACTGTTCGTGGTCAATGCTGCGGGGGCTATCATCGTGCTCTATGCCAATAGCTTCGTCATGAAAAACCGCTCCAAGGAACTGGGCATCTACAGCATGCTGGGACTTGAGAAACGCCATCTCATCAGCATGATCTTCAAGGAACTTTTGATGTTTGGTTTTCTGACTATCTCAGCCGGTGTCTTGATTGGAGCCCTCTTTGACAAGCTGATCTTTGCCTTTCTCTTGAAACTCATGAAGATGAAGGTCCAGCTGGTATCTACCTTCCAACCTGGGATTGTTATCTTGGTCTTTGTCACCTTTGGTCTCATCTTTGGACTTTTGATTCTTCTAAATGCTTGGCGCATTCTCCGTTTCAATGCCTTGCAGTTGACGCGTGAGAAGGCCAGTGGTGAAAAGAAAGCCCGCTTCCTGTGGCCCCAAACCATCCTGGGCTTAGCCTCTCTTGGTTTTGGCTATTACCTAGCTTTGTCTGTCAAAGACCCTATCATTGCGCTTGTGACCTTCTTTCTAGCCGTTATCCTGGTCATGATCGGGACCTACCTGCTCTTTAATGCGGGGATCACCGTCTTCTTGCATCTGCTTAAGAAAAAGAAGAGCTACTATTACCAGCCCAACAATATGATCTCGGTCTCTAACCTCATCTATCGTATGAAGAAAAATGCAGTGGGCCTTGCGACCATTGCCATCCTCTCGACCATGGTGCTGGTGACCATCTCTGCAGCCACCAACATCTATGTCGGTAGCGAAATGGTCAAGAAAATCATGGCGCCTCATGATTTCTCTGTCCAAGGAAAAGGGGTCGATCTGGAGCAGATCAATCAGAAATTTGATGAATTTGCCTCTGAGCACCATCTCAAGATCAAGAATCGTGACCTGATGACCTATGCCAACTTTGGGGTTAAATCACAAAAGGGCACAGATTTCACCGTCTATCCAGCTGATGAACGCAGCGTCACTCCCAAAACCGTCTTTATGGTCTTTGATGTAGCTAGTTATGAACACATGACAGGCGAACAAGTCGATCTGACAGGCAACCAAGTCATCCTCTTTGCCCATAACAAGGCTCTTAAAGGGCAAAAGCAGTTCACTATCAATGGGCAAGACTTCCAAGTCAAAGAAGAGGTGAGCAAGGATTTTATCACCGATCACGTGCCCAACATGTATAACATGATAACGGAGGATTTCAATTACCTAATCGTACCTGACCTCTCAGCCTTTATCGCCCAGTTTCCAAATCTTGCCATCTATACCAATATCTATGGTGGTTTCAATGTCAATGTCAGTGAAGACCAGCAACTCAAGCTGGCAGCTAGCTATGATAAGATGATCGATGAATTGAGTAGCCAACAGGCCCAAGGAACATTTATCTATGGAGGTAACCGAGCCAATGATGTGGCAGAGTTGAATAGCCTTTTTGGTGGCATCTTCTTTATCGGGATTTTCTTGTCACTGATCTTCATGGTCGGAACGGTCATCGTCATCTACTACAAGCAAATCTCAGAAGGCTATGAAGACCGTGAGCGCTTCGTCATCCTCCAACAGGTGGGGCTCGATGAACACGAGGTCAAACGAACCATCAACCGTCAAGTACGGACCGTCTTCTTCCTCCCTCTCATCTTTGCCTTTATCCACCTGGCCTTTGCCTACCATATGATCCGCCTCATTCTTAAAGTGCTCGGTGTCATCAATAGTGGCCAAGTACTCGTCGTGACTATCAGCGTCTGCGCCGTCTTTCTTATCACCTACCTGATCGTCTTTTGGATCACCTCTCGGAGCTATCGTAAGATTGTGCAGATATAAGGAAAAAGAAGCTCGAATCAAATTAGAAACTTTCCTTAGGTGAGTACGGACGTCAGCGAACTTCGAAGAAGTTCCATGACTAAATCAAGATACAAAGGGCGTCTGCGGATAAAGTCAAAATAGGAAGTTTGACGCAGAATCTTGCGATTCTAGGAGAACTTATCTTTTTGACACAATCCGCAGCCCGTGTTCAATTCGTTTTGAACCCCTTCGCTCCTTAATTTCTGGGCTCAGGCTAAAACAGTTCCCCGAACTGTTTTACTTCCAAAACTCCCGAGTGCCTGAAACATGATTATTTCAGGCACTTTTCTCACAGCGGAAAGTTTCAATATACTCTAAATAATAATCAGAAATCATTTTGATATTTTTGCACAATAGTCCAGCATAGGTTATTCAAAGAAAAGAATTGTCAATTTTTTTAGCTTGCTCATAGCGGGCTTTTTTGTACGAAAACCGACTGCGATTGTTTTTGTTTTTCAAAGGGATACACAAAAAAGACTGAACCCGTAGAGTTCAGTCTTTGTTCACTTTCTATTAAAGTGATGTAAGGAAAGTCAATCCCCCTAGGATGACACCTGCCGAATTCGGAATGATCAAAATCCAGTCTTTTTTAGGTTCCTTTGTCCAACCATAAATGACCCAGATCAAGCAAGAAATAGCAGCTGACAAGGGTTGGAAAGGTTGGGCCTTATTTCCCTGTAAATTAGCAATAATTTGTGGGATGTAGGCAATGAAAACGATAATCCCAATAAAGGCACCGATCGAGCCAACGATTTGGTTGATTTTTTGTTTATTCATAAAATTTTACCTCTGTGTATCAAAATAGCATAAGTAGGAAGAAAATGCAATTAATTTGCATGCTATGCAAGATGAAAATGATTACATTCGCACAAAATTAGACAATGTGTCAAAAAAATGGCAACTAGAGAGAAGACTCTCTCGAAAAGAAATCCATCTTCCTGCAAAATCACAAGATTGTGACACTTTACAGTTCGGTAACATTTGAAAAAAAGACTTGAATTTGTAAAGGACAAAAGGTAGAATAGTGCATACTTTAAAAAAAGAAAAGGAAATGGTAGTTTCAAAATGAATGAAAAACAAATGAAAATTCTTGGTTGGGTTGCGACCTTTATGTCTGTTATGATGTATGTGTCTTACTTCCCACAAATCATGGATAACCTCGCAGGTCACAAAGGGAACTTTGTTCAACCCCTTGTCGCAGCCATCAACTGTAGCCTTTGGGTTTACTACGGACTCTTCAAAAAAGAACGCGATATTCCACTTGCTGCAGCCAATGCACCAGGGATCATCTTTGGTTTGATCACAGCCATCACAGCCTTGTAATCAATGAAAGAGAGAGTAGGACAGAAATCGGTAATTCGTTAGAATTCGAT
>NZ_KV794434.1:109005-128877 GCF_001808745.1 Streptococcus sp. HMSC057G03
CAATTAAGAGGCTAGGACTTTTGTCCCAGCCTTTTTTTGATGGAATGAATCATTTCCATGGTATAATGGGAGGACTATTCATAGAGAAGATCAAAAGGAGACAAGAGTGGATCAAAAACATCACTGCCAAGTCCTATGGGCGAAAAATAAATACCTGGTGCTGAGTCGTTCCAGTAATCTCTACAAGGAAATCCGGGAATACCTCAAGCAAGACCAGGTGGAGGTCAGTCATGTCGAGGACCTGATCCAGCAAGCGCTGGCCTTGCCGGAAAATCGTGGCCAGGTATCCAATGCCTTCCAGCATATCTGGGGTTATTTTAAAAAGCAGGCGACTCCTGAGGAAAAGGCCGACTTCATGTTGCTACTTGAGAAATACCAGCATGGGCAAGCTAGCCAGGAGGATCTCATCAAGGGGATCCAAAGGCTTCTGGAGCGCTATCCCAATCGCTACTTGCAAGAGTCGTCACTACTAGGAGGTCAATAGATGAGACTCTGGCACCAAGACTTGATTCCCAAACTCCCTCGTCCTCAGCTCCTGGGTCAACACCGGGAATGCTGCGCCCTTCGAGGCAATGACTGGGGCAAGAAGCACGCGACGGTCAACTATGTCTTTGAATACTCGCCTTATCGCCTCTATGCCTATCACTGCCTGATCATGGAGGAGATGACGGCTCGTGGCTACAAGGTCAGCCCAGAGTGGTGGGAGCCGGCCTATCGAGGCAAGACCTGCCCAGCTTATTCAGAACTGGAAGAGGAAGGCTTGAAAACCCCCATCTATCCCGAGCATCATGCGGGTTACCTGAAAGAATGCTTAGATAACCTAGCAGAAAAAGGGATCCAACTAGACTAAGAAAGAACGAACCAGACCAGGTTCGTTTTTTTGCGCGAAAAACCAACAAAATGCTTTGAAAGCGTTAATTTCTTTCCCAAACATGCTATAATAATAGGAGATTATGCACAGGAAAAGGATAGACGGATGAAAGAATTAATCGACTTAATTAATCAATTTAGAGATGAACGTGACTGGAGAAAGTTTCATAATGAAAAAGATTTAGCCATTTCGATTTCACTAGAAGCGAGCGAATTGTTGGAACTATTTCAGTGGAAACAATCAGAGGAAGTAGTTGAAAAGTCATTAAAAGAAATCAAAGAAGAACTTGCGGATGTTTTTATGTATTCTTTCATGTTAGCAGATAATTTGAATCTGGATGTAGAAGAAATTATAAAAGAGAAAATTGATATAAATGCAAAAAAATATCCTGTAGAATTAAGCAAGGGAAATAATAAAAAATATACGGACTTGGAGAAAAAATGAGCAACATTCAATCACCCGTAGTTATAGAAATCGATTATTCAAATCGAACATTTGATCAATTAAAAGAAACGATTGCTCCGAAACATTCTAAGCTTATCTTTGATTATCCAACTGTATATATCGTAAACGATGAGAATAAAAACAAGTATAGTGTTTATGTCGGAGAAACAACAGATATCATTCGTAGAACAAATCAGCATTTGTCAGATGATATAAAGAAGGACCGAGAAGACTGGCGACAATTTGAACAATCTAAAACTTCTAAAATGTTTGTTATTGGGCATAACCATTTCAATAAATCTTTGACATTGGATATTGAGAATAGGTTAATGCTTTACTTATCAAGTGTTGACCAAGTTGAAAGGGTTCAGAATAGAAGAGGAAATCCTCAAAACCAATATTATACTTCCGAAGAGTTAGATGAGATTTTCTCAAAGATATGGAGAACTCTAAATCGGAAAAACCATTATTTATTCCCAGCAGAAAGTTTTATTCGAAATTCAGCGATATTTAAATCCTCTCCGTTTCACAAGTTAACAGATGAACAAGTGAAGGCAAAAAATGAAATATTGCTCAAAATTACATCTGTCATTAGTAAAAATGAAACAGGAGTTCTAATTTTAGTAAAGGGTGATGCTGGTGCAGGGAAAACGGTTTTGATGAGTTCCCTCATCGATGATTTGTTGAATTCTGAAGATACTCAGATGATTCGCGAGAACAATGATATCAATTTGGTTGTGAATCATGATGATCAACTCAGTGTTTACCAAGAAATTGAGAAAAAATTGGAATGGAAGAGTGGATCAAATATTAATGTTGTGATGAAACCAACTCAATTTTTAAATGCTCTGAAAAAAGAAAAAACTGATGCTGGAATTGTAGTGGTTGATGAAGGTCACTTGTTATTGACTGCAAAAAATCAAGCCTATTTAGGCGGGAATCATTTAAATGATTTGCTCGCTAAATCTAAAGTGGTCGTGTTAGTTTATGATGAAAATCAGATCATGAATAAATCCCAAATATGGACAGATGATGCTTTCTTGAAATTGGAACATGAAGCCAATTTAAAAGGAAATCTCATTACGCTACATAACCAAATGCGTATCCATGCAACTAAAGAAACAGTTGAGTGGATAAGAAACCTGATTGATGCTGGAGTTGTAAATGAGGTTCCAATTGATAATGATTATGATATTAGAGTTTTTGATTCTCCTGAGGAACTTCAAAGTGCAATCATGGAAAAAAATGATAATCAGAGTTTAGGGATTTCACGCTTAACAGCAACCTATGATTGGGAATATAGTAGTCAATCAAAACCGAAGGATTCTGACTATTGGTGTGTCCGTATCGGAGACTGGTCTTGTCCGTGGAACAGACAACTTGCAAAAGAAAAAGAATCTAAACATTTATCCTGGATAGAGCAGTCTCAAACGATTCATGAAATTGGCTCAACATTTACCGTTCAGGGATTTGATCTAAATTATGTGGGAGTTATCATTGGCCCATCTGTCAAATATAGAGACGGGAAAATTATTTTTGATATAAGTGAAAGCAAAAATAAAAGTGCTGTTCAAAACAGAAAACTTGAATCAGGTGAAATGATTAATTACGGAGAAACATTATTACGAAATGAGTTAAATGTTTTGTTAACCCGTGGAGTTAACGGGCTATACGTCTATGCGGTTGATGAAGAACTTCAACAAGCTTTAAAAAATGCGACAAAATAAGATGCTTCCTATTTCCCAAATTTTTTTCGAATTATAGAAGTAGAGGGACCTTCCCTCTATTTTTTATCGGAAAGGAGCAAGGATGCAAAAGAGACACGCGCATGTATCGCCGACCTTGGACATCATGGCCAAGAAGATTTTTAGTTTGCCGGAGGTGACGACGGCCTTTATTCGAGATATTTTGGAGCTGGATGTGGCGGACGCTCAGATTGTGGAGGGAAGCCAGCCCCACAGCATGGCTTATGAGGAAGATGACTTGTTCTCCACTGCGGTGGATGTGAGAGCCAAGCTCCATGATGGGACCGAGGTGATCATCGAGATCCAGATTCGCAAGCAGCAGTATTTCTTGAATCGGTTCCATTACTATTTGGCCAATCAGCTGGTGGAGAATGTGCAAAAACTGCGCCAGCAAGGACAGACACATAAGATGTACGAGCAGATGGAGCCCGTCTATGGGATTGCGATTTTGGAGAAGTCGCTCTTACTGGACGAAGAGGCCGCCATCAACAAATACTGGTTGACCAATAGCCGATCTGGCAAGCAACTCAAGGCCTATTATAAAAATGGCAAGCACCAAAATCTTCTGCAGGTTGCCTTTTTAGAGCTAGACAAGTATAATAAAGATGAGAACCTGACAGATGCAGGCAGACAGTGGTTGGAGTTTTTTGGGAATCTTCCCTTTACAAAAGCTCCCAGTCAGGCCGTTGCTCACGCAGATTCATTATTAGATTCATCTAGCTGGACCAAGGAGGAGAAGACCATGATAGACGAGCGGATTCGTATTCAAGAAAATTATGATATGACCATGGAGACGGCTATTGACGAAGCACGCGAAGAAGGTCTAGAACAAGGTGTGGCGCAAGGTCGTAAACAGTTGGTATGCGAGATGGTCTCACGAGGAATGTCGCCTGAGTTGATCTCGAATATGACGGGCTTATCCATTGAAGAAATTAAGGCTCTTCTTTCCTGAGTCTTTAACGGAGGCATCGCCTCTTTTCTTTTTTGAAAAAACTTGAAAATTTTCCCATTTTTTCAATCCGCCTTTCTAGAATTGTGGTAGAATAGAGTCAACAAAGAGTTATCCTCACCAACAGTGTGATCGATACTAGAAAAGAGGATTCTGATGACAAGAAAAATTGGTATTATTGGTTTGGGGCATGTGGGTGCGACCTTGGCCCACAGCATGATTTTGAAACACACCTGTGATCACTTGGTCTTGATTGATACCAATGAGAAAAAGGTCAAGGCAGATGCCTTGGATTTTTGTGATACGGTTGCCAATACGGGGTATCCGGTGCATATCACGGTCAATGACTACGCGGCTTTAAAAGATGCGGATGTCGTGGTGTCGACTCTTGGAAATATCGAGTTGCAGGCTAATAACACAGATGACCGTTTTGCGGAGCTTCCTTTTACTAGCAAGCAAGTAGTGCAAGTGGCGCGTGATCTGAAGGCTTCTGGCTTTAGTGGGGTCTTATTGGTAGTGACCAATCCGGTCGATGCCGTCACTCAACTCTATCAACAATATACCGGCCTTCTAAAAGAGCAGGTGATTGGGACAGGGACCTTGCTGGATACAGCTCGGATGAAGCGTGCAGTCGCTGATCGTTTGCAGGTTTCACCTGCTAGTGTATCAGGTTACAACCTCGGTGAGCATGGAAATTCTCAATTTGTCGCTTGGAGTCAGGTCCGTGTCAAAGGACACGCTATTACCGATCTCTTCTCTCAAGAAGAGCTGGACACCATCAACTACGAGTCCTTGCGTGGTGGTCATACTGTCTTTTTTGGCAAATTCTATACCAATTTTGGAATTGCAGCAGCAGTCCAACGCTTAGCAGAAGCTGTGATCAATGATAGCCACGAGGAAATGCCGGTCTCTAACTATCGTCCAGAATACGGAACCTATCTTGGCTATCCAGCGATTGTAGGTCGAAAAGGAATTATCGAACGATTGGACTTGCATTTGACAGAAGAAGAAAAAGAAAAATTACTCCATTCAGCCGAAACCATCAAGGAAAACACACGAAAAGGGCTGGAGCATGCATAAAAGAGAGGAGGCTGGGACAAAAGTCCTAGCCTCTCAATTATCTTAGCCCTTGCTTAGTGAATTTAATAAAGCTTAGTAAATTCCAAGTTGTAACACTTGACATTACATCTAGGACATGTATAATAGTTAATATAACAAATATTCTTACAACAGAAAGAGGAAGCAACTATGAAAAACATTTTATTTATTGTCGGATCCCTTCGTCAAGGATCTTTTAACCACCAAATGGCTAAGAAAGCAGAAAGCCTTCTTGAAGGAAAAGCAACAGTGACTTACTTGGACTACAAAGACATCCCAATGATGAACCAAGATTTGGAAACGCCAACCTTACCAGCAGTGCAAGCAGCGCGTGATGCGGTTCTTGCTGCGGATGCCATCTGGATCTTCTCGCCAGTCTATAACTTTGCTATTCCAGGTGTAGTGAAAAACCTGATCGACTGGCTTAGTCGTGCCCTTGACCTGTCAGAAACTCGTGGTCCATCTGCCCTTCAAGACAAGATCGTAACGGTTTCTTCAGTAGCCAATGCCGGACACGAACCAATGTTTGCGGCATACCAAGCGCTCTTGCCATTCGTTCGAACTCAAGTAGTTGGAGAGTTCACTGGAACAACCGTAAACCCAGAAGCTTGGGGAACAGGTGAATTAGTCTTGACAGATGAAGCGGTCGCAGGACTGGAAAAACAAGCACAAACCTTATTAGAAGCATAAGAAAAGCTGAGACAGAAGTCTCAGCTTTTTAGATACTAAAGAGTTGTCCAAAGAAGTAGGTTACTCCCATGGTGAGAAGGCCAATGATGAGATTGCGAAGCATGGCTGGCTTGGTAGGTGCTTTTCCCAGTTTCGCACTGGTATAGCCAGTGAAGATCAAGGATAGTCCAACAACGAAGACTGTCACTGGAATGCGATAGTTAGCTGGAAAGAGAATGATAGAGAGCATTGGAGGAAGGGAACCAATAGAAAAAGCAAGGAAGCTAGATGCTGCTGCATGCCAAGGATTGGTAAATTCTTCGTATTCAATGCCGTATTTCTCTTCGACCAAGGCTTTGAGGGGGTGTTTCAGAAAGGCCCGCTCTGTTAGAATTTTTGCTGAAGTTTCACATTCTCCATTTTCAAGATAAGCATGGTAGAGAGAGTCTCTAGCTAACTTTGGATCACGATCTAATAAGGCTTGTTCGCGGTTCACAGCAGCTTCTTCCGTGTCTTTTTGTGTGGAAACAGAAACATACTCACCACCCGCCATCGAAAAGGCACCGGCCAGAATTGCAGACAAGCCAGATAAGAAAATGATCCAGATGTTATGCGTGGCACTGGCCACCCCGATCACCACTCCAGCGATAGAAATGATTCCATCATTGGCCCCTAGAACCGCAGCTCTCAAAATATTCAAGCGATCGCTAAATGATTCATCTACTCCATGTTTTATTTCAGTCATACAATGTCTCCTTTTCCTTATTTAGAATGATTATAAATAAAATACAGAAAGAAATCAAGGATTTTAACTCAAATGATAAAAGTTAGACAATTTAATGGAACCTTTTAGTTGTAAAATTTGACATTACAAGCAAAATGGAGAGAGAATTTGACATACACCTATCCTATCAAGGTTTATTTAGCAGAAGTGCATAATTTTTGAGGATCCTGATGGCATTCTAACGCGAGTGCGGAAAGGACAACAAAAAACAGCAGGCTTCCTGCTGTTTTTTGACGAGATAAATTAGTTGGTTTCATTATCTTTTCCCACCACCCAAAATAAGAGAAGGAGTTGGAAAATACCTAAGGCAAATAAGGTCATGAAACCATTGCGACTGCCTTTAGCTGTGGCTTGGGTGAAATCCAGCTTTTGATTGGCTTGGCTCATGGCAACGATCAAGGAAGCCAGGGTTGTTCCAACAGCACCTGCAAATTGTTGCAAGGTATTAAAGATTGCGTTCGCATCGGGTTGCTCTTCCAGAGAGAGTTGTTTTTGTCCGTTGGTCATAATATTGCCGAAGGCCAGTCCCATACCGGTCATGAAGATCATGTAAAAGACGAGAATCAAACCATTTGTCAGCTTCAGGCCCAAGAGGGTGAAGTGAAAATGGGCCAGAAGGATGAAAGCAGCTCCAAGGAGGATCGGTTTGCGGGCCCCCAGTTTATCTAGAATCAGACCAGAGAAGGGGGCAAAGCCAGCTCCAATGATGGCTCCTGGAAGCAGCATCAAGGCTGCAAGCGTAGTGCTTGAGTGGTTGACCAATTGGACATAATTAGGAAGAAGAAAACTCATGGCAAGAGAGCCTAATTGAAAGGTGAAGAAGGCTAGAATATGGCCAGTGAGACGATGATTTTTCAAAATAGAAAGATTGATAATGGGAGTCTCTAACTGATTGGACCGCCAGACCAAAAGAACCAGTCCCAAGCTTCCGATCACCAGCCAACCAAGCACAGAAAAACTGAAGAACGCATGATCCGCTAGGCCATGAATACCTAGAATCAACCCTATGAAAAGGGCAATGATGGCAAGAGGGCTCACGATATCAAAGGTTTCCCTCTTGACTTTACTGATTTGCTCAATGGAGCGAAGTCCTGCAACTAGTGAGGCCAGAAGGATCGGGAATTGAACTAAAAAGATGGACCGCCAGCCGAAGCTAGCTGTTAAGAGTCCACCGACAGTAGGCCCAATAGCGGGTGCAATGGCTGTAATCAAGGTCCCCACTCCCATCATGAGACCGATCTTACGTTTTGGGACTTGTTCTAAAATGATATTAAACATCAGAGGGAGGGCAAAACCAACCCCCATTCCTTGGACCAATCGCCCCAGGACCACAAAGCCAAAATTTGGAGCTAGGAAGTCGATAAGAACACCTAAAACAGATAGGAGATTTCCAACTAAAAAGATGGACTTCATTTTAAAGGAACGCTTGAGATAAGCAGATAAGGGGACCACACAGGCAACCACTAGGAGATAGATGGTGGTAACCCACTGGACTGTTGCGGTGTTGATCTCAAATTCCTTCATCAATATTGGAAAGGTGATGTTCATGGCAGTCTCTCCAGCCACCCCGCAAAAGGACAGGATCCCTGTCGCAAAGATCGCGAACAAGACCTTGGCTGAAATTTTTTCTTGTGACATAGACGTCTGATTCCTCCTAAATCTTCCTATAGACATGGACTATGGTATAAAAAATATGGTAACGATCTGATTTTCCGTCAGGTAGCATAGTGGGACCTACGGCAACCTGATCCATCGTTTTATTAGCTAACAAATAGTATAGAGGAAATGAAGACCCCTGTCAAAGAGTTTTTGAACAGTTTTGAAAATATTAACAGCATTCTCAACTGATGACGTCTCTCCAAACGAAAGGTAAGGATCACCACTATGATATAATAAGAAGAAAGCAAGCAACGTGAACACACCAATAGGGGGCGCCATGACCAAGTATTTAGTCCAGAAGTTTTTCTGGTTACGAGAAAAAAGTTTGATTCAAATATCCCAGAAAACTCTGGTTTCCTTATTTCCTTTTTTCTTATTTTCAGGAATCGTTCGAGTGATTGCCTTATCGGTCTTTTCCGATCGAGGCTATATCCATCAGCTCTTTTCGATGGATAGTTGGTTGCCATGGGATCAAGCTATCAGCCAGGTTCTTATTAATTTTTCCAACTTTCTAGGAGGTCTAGCAGGGCCTTTAGCAACCTACTTCGCTGGGAAATATACAGCTGGGCACTATGGTAGAAGTACGGGGACAGCCGGCGTGACTGCTCTTTTGGTCAGCTTGATTGTAGGGTCTCAGGAATTGTTGGTGGGACCACTCAATGATGGGCAACTGACGCGAATTAACTTACCTGCGACGACCAATATCCTCTTAGCCATTGTTTTAGGCTATCTAATCGGACAGATCTTTCGACTATCCAAGGCTAGTGACGACCAGATTGTGGACAAAGACTTTATCTATCAGCCCAAGACTGTGCGTCCCATTTTCTTGTCCTTGGTTCTAGGGGTTAGCCTGAATATTCTCCTCCTTCTTGGCAATCAGTACCGTATTTTTCAAATGATCGGTCAATTCTTTAGTTTTCTGACTATAAGCAGTCATCATCTGCTGTCCACCTTTGTCATGGGACTATTTAGTGGGCTATCTGCTTGGTTTGGTAATAGTCAATCCTTTGCCTTGAACTCAATTGCGGATGATAACTTTGCTTTGGAAAATCTTACCTACGCTGTGACGCATCATACAACGACAGGCATTCCTCATCTCTATACCTTGACCAATTTGTACCGCAGTTTTGGTCTGGTAGCTGGAATTGGAGCCGTCCTAGCGCTTTTGGTGGCGATCCTGTTGGTTTCACGAAGTCAAAAGGACAAGAAAGTCAGCCTCCTCAGTCTGTTTCCAAGTCTCTTTAACAATGGGGCTTCTTTCATGGTAGGAATACCGGTCCTTCTCAACCTCCTATATGTGATTCCCTTCTTATTGATCCCTTTGGTGAATATGGCGATAGCAGCTCTAGCTTTGTGCTTCAAGCTGATGCCAGCAGCCGTCTATCCGGTGCCAGATGGGACTCCTAGCCTTCTTTATGCTTTTATTGGAACGGGAGGGAGTCTGAGAGCCTTAGCTGTCAGTATACTTTGTTTTGCCGTCGATGTGCTCCTTTACCTACCATTTGTCCGTATGGGAAATCGTATTCGAAAAGACTTAAAAGTGAAAGGAGAAAGCGATGAAGCCATCTAAAAAAACAGCGATCGTCCTTACTTTGGTCAGTCTTTTCTTGATAGCTTTAGCCATTCCTTCTTATAGCTGGACTCGGACGAATGTATCCAAAATCGAGAAATTCTACAATTCAAAATTATCTCCTATCATTATGATTCCGGGAAGTTCAGCGACAGAGAATCGATTTGATGGTTTGGTAACCAAACTCAACCAAGATCGACGCGGGACCAAACACAGCCTGCTCAAGGTCAAAGTTTGGAATGATGGGCATATCACCTATAGTGGAAGTATTGATGCCAAGGACAATGAGCCGGTAATTGTGGTTGGTTTTGAAAATAACAAAGATGGCTATAGCAACATTAAAAAGCAAGCCAAACTATTTAATCAAGCCTTCGAAGCCCTTCAAGAAAAATATAATTTTAATAATTTTAAGGGCTTGGGTCATTCCAACGGTGGCTTGATTTATACAGCCTTTATTGAAAATTATCTAGGGGATTATGATGTGGATTTCAAGACCCTTATGACCATCGGAACTCCCTACAATTTCACGGAGACCAATATCAAAAATAAATCTGAGATGTTGGCCGATTTTATCAAGGCCAGAAAAGCTATCCCGACAACCCTTCATATGTATTCAGTAGCAGGGACCATTACCTATGATTCAGATGAGTTGGTCCCAGATGCCAGTGTTTCTGCTGGGAAGTATATCTACCAAAACCAAGCAGCTAGCTATACGGAGATTACGGTGACGGGGGAAGATGCACAGCACTCGGACCTTCCAACCAATGATGAGGTAGTTGCCTTGGTGAAAGAGCATATTGAAAGTCAAACGGATCGTCGAGCCAAACCGAATAAAATAAACTAAGTGTGAAGAAGGGATTCCTTCCTCACCTTTTTTTTAGTATAATAAAGTTTAGTATGAAAATAAGGGAGATTATAGGAAATAAGATGAAAAGAAAAAAATGGGTGCAGTTAGGAATAGTGGCTTCGAGTATGGTCATGTTAACAGGATGTTACCAAAGATACCAACGTCAGTCCAGTCCCAAAAAAGAGGCTGCAACAAGCCAGACTTCAGCAAAGAAACAAGCGAAAAAAACAGATAACAAACAATTATACCAGTCTGTTTTTTCAGACTACCAAAAGATTTTTGCCACTTCAAAAGAGTTAGATGCTATTTCCAAATTGAATGATGCATTAGCCAAAGAAGATCGGATGATCAATAGTTGGGTGATTGAGACTATCATCAATCAGCCAGATGCCGTTCGCTATGCCTTTAAGGACTTAAATAACGATGGGGTAGATGAGATGATCATCGCCAATCAGCAGACCGATGGCAGTTACTTTGTGACAGGAGTTTATTACCTCAAGGACCAAAAACCGACTCTACTAGCTGAAGGTTTCGTCGCTGGACACGGTGGAGCGCGCAATGCGACGACCCTCTATAAGGGAGGAGAAGTCTTAGAAGTCAGCTGGATGTCAGGAACTGGCCGTGGGGTAGCTGTGCTCTCACGGATAGAAAAGACGCCTCAAGCCGCGACCAAAGTCCAGGAAGAAGAAGTCCAAGTACCGGGGTCAGATCTGAATGCCCTCTTTGGAAAATCGGATGAGGATAAACTGGATCTCAAGAGTTTCGATTGGCAAACTTTTGACAGCGCACCATCAGCGGGAAATAGCCAAAACCAGGAAAAAACGCCTTGGAACGCTGAAAAATCAGCAAAATTAGCAGAATTTATGAAGACCTGGGGCGAAAAGATGGGCCAACCCAACTATCAAAAAGGCATCGCTGGTGGTGATGTAGGACCAGACAACCTCTATACTCTAGGGGAAAATAGCAAGATGGATGCCATTTATACAGATACCGGTCAAGGAAATGCCAAGTACCGCATTGTAGAACGCTATAGCAATTGGGACAAATATCCAGATGTGCATAGTTATTTCTTTGCCATTACAGATACGGGAGAAGCCATTGTCTTTCATTCTCCAACGACCAATGGTGGAAAGATGTATCTAAAACCAACGGACAACAAGGAACTTCAAGAAGCATTTACTCAAATCCTTCATCAGTAAGAAGGAAGAATAGACCAGAAAATGATTGTTTTCTGGTTTTCATTTATTCATAAAATGAATAAAAAACCAAATTATAAAAAGATATTTAGGAAAGAAAATATGTTAAAAGGTAGTAATAAATGCCGTTGTAAAAGTATTTAAAAACAGAAAACATTTGACAAGTAAAGGGAAATCATTTAAAATATATTCAAACTTTATTTATAGGAGAATAACAATGAAAAAACTTCTTACAGCCGGTGTGGCTCTCTTGTCAGTTGCAACATTGGCAGCATGTTCAGGTAAAACTGCTTCAGAATCTTCTAACAAAGAAGCAAAAGCATCTTCTAGCAAAGTAGAAAAATCATCTACTTCAGAAAGCAAATCAAGCAGTTCCTCAAAAACATCAAAATCTTCTGTTAATGTTCCAGAAGTTGTCTTGTTGACAGATGAAGAAATTGACAATGCCAAAACAATTGGTGATTTTAAAAATCTTTATGGTAAATTAGTAGATAGCTATAAAAAATACGCACAAGATATCGGCCAACAAATTCCAGAAGCACAAAGATCTGCATACACTCAACAAGTAGAACCAGCGATTAAGGCTTTGGATGACTCAAAAGCTCAATTCAATACCATGCTATCAAGTGCAGGTTCAGATGACACGCTTGTTCCTGAGCAAGGGCGTACACCTTTCTTGCAACAAATTAGAACAGCTCGTGACTCAATGACAAACATTCTTAAAGGTGTCTACGAATCTCTTGGGAAAGCTACCTCTTCATCAGCTGAATAATCAAAAAATAAATAGGTTAGGACCTCAAGTCCTAGCCTGTTTTTTTGCTTTCTTACAAAAATGTAAGAAATAAAGGGTAAAATGTAAGGTTATGTTATGGTGAAAGCGTTCTTATTTTAGTACAATTGATTTGTAAAAAACAATTGAAGCTTTTTCGAGCTAGAAAGGAACGGACCATGACCCTACTAGACGTTCAACATATCAAAAAAATCTACAAAACCCGCTTTCAAGGAACGCAGGTTGAAGCCTTAAAGGATATCCATTTTACCGTTGAGAAGGGCGAATACGTCGCTATCATGGGGGAATCAGGATCCGGGAAATCGACCCTCCTCAACATCTTGGCCATGCTGGACCAGCCGACGGAAGGACGGGTCTACCTAAATAGCATAGATACCTCCACCATCAAGAACAAGGATGCGTCCAGCTTCCGTCGGGAAAAACTAGGCTTCGTCTTTCAAGATTTCAACCTGCTCGACACCTTGTCTGTCAAGGACAATATCCTCTTGCCATTGGTCCTCTCTCGCAGACCAGTCAAGGAAATGATGAGCAAGGTCGACACTGTCAGCCGGGAGTTGGGCATTCACCAGCTCTTAGAAAAATACCCTTACGAAATCTCTGGTGGTCAAAAGCAACGGGTGGCCGTAGCGCGGGCCATCATCACCTCACCAGAAATCCTCCTTGCTGATGAGCCAACAGGGGCGCTGGATTCTAAGTCTTCAGCTGCTTTGCTGGACGTCTTTGAAGATATCAATAACATGGGCCAAACCATTCTCATGGTAACCCACTCAACCGCAGCGGCAGCTCGGGCCAAGCGCGTGCTCTTTATCAAGGATGGGATTCTCTATAACCAGATCTTCCGCGGAGAAAAGACAGAGCGTCAGATGTTCCAAGAAATTTCAGATACCTTGACGGTCATGGCGGGAAAGGAGGATCATGATGTTTAAATTAACGAGTAAATTAGCTCTTTCCAACCTCAAACAAAATCGTAAGCTCTATTACCCTTTCGCTATAGCCGTTATTTTAACGACCATGATCCTCTATAGCTTTATCGCCCTGGCAACGACCCCTCACTTAGAGGCTTCTTACGGAGGACGAACGGCGAGATATGTCCTTGGTTTTGGTTGTTTCGTCGTCCAGCTGGTCGTCATCATTTTAGTGGCTTATGCCAATGGCTATGTCATGAAAAATCGTTCCAAAGAACTGGGACTCTACAGTGTTCTGGGGATGGAGAAGAAGCACCTCCTCGTCATGACCTTATGGGAATTGCTTATCTTCTATATCCTCACAGTTGGCGCGGGACTGGGTTTGGGACTCTTATTTGATCCCTTGATTTTTGCCTTACTCCTAAAATGTATGGGTCTACCAGTCGTCATTCAATCAACCTTCCAGATAGGGGCTGTTCTTAACACTTTACTTGGGTTAGCCTTAGCTTTTGGCCTCATTCTCTTGTTGAATTCTTTACGCCTTTTGCGCTACAGTTCCCTCCACCTCATGCAACAAAAGAAAGCAGGAGAGAAGAAGGGAAGATTCTTGCTGGTCCAAACTCTGTTAGGTCTAGGTCTCTTAGGAATTGCTTTCTATTTGGCGCTCACTGTTGAGCGTCCAGTTGCGGCCGTCCAAAGATTCTTTATTGCTGTCATCTTGGTCATTCTGGCGACTTATCTCTTATTCAACGCAGGATCGATTACCTTCTTAAGAATTCTTAAAGGTCGGAAACCCTACTATTACAAGCCGGAGAATTTTATCTCTGTTTCCAACTTAATAGCTCGGATGCGAAAAAATGCAGCGGGTCTTGCGACCATTAGTATTCTTTCCACCATGGTCTTGGTCACCTTAACCGGGTCGCTCAATCTCTTTATTGGAGGGCAGAATTACCTAGATACTATGTACCCTTCGGACTACAATTTTAGTGTGGGACATATGCCTTCAGATGCTGAAACAGAACCGGTTATTGAGGAGGTTCAAGCTATTATTCAGAAAACAGCCGATGCGACACATCTGTCAGATTATCAGGTGGCACAGACAACATACTGGTCGGCTGAAATTCGAAAGATTGATGGAAGGATCTTAGAGGTGTATGACCAGTCCGATCAAGAAACTGGTCAGGAATTGAAGACAGAAGGAGTAGTCTACTTTTTTGATCAGGCGACTTATGAGCAACTGACCGGTCAAAAAGTTGAGCTTGGGGAAAATGAAATCCTAGCCTATGGGTATCAATATCCTGGAAGATTAGACGCGCAATTAGAAATCAATGGGAAGACCTTTACGATTAAAGAAAAACTAGACTCCAATTTTATCCAAGGAAAACTCCCTCAAGCCGACCTGTTTCAACACCAAATGGGCTTGTATCTTGTCCTCCCTGACTTGAACCAACTGGGACTAAAAATTGATAAAAATTTGGAATTCTCTATTAGTGCTAAAAATAAAGAAAACCAAGATTTTATAGCTGGAATGGCCAAAGAGCTTAATTCGACAGACAAAATGAGTCAATATGGTGCGACTTTGTTTGGTGGGGTTGATCGATACAGCATGGAGAAGGAGTGGCGTGAATCAGCAGGGACAATCCTCTTTATTGGGATTTTCCTATCGGTGATCTTTCTATTGTCTACGGTACTCGTCATTTACTACAAGCAGATTTCAGAGGGCTATGAGGACCGGGATAATTTTGTGATCTTGCAACAAGTAGGGTTGGACCAAAAGCAAACGGCCACCACCATTCGCAAACAGATTCTCACTGTCTTTTTCCTTCCTTTATTCTTCTCCTTCCTCTACCTAGGAGTGGCCTACAAGATGATTGCAAAGATCGTTGCCCTCTTAGGAGCAACCAATGCGGGCTTGGTCCTTCAAACGACTCTTTCTATCTGCGCTGTCTTTTTCATCTCCTATATTCTCGTCTTTCTTCTGACTTCTAGAAGTTATCGGAAGATTGTCGTGCGATAGCGTTCGAGTCTATAAAAGATTAGAAATAAGATGAAAAATACAACATTTTGTTAGCACAAAAAACACCGAGGATTATATCCCCGGTGTTTTCTTTCGTGATTATTTCACGTGTTTTGCAAGTTCTTCTTGCGCTTTTTTGTTTGATTCTTCTTTTTCTTTCAACCAATTCTTATAAGCTTTTTCGTAGTCAGCAGTTGTGACTGTCTTATCTTGAAGTTTTTGGTATTTGAAGAAGGTTGATTCACCTTTAATACCAATAGCAGAATTTGGTGCAGAGAATGGTGTTACCTTCGTGATAGATGGAACGCCACCCTTAGAGTAGATTGGAAGAACAATTGCGTTTTCTGTCAACCAAGCTTGGGCATCAGCATATTTTTCATAACGCGCATTGGTATCCAATTTTTCAGCATTGGCAGCATCTAGCAATTCTTTGTATTGATTCAAACCAATTTTCTCGATGAGCGCTTGGTCTTTCTTAGGATCAAGTCCCATACCAGTCAAGGTTGAACCATCTGTTGGGTTCAAGATATCCAAGTAAGTAGATGGATCTTGGAAGTCAGGTCCCCAACCAGTGATATCCATATCAAAGTCTTTTTGATCTGGTGATTGGGCAAAGTAAGTAGCGTTATCTGCATCGTCTGTAGACAATTTTTGTACATCGATCACGACATTGTCTGTACCAAGAGCTGTTTCAATAGAACTCTTCATAGAGTCTGCTTGTTGGACAAGAGCATTAGAAGATTGGTCCACAACATAGTCGATATGGATTGGGAATTGAACACCTTGTGATTGCAATTCAGCCTTCGCTTTTTCAAGTTCCGCTTTGGCTTTGTCCGCATTATGTAAGCTATCTTGAGCATCTGCGAAGCTCACACCTTTCCACTCATCTCCTGTTGCGGCAAGTTTTTCTTCAACGAGAGTACCGAAGTCTTTCCCGTCTGCTTGCACAAATGTCGGTGGAACTAGAAGGGTACGTAGAGTTTTTGATGCTCCGTCTTTCCCGTTAACTTGAGCGCTGTAGGAAGTTCTATCCAAAGCGAAGTTCAAAGCTTGACGGAAGTTTTTGTTTTGAAGGGCTGTCTTCGTGTTGTTCTTTTGCTCATCAGATGTCTTCTTCGTATGGCCGTAATTTTGACGGTTGACGTTGAAGTAAGCGTAGTAAACAGTAGAATCTTGTGGGGAATAAACTATGTTATCCTTGAATTTCTTCTCAATCGTACTGTAAGTTGAGCTTGTTGGGAAGAGACGAGCAGTAGATAGGTTCCCATCTGAGAAGTTACGAGCAAGATAGTCTTGGTCAGATCCATCGAAGTAAGTCAATTTAACCGTATCGATGTGAACATTTTTCTTGTCGTAGTAATCAGGGTTTTTATCCAACTCGATTTGTGATTTTGAAGTGAAGGATTTCAAAATGTAGGCACCATTGTAGAGGATACCATTTGGTTTCACGCTACCAAAGTCTTTCCCAGCTGATTCCAAGAATTTTTCATTAACTGGCATCATGGTAGCAGTCGTCAATTTAGAATTCCAGAAAGATTCTGGTTGGTTCAAAGTGTATTGAAGAGTGTGATCATCAACAGCTTTTACCCCAACGGTTGAGAAGTCTTTGGTTTTCCCGTTTACATAGTCATCCAAGCCTTTGACTGAGTTTTGAACCAAGTAAAGAGCATCCGATTTTTTATCTGCTACGTATTTTAGAGATGTCACGAAATCTTGTGCAGTGACGTCAGCGTATTCATTTCCTTCTGAATCATACCACTTCGCGTCTTTTCGAAGCTTGTAAGTATAAGTCAGACCATCTTTTGAAACGGACCAGTCCTCAGCAAGAGCAGGCACTAAGTTACCGTATTGATCGTTTTCAAACAAACCATCGACCAAGTTGGTTGTAATGTCGCTTGTAGTTGAACGATTTGAAGTCAAATAGTTCAAGGAATCAGGGTCTGTACCATACACGTAGTTGTAGGTAGTCCCTTTTGACGCATTAGAAGATGAGCCACATGCAGCAAGGAAAAGCGTTGAAGCTGCGGCGACACCTGCTAAAAGAGCAAGCTTCGATTTTTTCATATTCGTGTCTCCTTTTGAATAATTTTAATTATTATACTCCAATCAATCTACAAAATAAAGT
Source organism: Streptococcus sp. HMSC057G03 (assembly GCF_001808745.1). Taxonomy (NCBI): domain Bacteria; kingdom Bacillati; phylum Bacillota; class Bacilli; order Lactobacillales; family Streptococcaceae; genus Streptococcus; species Streptococcus sp. HMSC057G03. The sequence goes on from NZ_KV794434.1 coordinate 126,675, forward strand.
GTTTTTTGAACTTTTTTTGTATATTTACACACCAGTATACAGTGAAACCCTTGATTTTATGGGATTTTTATGGAATAAAAATTTTTTTTAAAAAAAATTACTATTATGCTTTACATACTAGTTGAGAAAGAGTATACTGATAGTGAAAAGACTAGTATGTAAAACAAACTAGTGAAAAATGTGAAGAAAGAGGTGAGAAGGATGAAAGAGTCCCAATTACTAAAGGGAGTCTTGGAGGGCTGTGTGCTGGAGATTATTTCTAAAAAGGCCATCTATGGCTATGAATTGATCCAAAGTCTCAAAGAGATGGGATTTGATAAGATTGTCGCTGGGACCATTTATCCCCTGCTTCAAAAATTAGAAAAACAAGGGGTTATTCATGGGGAAATGAGGCCGTCTCCAGATGGTCCCGATCGCAAGTATTTTTCACTCAGTGATGCTGGAAGAGAGCGCTTAGAGGAATTTTGGGACCAGTGGCAGGAGCTGGTCACAAAAGTAGAACGTATCAAGAAGGAGGGAGAAGAATGGTAGAAAGTTATACAGAAAAAATGTCAGATGAATTGATTCATCTAAACAAAGAGGATCAAGCCTATGTGAAAAAAATGGTGGCTTATATTGGGGCCAAGTCCTATTTTTATGATGATGAAGCGCTCGGTGAACAACTCTACAATATGGTTTGCGATCTGAAAGTTGCTGAGAAAGAAGGCATACGGGCGGTGGAGTATTTTGGAAAGGATCCACGGTCGATGGTGGATCAAGTTCTTTCAGACTTGCCTAAACGCTCTTTAGGATCTTATGTGGGACTAGTTTTTATACTTGGAGTGATCTTGGTTGGCATGCGTTATTTAATGGATTTTACCTGGATGACACCACTGAAAATCGAACCCTTGACCTATGTTGTCATTCTCCTCAATTTTTTGGTGTTCAGCCAGTTCATCACGTGGCTTTGGTCCAAACAGAGCTATGGAGAAATGAAGTGGTCTTGGGCTATTTTTATCAGTGTGATCAGCCTGATGGTATTTCTGAACATCGTACGACTATTTTCGATCTATTTTGGCCACATTGGGAGTCTCTTCTTATCAGATGGTTGGGCGATTGTTCTCGCTGTCTTAGTCCAACTTGGGTTTGCAGTTATGGCCTATAGAAGCAGGAATCGTCTGATGTCGAGTCTACTAGTCATGGGCCTGACTTTCCTAGTTACAGGATGCTGGATTCGTCTTGTGAATCAGGAAACTGCTCATTTAATAGGCTGGTTACTTCCTCTCATGGGACTAGTCCTGACCCTTGTTGTATTTTGTCTCCAAAGAAAGAAGGAAGAAGCATGAAATCAGCAATGTATTTTGAAGAAACGCAGGCCTTGATGAAAACTTTTAGCCAAGAGGATCAAGTTTATTTCCAAGATCTCTGGGATTATTTCAATCTTGCAGATTTCTTATATGAGGAGAAAGCCTTAAGAGAGCAGGTCTATAATCTAGCACTTGACTTTTCGCAAGCAGGAGCGGATGGCCTCACGGCAAAGGATTATTTTGGCCTTGATCCAAAGGGAATGGCAGACCAAATCATCGAAAATATGCCCAAAGAATCGACACGGTCTGTTTTGAAATATGGGGCTATCTTTTCAGGTATTGTGATTTTTTATCGCCTCCTAAGTGATTTTGCTTCTCAAGCGGTCCTTGTGCTCAAGCCACTAGTCTATTTAACCGACATCATTTTGGGACTCCTAGCTGTTGGGATAATCTTCTATCTCCTTCGTCGCCTCATTTTTGCGGAAGAAAAAGCGAAAAAAGCAATTTATGTAGCATTTGTTCTAGTTCTAGGATTCTATTTTGTTGGTGAAATAGTGGGGGTCCGTTTCTTGCCAGCTCTTGCATGGTTTGTAGTCCCTAGTCCTTGGGATGCTCTTCTCATGACAGGGTCTAGCGGAGCTCTCATTCTTTGGCAATGGAAAGAAGAGTTTGGACGAGCTTTCATCTTTCCTATCGTCGCCTTTTTAGTGGTTGGATTCTTACATCGCTGGACCTTGGCACAAGGAGTTCAGAATCTTGGTATGACGGTTCTTCTGCCCACAGTGATCATCGTCTTTGGGTTGGTTATTTATTATTGGTTTACGATTCGTGCTTTGAAAAAGAATAGGACGGAAAGTGATAAATAGTAAGAACAGGGGCTGGGATAAAAGTCCTAGCCTCTCAATTGTTTTTGGATT
>NZ_KV794434.1:128977-152522 GCF_001808745.1 Streptococcus sp. HMSC057G03
GAATTACCGATTTCTGTCCCACTCTCTTTCTTGTTCAAGTATGATAGAATAAACTCATTAGATGGGAGAATATACATGAATCTATTTCGAAAAAAGGGACTTGGGCAAGTACACCCGGGTCTAAATCGCCATTTACGTTTATGGGATTTGATTATTTTAGGAATTGGTGCCATGGTGGGGACAGGGATCTTCACGATTACAGGGACTGCAACCGCGAATTTAGCTGGTCCAGCCTTGATCATTTCGATTGTGATTGCGGCTTTTTGCGTTGGCTTATCTGCCCTTTTCTTTGCTGAATTTGCATCTCGCATCCCTTCAACTGGTGGAGCCTATAGTTACCTCTATGCCATCTTTGGAGAGTTTCCAGCCTGGATTGCCGGTTGGTTGACTGTGATGGAATTTATGACAGCTGTATCAGGGGTGGCTTCAGGTTGGGCCGCGTATTTCAAGGGCTTGTTGGCCAATCTTGGCTGGAGTCTGCCGACGGCTTTAAACGGGACTTTTGATCCAGCTAAGGGAACTTATGTGGATCTCTTGCCTATTTTGGTCATGGTCCTCGTCACAGCCTTAGTCCTTATGAATGCAAAAGCGGTCTTACGCTTTAATTCTCTGCTGGTCTTACTCAAGTTTTCCGCTCTTGCCTTGTTTATTCTTGTCGGGATTTTTCACCTAAATCCTGGCAACTGGGCAAACTTTGCTCCGTATGGATTTGGCGAAATCTATGGTGGTCAGACAGGGATTATGGCTGGTGCTTCGCTCATGTTCTTTGCCTTTCTTGGTTTTGAGTCCATTTCAATGGCGGTCGACGAAATCAAGGAACCACAAAAGAACGTCCCTCGCGGCATTGTCCTCAGTCTCTTGATCACAACCGTTCTTTATATCTTGGTCACCCTGGTTTTGACCGGTATGGTTCCTTTTAAGAACTTAAATGTAGAAGACGCGGTTGCCTTTGCCCTTCGTCAGGTCGGATCCGGCTGGGCTGGAAATTATGTATCCTTAGTGGCTATTTTGACCTTGATTACCGTCTGCATTTCCATGACCTTTGCACTTTCACGGATGATTTACAGTTTGGCGCGGGATGGGCTCCTGCCAAAAGCTATGAAACAGCTCGATCCAAAAACTAGAATTCCCAAAAATGCAACACTAGTAGCTGGCTCGATGGCTGCTATTGCTGGTGGAGTCTTTCCACTAGCCAGTATCGCTTCCTTCTTAAACATCTGTACCTTGGCTTACCTGGTTATGTTGGCCCTTGCCCTCTTGAAATTGCGCAAGGAACACGGGGCTCCTGGACCTGGGGAATTTAAAACACCCTTGGTTCCAGTCTTGCCAATCCTATCGATTGTGGTCTGTCTGTCCTTTATGACCCAGTATTCCCTATCGACCTGGCTGGCCTTCGGAGTTGCTCTCTTGATCGGGGTTGGAATTTATTTCGGTTATGGCTATCGCCATTCAGAAGAAAATCAATAAAAGATGAAAGCTAGAGTAAAAGAACTCTGGCTTTTTACATAGAGAAAGCTCTTTTTTTGATATAATGAAGGGAGAAAGTTAACTAGATAACAAAGGAGAAAAACATGACATTTGAAGAGATTTTAAATAAGAGTAATCATAAATTTCTTTAATGAATACTAGATTGAGTTCTAGTTTATTAAAATTGTTCACCTACATTTCTTATTGGTTCACTCTAGAATCATTTGCAGAGGGGAACAATAAGATCCATTTTCATTGAAGTTGATTAGTAACTCACGTCTATATAGTCTAATTATATTTTCGAAAAGTTGGAGTAGTTATAGAAACCCAATTTGTAAAATATAAAAAAGAAAAAGAAGAGATTGAAAAATGAATAGGAGGTTATTATGAGATTCATTATTTCTTTTATCACATTTTGTGGTTTAGTTGGTGTGTGGTATTTTATAAAAAAACAACCTAATATAAAATATCGAAATATTTCAGCATTGATCGCTTTAATTAGTTTTGTTATATTTGGTTTATTCTTTCGAGAAGAAAAAACTCAACAAGCTTCGGTCAGATCAGTTGTTAGTTCAAGCAGTTCGTCTTCGAATTTTTCTACAACAACTCAGGCATCTTCCTCGACTTTAGAAGTGAGTTCATCAAGCGAATCAGCTTCGACGTTAAATCAATTTAATGATGAAGAGTTTCAAAAATATGCTAGTCAATTTCAGAATAAATTGAATGAGTTGGTAAAAGAAACTGGGCAAGTTTATAGTGCTACAGGGAGAGGTCTTATACTATATCTGACTGTTCCACAAGACTTTAAATATAATTCAAAAGATAATATTCAAGAATTTGCTGATAAAGTGTTGCAGGTCAAGAATGAAACTTTTCCTGTTTGGCTTGTTGAAAATGGCTATTCTGCACAAGATGTAAGTATTCGTCTACACATTAAGACAGAAGATGGAACGGTACTCGCAAAAGAAAAGTTATCGGGAATAATGAAAGTTACGAAGTAAAAAATCAAATTAAACAAACCTACCTCAAAAATGTTGGTTGATCTGTCTATTAAAAATGAAATAAGTCATCTTATTAATTTGCTAAAAAATAAATACATATCTTGGTTCTTCTAGTTTTGATAGAAGAAAAATGAAAATGTTAGTTTTTGTTAGTATGTGTTATTTTTCGAAGAAAACCGTAAATTTTATCTAGGTTTTCACAATATGAGATATAGTTTTTTGAAACAATTTTTATATAGACTTTGAACTAATTAATTCTTGACATTGGAGTACGTGGAATTTACTTGGAAAATAAAAAAACGCTGATTTTACGACGTTTTTAACCTATTTAGAATTTACTTGGAAAATAAAAATTATGGAAGATAAAGATTTAAAAAAGTTATTAGAATTATTGAATAAAAATGAAGATGAAATTATTGAATACAAAGTTAATAATAAAGATCATGATCGTATAGGCAAATATATATCAGCTTTAGCTAACTCAGCAGCAATGTTAGGCCAGCAATTCTCATACTTAATTTGGGGGGTTAATGATGTTTCAAAAGAAATTGTCGGTACAAAATTCTATCCAAAAACTGAAAAACATGCACAAGGTGAGCCGTTTATTACTTGGTTAGAAAGGATGCTTGATCCTCGTATCACAATTCGGTTTGAAGAATATGATATCGAACAAAAACATGTTGTCGTTTTAGTCATCCACATGAATGCTGGTAGGCCTGTTGCTTTTAGCGGTAGTCGATACATTCGAAGTGGATCTTCATTAAAAAACTTAAAGGATTATCCTGAAAAGGAAAGAGAACTGTGGAAATCCTTTGAATCGCGATCATTTGAAAGAGAGTATGCAAAAACCGCATGTACATTTGAAGAAATTAAAGAATTGATTGATGTTAATTCTTATTTGAAGATGATGGGATACTTTGAAGATTCAAACGATGAAGAGATTATTTTTCATATGATAGAAGATGGTGTGATAGAACCTTCTGGAAAAACTTTCAATCTAACCAATATGGGAGCATTTACATTCGCAAAAAATCTTAAAAATTTTGAAAATTTATCAGCTCATGCTTTACGAGTAATTAGATATGCAGGTAATAATAAACTAAGTGCAGTAGCTGATAATACAGCTAGTAAAGGGGCTGCCGTTGGTTTTGAAGGTTTGCTAAAATTTATCAATGGTCATTTACCTCGTAACCCTGAAACGTTAAAAGATAATGGACAAATCACTTCTGATACAGATTATCCTCCTCTGGTTATACGTGAAATAGTTGCAAACCAAATAGTACATCAGGATTTTTCTGTAAAAGGTAGCTCACCAACAATTGAAATATTTGATAATAGAGTAGTATTCACAAATCCTGGATCTCCTCTTAATCGTCCTGAAAGATTGCTTGATATGCCTCCTTACTCTCGAAATGAAGCTTTAGCTGAACTATTTCGAAAGATGCATTTAGTAGAGTCTCGTGGTAGCGGTATAGATAAGATTATCCTAACGTTGGAATTAAATCACTTACCTGCTCCGGATATAGCTGCTAAGGATAATTATACTGTTGTTACCTTACATCAACGACGAACAATCCAAGAAATGGGGAATAGAGAAAAAATAAATGCTATTTATTATCATTCTGCGTTACTCTATATAGAAGATAATTTTATGACAAATAGTACACTAAGAGAAAGATTCGGATTGACAAATAAACAATCATCTATCGCTTCTAAACTCATTGCTCTTGCGTTAGAAAATGACAAAATAAAAATTTATGACGAAAACGCTGGAAAAAAGAATATGCAGTATATTCCATACTGGGGCATTAGTTACAATAATAACTCTACTCCAATTTCCTCAAAATAAATGCTAATAAGGAATTTCACAAGTTCAAACATGATTTGAACCACAATTTAAAACATTTTAATAATAGTTTACCTAATGATGTTTTTTGAAAGGAATATCATAAAAATTTCAGAAGTAAAAAAGATGCCAGGACAGTATATTGTGCTAGTAAGTGTTTAGAAATAGATTAGGTAACTGTAAAAAAGGTGAAAACTAGTATAACTGCCCAAAATAGAAAAGAACAAAATTAAATGATATAAGCTAGAAAAAAATTTAAACTTTAAATATAAATTCAGTTACATAACTGAATAAGTGCAGATTTAAAATTATTAGGAATTAGATGATTTATGGCTAGATACATTTTAAATTAAATGTAAAACCATAGCCTTTAAAATATAACGAAATTACAATTGTATAACATTTAGTTCTTATTATGAAAGAGTCATAAATGTTCTTTAGGTTCACAAAAAGGTGAACAAACATACAATGAATTAGTTTTACGAGTTCATAAAGCTCAACATATCAATATTAAATTACAACAAAGGAGAAAAAATGACATTTGAAGAGATTTTACCAGGATTAAAGGCTAAGAAAAAATATGTGCGAACCGGTTGGGGTGGAGCAGAAAACTACGTCCAACTTTTTGATACCATTGAGCAAGATGGGGTGGCTCTAGAAGTGACGCCTTATTTCCTCATCAACGTCTCTGGTGAGGGTGAAGGTTTCTCCATGTGGAGTCCAACACCTTGTGATGTCTTAGCGACAGATTGGGTAGAAGTGCATGACTAGACGTGTATTGATCACGGGAGTGAGTTCAGGGATTGGTCTGGCTCAAGCTCGCCTCTTTCTTGAAAAGGGCTACCAGGTCTATGGAGTGGACCAGGGAGCTGATCCCCAATTGGCTGGTGATTTTCACTTCATGCAGCGGGACTTGACCCTGGATTTGACGCCGATTTTTGACTGGTGTCCCGAGGTAGATGTCTTGTGCAATACAGCTGGAGTTTTGGATGATTACAAGCCGCTCCTTGAGCAAAGCGCTCAGGAGATTCAGGAGATCTTTGAGATCAACTATGTGACCCCGGTGGAGCTGACACGGCATTATCTGACTCAAATGTTGGAGAAGAAGCAAGGTATCATCATCAATATGTGCTCCATTGCTTCTAGCCTGGCAGGAGGAGGCGGTCACGCCTATACCTCGTCCAAGCATGCCTTAGCTGGATTTACCAAGCAATTGGCCCTGGATTATGCAGAAGCTGGGGTTCAGGTCTTTGGCATCGCACCCGGAGCCGTCAAAACAGGCATGACCGCAGCGGATTTTGAACCAGGTGGCTTGGCTGACTGGGTAGCCAGTGAGACGCCGATCAAGCGCTGGATTGAGCCAGAAGAAGTAGCAGAAGTCAGCCTTTTTTTGGCCAGTGGGAAGGTGTCTGCCATGCAAGGACAGATCCTCACGATTGATGGCGGCTGGAGTTTGAAGTAGGCGGAGGAAAAAGCAGGAGTTAAAATCTTGCTAAGAAATGTAATTGTTTTTTCCTTACTGAAAGAGGATCAAACCTAGGTGGACAATTGAGTTACGACAGTGGTGAGACAGATATTTGCCTCTATGCTAAAGAAGATATTACTGAACGAAATTAAACCTACCAGAGTGATCAGGATGAATCAGATTTCTTTATGATTGGTCACGATGGAGATCTAGCCTATTTCACCAAAAAAAGACAGGGATAATAACAATTATGAAGATAACTGAGGGTAAGTTCAGAAGAACTTTCTGAATGGGCTACCTGAAACCTTAAGAGATTGTTTTAAAAGAAACGAATAGTACAATTAATTTGCTAAGTTATTGTGGAATGAAGGTGAAAGCATGATTAAATTAGTGAATGTTACTAAATGTTTTAGTGATGGATCGAATGTCAGATACATTTTCAAAAATTGTAATTTTGAATTTAAAAAAGGTAGCACGACTGCAATAGTTGGCCGTTCTGGATTAGGAAAAACTACTCTTGTTAAATTAATATTAGGGATTACCAGTTTAAATGAGGGGGATATCTTAGTCTGTGGTAGTTCCATTTTAGATATGAAAAATTTGAGTAAGGTAAGGCGTAGGAATATTGGCTGTGTCTTCCAAAACTTTAATTTGATTTCAGGTTTCACGGTGAAAGAGAATATTCTACTTCCAAGATATTTTTTTGAAAATGGAGAGAATAACATTAACGAAATTTGTAACACTCTAGGCCTTTCAAAGGAAATATTAAGTAAGAGTATTGATAAGATTAGTGGAGGTGAAAAACAAAGAGTTGCTTTGGCAAGAGCTCTTATTAACAATCCAGAAATATTGATAGCGGATGAACCTACTGGTAATTTAGACGCTGATAACGAACAAAATATAATAGAATTGTTGAAGCGGATCAATGAGGAGTTAGGTATCACGATTATAACAGTAATTCATAGTGATAAAGTGGCCAATAGTATGCAGTCTATTTGCACAGTTGTAGATGGCAAAATTGAGTACGTAAGGAGATGATAAAATGAATCATTCCATATTATTCATTGCTAAAAGAGATTTAGAAGTTAACAAACGAAGATATAGATTAGTTCGACTGTCAATAGCGATCTCTGTTTTACTAATTGTTTTAGTGATGCTCATTTCTAATTCTTTCTATAATAAAATGATTAAAGAAATGACTGTAGCAAATAAAAATGTTGTTACTGTTGCCTTTGGTAATAAAGAAAATTCTCTGAATTATAAAGCTTTACCTTTATTTTCTAGTGATGATATTAATCGAGTTAAAAAAATAGATGAAGTAAAAAATATTACTGGTGTAAAACTATTATTTACGGATGATATCAAATTCCAAAATGGTAAGACATCGGTTTCCAATACTATCCATTGTCTAGAAGAAAAGTATTTAAAAAACCTGAATATTAGAATTGCTGAAGGGAAATTTCCAGAGAAGAACAATGAAATATTAATCGGAGATTCCGTACACAAGGCTACATCAATGAATGTCGGAGATACGGTGACTATTAAGATTGATAATCATAATGTAAAGTTTGTAATTTCTGGCATTATAGACAAGCAAGTAGCGCAGTTATTTTCTACCTTGCCAACAGAAATAAATCAAATGATGGCAATCAATGTAAAAAGTAGTAGCGTTTCATCAAATAAGTATTACTATCTGAATGCTACTGTAAAAAATGGAACCGATTTAAATGAAGTAGCAAACAAGATAGTAAAGACTGTTTTAAAAAATGAAAATTTAAAACAATCTTTATCAGGAACAGGATTAGATGTTGTTGTAGCAACACAACAGGATGTTATCAATATGCTATCCAGATGGTTTTCCTACATCGACCTTTTTATCCTCTTAATCATAGTTCTTATCTCTATTGTAGCGATTATTAATATCATCAATATTCTAGCCATTACCATTCAGGAGAATCATAAACAGATCGCAACTTTTAAAATCATCGGTGCATCTGATCGACAGATAAAAAGAATATATTTATTTGAAAGCTTTATGATGGGAGTACGAGGTACAAGCGCGGGATTGGTGATAGGAATTGCTATTTCTTATTTGATCATCTTTTTGAGTGGATTACCACTAGATATTGAACTTAGCAGATTGTTGTTCCCGGTATTAATAGGGATACTCACTTCAGTTTTTGCAGGATTATTGGTATCTAGAAAAATTACTAAAATTGATATTGAAAAGGTATTAAATCAATAGAGAAGAAATGATTAGGGTCAATAAGAGATGGTGTTGCAAAAAGAATAGCTATACTGGTTTCACTATCGACTGAGCTTTGAATGAAAGTAGGAGGATTTGATGGAAATCAAAAATCACTTTGGCGTCTACGGAGTCTGTCTTCAAGAAGGGAAACTGCTCTGCATTGAAAAAACTAGAGGACCTTATCAGCATCGCTTTGATCTACCGGGTGGTAGCCAGGAACTAGGGGAGGGACTGACAGAAACCCTCAAGAGAGAAGTTCTGGAAGAGACAGGCTATACGATTAGCAGATACGCTAATCCTAGGATGTATGACGTGATGGTTCAAGAAGAAGGGAAAGACTTCGCTGTGCATCATATCATGGCCTTTTATGATATCGTAGTCGATTTCGAAGGCCCTCAACAATCCCTTCCTCAGGAGGTTCTTGATGGGACTAATGATTCAGCAAATGCAGTTTGGTTGAATGTGGAAGACATTACTGAAGACAATGGTTCTCCTTTAGTATTAAAGGTAAAGGCAGAGTTAGGAGGATTTCCAGAATTAGAACTGACAAGCTATAGAAATTGGAAGGTGAAAGAAAAGAAGGAGAACAAATGACACCTCAAGAAATGTGGAATGCCTACAAGCAAATCAACCCCTCTATCGGAGATGAGATAGATGCCTGGGCTTTTGGAGTGGACCCAGACCTTTTAGCGGAACTGGTCTTTAAAGGCGAAAAAACAGCAACTGCCTCAGCTTACGATCTTTACGCAGTAGAGGACGAACCCCTTCCCCAAGAAGGAACCTTTGATGTTGTTTTAGACAGTCGAGATCAGGCTGTCTGCATTGTCGAAATTACAAAGGTTTCCGTTCAGCCTTTTCATCAAGTGTCAGCTGACCATGCCTACAAGGAAGGTGAAGGAGACAAATCTCTGGCTTATTGGCGTCAGGTTCATGAAGACTTTTTCAAAGACTGCTTAGGAGAAGCGGGACTAACTTTTACACCTGATAGCAAGGTGGTTTTAGAAGAATTTCGCAAGGTTTATCCATTATAGAACACTTTTTTCTTTTAGAAAATCAGAAAAGAGAATAACTGTTTTCTATTAAAAAATAGCTAGTGATTGTGTCAAGCTAAAAATACTGCCCAGTTCTTAGAACTATTAAAAGATTTTTTGAGACTTTCCGCTGTGAGAAAAGTGCTTGAAACCTAAAGTTTCAAGCGCTCGGGAGTTTTGAAACTTTAGGTTCAAAACTAAATCATGGAACTTCGAAGAAGTTCGCTGATGTCCGTACTCACCCAAGGAAAGTCTCAACGAAGATTTGATATTAATCTGACTCTCCTTTTTGGAGAGTTTTTTGGTTTGGGTCTTATTTTCCAAAAGGGCTAAAAAATGGTATAATGTAAGCGATATTGTACAGAAAAGAGAAATGTTATGCCAAATTATGCCATTATTTTAGCAGCGGGGAAAGGTACCCGTATGAAGTCAGATTTGCCTAAGGTTCTTCACAAGGTTGCAGGGATCTCTATGTTGGAGCATGTCTTCCGTAGTGTTGGAGCTATCTCACCTGAGAAGACTGTAACGGTTGTGGGGCACAAGGCGGAATTGGTGGAGCAAGTCCTAGCTGGACAAACAGAATTTGTTAAGCAAACCGAGCAACTAGGAACTGGTCATGCGGTTATGATGGCAGAGCCAGTCTTGGAAGGTCTTGAAGGCCATACTCTTGTCATTGCAGGGGATACTCCTTTGATTACGGGTGAAAGCCTCAAACACTTGATTGACTTCCATATCAACCACAAGAATGTGGCAACCATTTTGACAGCCGAAGCAGCTAATCCATTTGGTTATGGCCGGATTGTCCGTAATGACAATGCAGAAGTGCTTCGAATTGTTGAGCAAAAAGATGCGACAGATTTTGAAAAACAAATTAAAGAAATCAATACAGGGACTTATGTCTTTGACAATGCGCGCCTCTTTGAAGCGTTGAAAAATATCAACACTAACAATGCCCAAGGTGAATACTATATCACGGATGTCATCGGTATTTTCCGCGAGGCAGGTGAAAAAGTAGGGGCCTATACGCTCAAAGATTTTGATGAAAGTCTCGGGGTTAATGACCGCGTGGCCCTTGCAACAGCAGAAGGCATCATGCGTCGTCGCATTAACCAAGCCCACATGGTTAATGGGGTGAGCTTTGTCGATCCAGATGCGGCCTATATCGATGTCGATGTTGAGATCGCACCAGAAGTGCAAATCGAAGCCAATGTTACCCTAAAAGGCCACACAAAAATTGGGGCTGAGACAGTTTTAACTAATGGAACCTATATTGTGGACAGTGAAATTGGGGCAGGTGCTGTCATCACTAACTCTATGATTGAAGAGAGCACGGTAGCCGATGGTGTAACGGTAGGACCATATGCTCATATTCGCCCAGGTTCTAGCCTCGCCAAAGATGTCCATATTGGAAACTTTGTCGAAGTCAAAGGTTCGTCTATTGGCGAAAATACCAAAGCTGGTCATTTGACCTACATCGGTAACTGTGAAGTCGGCAGCAACGTCAACTTTGGTGCAGGAACCATCACAGTGAATTATGATGGCCAACACAAGTTTAAAACGACGATTGGAAACAATGTCTTTGTCGGATCCAATTCGACGATTATTGCGCCAGTTGAATTAGGCGACAATTCCTTAGTCGGTGCTGGATCAACCATTACCAAGGATGTACCAGCTGATGCGATTGCGATTGGCCGTGGCCGTCAAGTGAATAAAGAAGAATATGCCCTTCGCTTGCCACACCATCCTAAAAATAAATAGGAGATTCTCATGCAATTTGAAGAAAAAACCATTGAGCGCAAGGAGATTTATCAGGGACCGATTTTCCAAGTGGTCACTGATCAAGTAGAACTACCCGCTGGAAAAGGCCAAGCGCAGCGTGATTTAATCTTCCATAACGGAGCAGTAGCGGTTTTGCCGATCACAGAAGATGGGAAAACGATCTTGGTCAAGCAGTACCGCAAGGCGATTGAAAGGACCTCGGTGGAGATTCCAGCAGGGAAGTTAGAAAAGGGAGAAAATGCAGATCCTAAAGCAGCTGCTCTGCGTGAATTGGAAGAAGAAATTGGCTACACAGCGGATCTAGAGTTGTTGTATGATTTTTATTCAGCCATTGGATTTTGTAATGAGCGAATCAAACTTTATGGTGCGACCAACTTGAAAAAGGTGGAAAATCCACGTCCACAAGATGCGGATGAGACCTTAGAGTTATTAGAAGTGACCTTGAAGGAAGCGAAAGATTTGATCCTTTCTGGTGAAATCTGTGATGCCAAGACCATTATGGCTATCCAATATTGGGACTTAATCAATAAATAGAGGAGGATCCGATGGGAAAACCTTTATTAACCGATGAAATGATTGAACGAGCAAGGCGAGGTGAGGACATCACCGGTCCTAATATGGTCGATGCTGAAGAGACGAAAATTATTCGGACAGACCACAGAGGATTTGGCTATGAACGTCCTATGAGAGAGAGTCGTATGGAGCGTCCACAAGAGCGTTATTCTCAGGATACTGTGCAGATCCAAGTGGAGCCCACAGTGACCAAGAGTCGTCGCATTGAAGAACGCAAACAAAGTGTAGTCCAATCCAAACTCAATAAGATTTTGTTCTGGATCATTGTGCTCCTCATTGCCTTGATTATTGCTATTTGGCGTCTATAAGGTCGTCACAAGGAGAGAAACGACATGAAAATTGGAATTATCGCAGCCATGCCCCAGGAGTTGAAGATCTTGGTTGAAGCCCTTGAAAATGGGGAAAAGCTTCTGCGTCTTGGAAAAGTCTACTATACAGGATCGATTGGTCGCCATGGGGTCGTTTTGGTTGAAAGTGGTATCGGAAAAGTCATGTCTGCTATGAGTGTAGCAGTCTTGGCCAATGATTTCAAAGTGGAAGCCATTATCAATACGGGTTCTGCAGGTGCTGTTGCACCGGGAATGGCTGTTGGGGATATCGTCCTTGCCGACAAATTGGCCTATCATGATGTGGATGTGACAGCTTTTGGCTACAAGTACGGACAAATGGCAGGTCAACCACTTTACTTTGAATCCAGTCGCTATTTTGTATCAGAAATGAAAAAAGTTCTGGAAGAAGAAGCTGCAACCACACATGTGGGCTTGATTACAACAGGAGATAGCTTTATCGCGAGTGAAGAAAAAGTCGCAGCAATTCGGGAGCATTTCCCAGAAGTATTGGCAGTTGAGATGGAAGGGGCAGCCATTGCCCAAGCCGCTCACGCAGCTGGACGTCCCTTCATGGTCATTCGAGCTATGAGTGATACGGCAGATCACGCAGCCAATATCTCTTTTGATGAATTTATCGTAGAGGCTGGCGAACGCTCTGCTCAAACCCTGATTACTTTCTTGAAGAGATTGGTGTAGAAAAAAATATAGGGAAATTGAACATGTATCGTGAATCGTATTTTGATGGAGGCCTATTTTCATATATTGGCCATGTTTTATTAGCAACCTTCATTACAGTATTTACTTTAGGTATTTGTGCTCCTTGGGGCATGTGCATACTGTATAACTGGAAGATCAAGCATACCGTGATTGATGGTCATCGTCAGTACTTTGACGGCACAGCCATGCAATTGTTTGGAAATTGGATTAAGTGGTGGTTCTTTACCATCATTACATTTGGAATCTATGTGTTCTGGTTAAATATCAAGGTTACTCAATGGATTACCAAGCATACCCATTTTATAGACTGATCGAAAAGGGCTTGTCCAAGGACGAGTCCTTTTTGTGAAGCCATTTTTTTAACCTCTATCGTTCCTTCATGCTATAATAGATTTTAGTAATGCAAAGGAGAAGTTATGGTCTTATCAAAAAAACGGGCACGTCATGTGATCGAAGAAATTATCGCCCTTTTTCCAGATGCCAAGCCAAGTCTGGATTTTCGTAATCATTTTGAATTACTAGTGGCAGTTATGCTCTCAGCTCAGACGACAGACGCGGCTGTTAACAAAGCGACACCAGGTTTGTTTGCGGCTTTTCCAACCCCGCAAGCCATGGCAGCAGCCAGTGAAGCAGCTATCGCCAAGCATATTTCTAAATTAGGCCTCTATCGAAATAAGGCCAAATTTCTCAAAAAATGTGCCCAACAATTGCTGGATAACTTTGATGGGCAAGTACCTCAGACTCGCGAAGAGTTAGAAAGTTTAGCAGGAGTAGGACGCAAGACAGCCAATGTGGTCATGAGTGTAGGTTTTGGGATTCCAGCCTTTGCTGTCGATACCCATGTGGAGCGGATCTGCAAGCACCATGATATTGTCAAGAAATCAGCGACGCCATTGGAAGTTGAAAAGCGGGTCATGGATGTTCTGCCAAAGAGCGAATGGCTGGCGGCTCACCAAGCCATGATTTACTTTGGACGGGCCATCTGCCATCCTAAAAATCCTGAATGTGACCAGTATCCTCAACTCTATCATTTTGATTAGGAATCAGTTCCTCTGCTCGAAAGTGCAGAGGTTCTTTTTTGTGATGAAACGTATATTTATTAAAAGGATTGAAAAGTGAACTTTTGCAAAGTTGTGGTACTAGGTGTCTAGACTCGCCTATTCAGCTTCTTTGAGATCGATTTCAAGATGCTTTTTCTTTATATCTTATTATATTCATTCAGAAAAAACGAACTTTTTTAAAATAAATTTGGTTTTTTTTAAGAAATAGTGTATAATGGTAGAAAATCTAACATAAGGAGATAGTGATGAAAGCAAAAAAACTGTTAGCTCTTGCAGGAGTTTCTGTTGCAGGTGCCTTTCTTTTAGCAGCATGTGGCGGTGGTAGTAGCAATCAAGCAACCTACTCATTCGTCTATTCAGCAGATCCAAATACCTTGGATTACATCGCTGCAACTCGTACAACAACTTCAGATGTCACAAGTAACCTTGTAGATGGTCTTCTTGAAAACGACCGATACGGAAACTTTGTGCCAAGTCTAGCAGAAGATTGGACTGTCTCTGAAGATGGATTAACCTATACTTACAAACTTCGTAAGGATGCCAAATGGTATACGAGTGAAGGAGAAGAATATGGTGCTGTAACGGCTCAAGACTTTGTTACAGGGATCAAACACGCGGTTGAGTCTAAATCAGAAGGTCTCTTCTTGATTCAAAATTCGATCAAAGGTTTGGATGCCTACGTAAAAGGGGAAACCAAAGACTTTAACACAGTTGGAGTCAAAGCCTTAGATGACCACACCATCCAATATACTTTGGTTCGTCCAGAAAGCTTCTGGAACTCAAAAACAACCTCAGGTGTTCTTTTCCCAGTTAATGCGGATTTCTTGAAATCTCAAGGAAAAGATTTTGGTTCGTTGAAACCTAACAGCATCTTATACAATGGTCCATATTACTTGAAATCTTTGACTTCGAAATCTGAGATTGAATTGGTCAAGAACAAAGACTATTACGATGCGAAAAATGTTCATATCGATCATGTCAAATTGACCTTTAACGATGGATCAAACCCAGATTCTATCATTAAAAACTTTGAAAAAGGTCAATATTCCTTTGCATCTGTTATGCCAAACAGTTCGACGTATAAGAGCGTTAAGAAAAACTTTGGCGACAACATTGTCTACGGTTTGCAATTGGGAACATCCTACTATCTTGGATTCAACTTGGACCGTCAAAAGTATGACCACACTGCCAAAACAACGGATGAACAAAAAGCTTCTACCAAGAAAGCGATTCTGAACAAGGACTTCCGTCAAGCGGTGAACTTTGGCTTTGACCGAAAATCATATGCGGCACAAGTATCTGGATCTGATGCGGCTGAAAATACCCTTCGTAGCACTTTGGTGCCACCAACTTATGTCCAAGTCAATGGAGAAGATTTTGGTAAAGTCGTTGAAAAACAATTGGTTACCTATGGGGATCAATGGAAGGGTGTGAGCCTGGCCGATGGTCAAACTAGCCTTTACAACCCAGAAAAAGCCAAAGCTTCATTTGCGAAAGCCAAAGCTGAATTGCAAAAACAAGGCGTTCAATTCCCAATTCATTTGGACTACATTGTCAGCCAAGTGGACAACAGCATGGTCCAACAAGCTAGCTCCTTCAAACAATCTGTAGAGTCAGCGCTTGGTGCAGACAATGTCGTTGTAGACCTTCAAAAGGTTTCGGATGATGATTTCCAAAATATCACCTACTTCAGCGATACTGCTGCTGCGAGAGATTACGATATCTCAGGCGG
The DNA here is from genome assembly GCF_001808745.1 of Streptococcus sp. HMSC057G03. Classification (NCBI taxonomy): domain Bacteria; kingdom Bacillati; phylum Bacillota; class Bacilli; order Lactobacillales; family Streptococcaceae; genus Streptococcus; species Streptococcus sp. HMSC057G03. The sequence continues at coordinate 144,227 of NZ_KV794434.1, forward strand.
TGGTTGGGCTCCTGACTACCAAGACCCATCGACTTACCTCGAAAGTATCAGCCCAGTAAATGGTTCTGTCTTCTACTATCTTGGTATTGATGCAGGTTCAAATAATCCAGCCATTGCAACAGTTGGTTTGGATCAATACGCTAACATGTTGAAAGATGCCGATGCTGAATTGTTGGATCAAGCAAAACGCTATGAAAAATATGCAGCAGCGCAAGCATGGTTGACAGATAGCTCGATTACGCTTCCAACTGTTTCAAATGGTGGTGCTCCAATGCTTCAACGGACCGTACCATACAGCCGTGCTGCTTCATGGGTTGGTACAAAAGGAACAGGAACCTTCTACAAATACCTTGAAATGTCCAAAGATGTTGTCACCACAAAAGACTTTAACAAGGCCAAAGAAGAATGGTTGAAGAAAAAAGCAGAATCCAATAAAAAAGCTCAAGAAGATCTCAAAGATCACATCGAAAAGAAAAAATAAATCAATCATTGTTCCATCAATGAGGATAAAAAAAGTCGGAACCTTCATGTGAGGGTTCCGGTTTTTTAGGTATCGAATGTTAGTCCATCTCGTTCTTTTAGATGAAAGATAGATCAACCACTGCATCTTGCTCGGCAATCCAAAAACAGTTAAGAGGCTAGGACTTTTGGCCCAGCCTCTTAACTATAGACGGGTGATCATCATTCTATTCACTAAATCTTAAAAAATAGCCATCTGGATCTAAAACTGCAAATTCATGAGGATAGATATAATGGTCGCCAACAAGAAATTCTCTTTTGTTGTACCCTATGCTTTTTAGCGAAAACGTTTCCTATTTAAATAAACTCTAAAAAATGATAAAATATTTGTAAGTCAACCACTTAAGGAGGTTAAGCATTGTGAAAAACAAAATCTTATTAGGTTCTATGACGCTCCTATCTGCATTTATACTATCAGCATGCGGAAATGGAGAAAAGAAAACAAACAAAACTACAGCAGCACCAACAACTGAAGTCACTAAAGAAACTACGGATGCACCAACGACAACAACTCAAACAACAACTCCTGGGTCTTCTTCTGGGGCAAAAGAAATATCCCTTGCAGATACTCAACGTATCGGAAATGAAAAATTTGGTTATATCAATATCCCTAAAGATTGGGTCGTACGCACTACTCGAAGTAGCAAAGCGCTCGAATATTTATCACCAGACAAAAACAATGCGTTAATAATGGATTCAAACACTAAAGATACTGTTAAACTTGGCCCCAACGAAACCTTTGACGCAGAGTTACTTGCGAACCGTTTATATAGCTCATTCGGAAAACACAAAAATCGAACTAGTATAGAAGGTGTAAAAGCTATATTTGCCGGTGGGGACGCTTTCTTAATAAAAGTAACAGTTAAAGATGGGAGTACTTTATACGTATGGGTATTCCAAAAAGGAGATAAAGTATACACAATCATAATCCAAGGTTCAGAAGATATGATTAAATCCTTAAGACCTGTTCTCGAGCAATCTTGGGGCCTAGATCCGAATACTCCGGGGAAATAATCCTTAAAAAACTAAAAGAGACTAATCAATGTGATTAGTCTCTTTCTTTTTTTGTTTCTTTTTCTACTCTAGTGATCTATTTTCTTATTCACTAAATCTTAAAAAATAGCCATCTGGATCCAGAATTGCAAATTCATGAGGATAGATATATTGTTCACCAACTCGAAATTCTCTTTTGGTCAAAGGACGATGAATAGGATAGTTAGACTCTATTACTTTCTGATAGAGTCGAGGGACATCCTCTATGCCGAAGGAGATGTTGACTCCACGACCAAAGGGGGAGCTCAACTCAGCTAGTTCCTCCTTACTCCCCTCCTCTAGCATTAGCTGGCAATCTTCAAGAGATAAGAAGAGGAAGTTTTCTTCTGGTCGCTCGTATTCGATTGTAAAACCCAGTAAATCACAGTAGAAGGAACGGGACTGTTCTATATTTGATACCATAAACTCGGGAATAACTGCATTGTAGTTCATATAGAAAATCCTTATAATTCAATCTCCAAGACAATCGGTGTATGGTCTTGGCGTGCGCCTGAGTCAATCATATCTGACTTGGTAACCTTGTCTGCCACACGGTTACTTGTGAGCCAGTAGTCGATTCTCCAGCCTGTATTGTTGATTTTTGAAGTCTTGCTGCGTTGTGCCCACCAAGTATAGCGCTCAGGAACATCACCATGTAGGTGACGAAAGGTATCTGTAAATCCTTTGGCCAAAAGATTTGTAAATCCTTCACGTTCTTCGTCTGTGAATCCTGGTGAACGGCGGTTGCTGGCTGGGTTGGCAAGGTCAATTTCCTTGTGGGCAACGTTGTAGTCCCCAGTTGCAAGGACGGTTTTTTCTTTGTCTAATTCAGCCAAATATTCAGCATACTTAACGTCCCAAATTTGACGTTCTTCCAAACGTTTGAGTCCATCACCAGCGTTAGGTGTGTAGACCTGAGTCACGAAAAATTCATCAAATTCCAAAGTAATGATCCGACCTTCCAAGTCCATGGTCGAAGGAGCTCCGATTTCTGGGAAAGTCACAACTGGTGTGAGCTCTTTTTTATAGAGGAACATGGTTCCAGCGTAGCCTTTACGAGCCGGTTCTTGAGAAGAGCGCCAGGTGTTTTCGTAGCCAGGGAAGAGCTCCTCAAGGATTTCGAGGTGTTTTTTAGTAGGACCTTTGGCGGATAACTTGGTTTCTTGAATGGCAATGATATCTGCATCCTCAGAAACCAAGGTTTGGAGGACTTCTTGAGAGAGTTTGGCGCGTGCTGAATCACTAGTTAATGCAGCATTAAGCGAGTCGATATTCCATGAAATGAGTTTCATTGTGTTTCCTTTTCTTGACATAATTGATAGTTTTATTATAACAAAATTTTAATGATTTTCTGATCACAATGCCTTGAAATCTCTTGTGAAATCTATTATAATAGCTTGAATTCATTTGGAAAAAGGGAGTTGTTTATGAAATTTTACTCTTATGACTATGTATTGAGTCAGATCAGCCAGCAAAACTGGGTGACCATTGGGATATCTGGCTTGCTCATTCTTCTGACTGGTTTTTTTGCGGCGAAAGCCTATCGGAATAAGCACGATAGCAAATTCCGCGAATTATCTATTATCTCCATTTTAACTCTGGTGGCAGTGGTCTTGATCAGTATCAGCAATTTCCAAAATAGCCAAAGTAATAATGATCAGTTCCAACGCTCACTCCATTTTATTGAGGTCGTCTCAAAGGAGTTGGATGTCAAAAAAGAAGATGTCTATGTCAATACTTCAGCAGCCACAGATGGGGCGATCCTGAAGGTTGGAGAGGTTTATTACCGAGCTATCGCAGGCTCTGACCCAGATAGCTACCTATTAGAAAAGATGGATCTGTATAAAACAGACGTGGAACTTGTGGAGGTGAACAAATGACAGTAGATTTTTTAGCCATTTTGATTAAATTAGCTATCGGCTTGATTTCCTTGGTATTTGTAATCAATGTGACCGGGAAAGGAAACTTAGCACCAAGTTCTGCAGTAGACCAGATACAGAACTTTGTTCTTGGGGGAATTATTGGTGGGGTCATCTACAATAGCTCCATTACCATTCTTCAATACATTGTGATTCTCTTGATGTGGACTATTTTGATCTTACTCTTAAAATGGCTCAATACCAATGTCCGTTTTATGAAGCACTTGATCGATGGCAAACCAACTGTCATTATCAAAGATGGGAAGCTTGATCCGGAAGCTTGTCGATCCAAGGGACTTTCTGCTTCAGACGTTGCCCTGAAATTGCGTTCACAAGGAATTTTCCAATTAAAGGGAGTGAAACGAGCTGTCATTGAACAAAACGGTCAAATGATCGTTGTCCGTGCGGGGGATGAAAATCCTAAATACCCGATCATTACTGATGGCGTGGTTCAGCTTGAAATTTTGGAAACAATTGGGAAAAGTGAAGAGTGGTTGCTGGCTGAATTGGAAAAAGAAGGCTATGACAACGTTTTGGATATTTTCATTGCTGAGTATGACAAAGGAAAAATCAATGTTGTGACCTACTAAAAGAAGAGATTGGGCGACCATGTCCAATCTCAAATTGAAGACAAAATAGTCTTAAAAACTTTCCTTAGGTGAGTACGGACGTCAGCGAACTTCTACGAAGTTCCATGACTTAGTTTTGAACCTAAAGTTCCAAAACTCCCGAGTTCCTGAAACAATTGTGTTTCAGGAACTTTTCTCACGGCGGAAAGTTTCGACATATGCTTGAATAAGCTTAAAAATTAAAAATCAATATTTTTTCAACCACCTCACATAAGGTTGTACATGTAAAAAAGTTTGTGTTAATTTCAAGATTGGGCGAGCAGGTCCAATCTTTTTTCTTCATAAAATTCCAGGAAAGGTCCCTTCCTTTTCTTGAGATACTCTTGGAAAAATAGTAAAATGGAAGGTAAGTGTTGATTAGAAAAGAAGGACAGAACATTTCATGAAGAAGAAAATACGGAAGTTTGAGAATCATTCGATTACACGCAGACTCTACCTGCTGTTTAGTTTGATTTGCCTTCTTTTTTTGGTGCTGATTGCCCGACTTGGCTATATGCAGATCACTCACCAAGCCTACTATACGGATAAATTGGCAAAAGCTACGAAAAAGACGGTCAAACAAGGGAGTGTGCGAGGGCAAATCTATGATGCTTCTGGTAAACCCTTGGTGGAAAATGTGGGCAAACAGGTCCTGACTTTTACGCGGGATCGTAAAATGACGGCCCAAGAAATGCGAGAGACAGCTGGGAAACTCTTACAGTATGTCGATGTAGAAAATCCTCAAGTAACCGAACGGCAAGAAGTGGATTACTATCTAGCCAATACCAAGGTCTACCAAGAGGTCGTGGAACACCTGCCTGAGAAAAAGAAATTTGATACCGATGGCAACCGCCTGCCGGAAGCCAAGATTTATCAAGCGGCAGTGGATAGTATCGACCCTTCAAAACTCGGCTATACAGATGATGAGAAAAAGATTATTTATCTCTATAGCCAGATGAATGCGGTGGAGAATTTTGCGACAGGGATCATTACGACGCAGGCACTAGGAGCTGAGCAGATTGCGACCATCGCAGCGGATAGTCAGGACCTTCCGGGAATTGCCATCACGACTAGCTGGGACCGCAAGGTTTTGGATACTCCTCTAGCCTCTATTATTGGAAATGTATCGACCGAGCAGACGGGACTTCCAGCAGAAGAAGTCGAGGACTATGTCAAAAAAGGCTATGCTCTCAATGACCGGGTTGGAACGTCTTATCTCGAAAAGGAATACGAAAACGTCCTTCAAGGCAAACGCAGTGAAAAAGAAATTCTCCTAGATAAAAATGGCAACATGGAGAAAGTGGTCGACGTTTCAAAAGGGGCCAAAGGAGAAAACCTCAAGCTCTCGATTGATTTGGATTTCCAAAAAGGAGTGGAAGATATCCTTCGCTCTGCCTTTAGCGCAGAGTTGCAAGCTGGAAATGCGACATACTCCGAAGGTGTCTATGCTGTAGCCCTGGAGCCTGATACAGGGAAGGTCCTTGCCATGGCAGGGATTAAACACCAGGCTGGTAGTCAAGATCTATCAGCAGATGCTTTAGGGACAGTGACCAACGTCTTCGTTCCAGGATCCGTGGTCAAAGGAGCGACCTTGACTTCTGGATGGGAAAATGGAGCCATTTCAGGGAACCAGGTTCTGACCGATCAGCCGATTGTTTTTGCAGGATCCGCTCCTATCAATTCTTGGTTTACCCAATACGGTAGTCGTTCCATCAATGCGGTGGAAGCATTGGAATACTCTTCCAATACCTATATGGTCCAAATTGCCCTTAAGATGATGGGGCAACCTTACACTCCAAATATGACCTTACAAGTGGATCAGGTTGAACCGGCTATGAAAAAACTGCGCTCTACTTTTGCAGAGTATGGTCTTGGGACATCAACGGGGATTGACCTTCCCAATGAATCGACCGGTTTTATTCCAAAAGACTACACAGTCGGTAATTATTTGACCAATGCCTTTGGTCAGTTTGACAACTATACGCCTATGCAATTGGCTCAGTATGCGGCAACCGTAGCGAATGATGGGAAGCGAGTGAGTCCTCATGTCGTCGAAGGCATCTATGACAATAATGATCAAGGGGGCCTTGGTCAGTTGAAAAAAGCGATCGAAACCAAGGAGCTCAATCAGGTCCATATCTCAGCGGAGGACATGGCTTTGATCAAGCAAGGGTTCTATCAGGTTGCGAATGGTACGAGTGGTTTGACGACAGGGAAAACTGTCGGTCAAGGTGCTAGTGTCTCCATTAGTGCCAAGACCGGTACAGCTGAAACCACAGTCGATGGAGGCAAACAAGCCATTAATACCAATGTGGTGGCTTATGCACCGTCAAACAATCCAAAGATTGCGGTAGCAGTGGTTTTTCCACATAATACCAATCTACAAGCGACGGTCAGTCATTCCATTACGCGTGACATTATTAACTTATACAATCAGAAACACCCCATGAATTAGAAAGGAAACTATGCTTTATCCAGCACCTATTGCAAAATTAATTGACAGCTATTCGAAGTTGCCAGGAATTGGGATCAAAACAGCGACTCGTCTGGCTTTTTACACCATTGGTATGTCAGATGATGATGTCAATGAATTTGCCAAGAACTTACTGAATGCCAAGCGTGAGCTGGGGTATTGCAGTATTTGTGGCAATTTAACCGATGAAGAAACCTGCGAGATTTGTCGAGATGAAACGCGGGATCCATCCCTCATTCTGGTTGTAGAAGATAGCCGGGATGTATCTGCTATGGAAAATATCCAGGAATACCACGGTCGCTATCATGTCTTGCATGGCTTGATCTCGCCCATGAATGGCGTAGGACCCGATGACATCAATCTCAAGAGTTTGATTAGTCGCTTGATGGATGGAACAGTCACAGAGGTCATTGTTGCGACCAATGCGACGGCAGACGGGGAAGCGACATCTATGTATATCTCGCGTGTGCTCAAACCAGCAGGCATCAAAGTGACCCGTTTGGCACGGGGGCTAGCAGTTGGAGCCAATATCGAGTATGCGGACGAAGTGACCCTTCTTCGCGCGATCGAAAATCGGACAGAATTATAAGAGAAGTTCTTTCGAAAGGGCTATCATTGTGGTATACTATCAAGTAAGAAATCAAGGGAACAATTAGGGAGAAACTATGAGTAAACAAGACTTAATCCTGTTGTATGGTGGACGTAGTGCAGAACGTGAAGTATCTGTTCTTTCAGCAGAAAGCGTGATGCGCGCGATTGATTACCAAGCATTTTCGGTTCAAACCTACTTTATTACGCAGTCAGGAGACTTCATCCAGACGCAAGCTTTTGAAGAAAAACCAGCGGATGATGAGAAATTGATGACCAATGATACAGTGGACTGGTCTAAAAAAGTGGCACCATCTGCGATTTACAAGGAAGGAGCAGTAGTCTTTCCAGTTCTTCATGGACCAATGGGAGAAGATGGTTCCATTCAAGGCTTCTTAGAAGTCTTGAAGATGCCTTATGTCGGCTGTGGCATCCTAGCTTCCAGTGTTGCGATGGACAAGATCACGACCAAACGGGTCTTGGAGTCTGCAGGGATTCCACAAGTTCCTTATGTAGCTGTAGTGGAAGGCGATGACTTGGAAGAGAAAATTGCTACAATTGAAGCTAATCTCCCTTATCCTGTCTTTACCAAACCATCCAATATGGGCTCTAGTGTAGGGATTTCAAAATCTGAAAACCAAACAGAGCTTCGGGCTGCTCTCGAATTGGCCTTCAAATACGATAGCCGTGTCTTGGTAGAACAAGGAGTCAATGCGCGTGAGATCGAAGTTGGACTACTTGGAAACTATGATGTGAAGAGCACCTTGCCAGGTGAAGTTGTGAAAGATGTGGCCTTCTATGATTATGATGCCAAATACATCGACAACAAAATTACCATGGCGATTCCAGCTCAATTGGACCCTGAGGTTGTGAAAACCATGCGGACCAACGCAGAAAAAGCCTTTCGTGCGGTCGGCGGTCTGGGCTTGGCGCGTTGTGATTTCTTCTATACTGATAAAGGAGAGATCTTCTTAAACGAACTCAATACCATGCCTGGATTTACCCAATGGTCTATGTATCCTTTGCTTTGGGACAATATGGGACTCAACTATACAGATTTGATCACCAAGTTAGTAGAGCTTGGAAAAGAAGTCTTCCAAAAACACGAAGCGCATTTGTTGTAAGAAAAGAGAGAGTGGGACAGAAATCGGTAATTC
>NZ_KV794434.1:152622-245936 GCF_001808745.1 Streptococcus sp. HMSC057G03
TACTGCGTCTTGCTCGACAATCCAAAAACAATCAAGAGGCTAGGACTTCTGTCCCAGCCACTTTTTTTGTGGTCTAGAATATGGTATAATGAGAAGAATTTGAAACGAGCGTCTAGACTTTTGGGGACGACGCTACGGAGAACTGAGGAGTCGGATATGAATCTCACATTACATGAAGTTGCTCATCTAGTACATGCAAAAAATGATATCAGCCAATTTGAAGATGTGGCCCTCGTCAAGCCTGAATTTGACAGCCGTTTGATTGGGCCGGGAGACCTTTTTGTTCCGTTAAAGGGAGCGCGTGATGGTCATGATTTCATCGAGACCGCTTTTGAAAATGGAGCCGTAGCCACTTTTTCAGAGAAAGTGATTGAAGGCCACCCTTATATTTTGGTGGAAGATGTTTTGAGTGCTTTTCAAACATTGGCTGCAGCCTATCTTCAAAAGACAAAAGTGGATGTTTTGGCTGTGACAGGGTCAAATGGTAAAACAACCACAAAAGATATGTTGGCACAGCTTTTGTCCACTACCTACCTGACCTATAAAACACAGGGAAACTATAATAATGAAATTGGTCTTCCTTATACGGTTCTCCATATGCCAGAAGGGACAGACAAACTCGTCCTTGAAATGGGGCAAGACCATCTAGGAGATATCCATCTCTTGTCAGAACTGGCGCATCCCAAGGTTGCTATTGTTACCTTAATTGGGGAAGCCCATTTGGAATTTTTCAAAGATCGAAGCGAGATCGCAAAAGGAAAACTCCAAATTGCGGATGGCATGCCAGAAGGTGGCCTTCTGGTGGTTCCAGCTGATCCGATCGTGAATGCCTACCTCCCTGAAAAACAAAAAGTGGTCCGCTTTGGTCCAGACGAGGAGATTTTTATTACCGAGTTGGTAGAGCGAAAGGATAGCTTAACTTTCCGTGCTAATTTCTTAGAAGAAGCGATTGACCTGCCAGTAACAGGCAAATACAATGCGACCAATGCCATGATTGCAGCTTATGTTGCCCTGCAAGAAGGAGTGAGCGAAGCGGCGATTCGTGATAGTTTTGCTACCTTGCAATTGACGCGTAACCGCACGGAATGGAAAAAGGCCAGTAACGGAGCAGATATTTTATCCGATGTCTACAATGCTAATCCGACGGCTATGCGCTTGATTTTAGAAACCTTCTCGACTATTCCTGCCAATCCAAATGGCCGAAAATTAGCCGTCCTTGCAGATATGAAAGAACTAGGGGAGCAATCGGTAGATCTGCACAACCAAATGATCCTCAGCCTCTCACCGGATGTCTTGGATACCGTTATTTTCTATGGGCAAGACATTGCGGGCTTGGCTCAATTAGCGAGTCAGATGTTCCCACTTGGACATGTCTATTATTTCAAAAAAACAGCTGAGGAAGACCAGTTTGAGGACATGGTCAAACAAGTCAAGGAAAGCTTAAAAGAGCAGGACCAAATCCTCATCAAGGGAAGCAATTCCATGCATTTAGCCAAATTGGTAGAGGAATTGGAAAAAGCCTAGCAAATGTGAAGGAAGTTATACAAAAATAGGCTACTATAAACTAAAGGAATAAAAAAATGACATTTTGGGATTTATTGATTACGAACCAAAAATCAGCCCCGCCTGAGTTTGGGCTCTGGTATGTTTTCCTACCAGCTTCCTTGTTGGTGGTTGGCTACTTTTCTATCAAATATGCACAGTCTAAAAGCTACCAACGCTTTTGGTATTGGGCACAATTGATTCAAGTTTTGACCATCAATGCTTGGTATATTCTCGCCCACATGCCTTTGACAGACAATTTGCCCTTTTATCATTGTCGCTTGGCTATGCTTGCGATCCTCTTTGCACCTAGAGGGACCTATATCAAGCAATACTTTGCCTTGTTGGGAGTTCTAGGATCCATTGCGGCTTTGGTTTATCCGGCCTTTGATCCCTTCCCATTCCCTCATATTACTGTACTCAATCTGATTTTTAGTCACTGGGCCTTGTTTGCCAATAGTTTGATTTACCTACAGGATTTTTATCAGTCGGAAAAACAGGACAACTTACGGATTGTTAAGATCACCTTTGGTATGAATGCAGTCATCTTTTTGGTCAATCTTTTGACCAGAGGAGATTACGGCTTCTTACGACGTCCACCAATCATTGGAGACCACGGTGCTCTTTTGAACTACCTCTTGGTCAGCATCGTGATGGTGGCTGGTATTTGCTTGGTCAACCAGCGCTACAAATACAAGATGGTTGAAGAGAGTATTGTTTCGCGTTCGGAATAGAAAAAAGAGTAGATGAGGGAAAGAAATCATGGCACTTTGGGACTTATTTTTTACCAGTCAACCAACATCCCCTCCTCGATTGGGGGTCTGGTATTTCTTATTGCCGACTTCTTTGGTAGTGGTGGGAGTTCTGTCCGTTCGATTTGCTCACTCCAAAAGCTACCAAACCTTTTGGTATTGGGGACAGTTGATCCAGTTGCTCATCATCAACTCTTGGTATTTAGCAGCTCGCTTGCCTTTTTCAGAGAGTCTTCCCTTCTATCATAGCCGGATGGCCATGTGGATTATTCTTTTGGCCCCCAAGGGAAGCTTCAAGCAATATTTTGCCCTCGTGGGAGTCTTTGGCTCCATTATGGCCTTGGTTCATCCTGTTTTTTATCCCTACCCTTTTCCTCACGTTTCCTCGATCAACAATGTCTTTGGTCACTGGGCCCTCTTGGCCAACTGCCTAATCTATCTGGTTCAATCCTACCAGGTGGAAGAAGGGGCCGTTTGGAAGATCTGTCAGATGACGTTTGGGGTCAATGCCATTATTGTTCTAGCCAACCTTGTAACGGGCGGAAACTATGGCTTTCTGCGTCGACCACCTGTGCTAGGAGACCATGGCCTTGTTCTCAACTATTTCATCGTGACAGTCCTAATGACGGGGACACTGATCCTCATCAATACTATCGTTCAGTACAGTAAGAAAAGAAGAATACCTGAATCTGTTTAAATAAGGAGGGTTTTATGCATCAATTTTTCACTACAGAATCAACAGAACCACCAGCAATCTCAGCACTTTGGTATAGTGTGATGGTCTTGTTAATTGTGACAGCGATCATGATGTCACTTCGCTATTATCAGAATGAGCAATTTCGCAAATGCTTTCAATACTTACAAGGCTTCCAGTTAATTTGCTTGTATCTTTGGTATTTTGCCTACCACATTCCTTGGTCCAACAGTTTACCATTTTATCATTGCCGCTTGGCCATGTTTGCGGTCTTGTTTTTGCCAGACAGATGGAAAAGCAAACAGTTCTTTGCCTTGATGGGAGTGAGTGGAGCCATCTTTGCTTTGGGCTATCCAGTCTTTGACCCCTACACTTTCCCTCATATTACGAGCTTTTCTTTCCTCCTCGGACATTACTGTCTCCTGATCAATTCCTTGATTTATCTCTTGAGATGGTATGATCGAAACCTCTTAAAAAATAGTCAGATTGTTCTCTATACCTTTGTTTTAGATTTATTTCTGGTTGGAGTCAATCAATTGACGGGAGGTAATTATGGTTTGATGGCCCGCCCTCCGATTATGAGAGGGGATAAAGTCTGGCTCAACTACCTGGTTGTATCTAGTATTTTAGCCCTTGCTTTATTACTCTTTAATCAGATCTTCAATCGTAGAAGTGAGCGGGTAAAAGTGAGAAAATAACCAGTATAAAGGTTGGGGCATCTCTGTCTCAACCCTGTTTTATATCAAAGGAGAATATATGAAGCGTTTCTTGCTAATGATCTCCCTCGTTTGGAGTTTGTTTTGTACAATAACGACAGCACATGCGGATGAAGAAGTTCGCTATTCGATTGAATCCTATGTAGGACACCTCCAATTGCAGGAAGATAGCCAGGCAACATTTACACAAGAGATCACCTATCAGTTTCAGACAGGCTATCATGGTCAATATGTGACTCTAGGAAGCGCAGATCCTCTTCCAAAAGGGTTTAAGATTCATCGTAATCCTGAGGTGGAAGCCTATGTGGATGGGGAAAAACGAGAGATTCGTGTAGAGGAAACAGACCTGGAAGATGGCCGTAAATTAAAAATATACAATGCCCGTATCGTCGGTGGCACGGTCAAGATCAAAGTGAAATGGAAGATTGATCATCTCTTGACTTTCTACAAGGATAGTGCAGAATTGAACTGGTTTCCTATTTCAGATGGAGATGAGAAAGTCGCGAAATTAGACTTTTATGTGGATGGCTTGGATGCTAAGCAGGGAAAACTGTATGCCCATACTGGTTACTTTAATCCACCAGCCCAAGTCGAACGGACTGAAACTGGTTATCATATTTGGACAAAGGATTTTCCAAAAAATGGAAAGCTCGAACTGCATGCCTATTGGCCAATGACAGAAGCCCTGCGTCAAGACCAAGCAAATGAGATTAACAAGGGAAATGGAAAAGAGAAATTTCTCAAAAAAGAGAAATCCATTGAACAAAAAACGTTCCTCTATCGGACCCTTCTACTTAAGGTTGTACCAATTGTATCGATTCTTTTATTTATCCTCGCTTTCATTCCATGGATCCGGTATTTTATCAGTACCAGAACTCGTCGGATTGCAAAAGGAGTACGATTATACGAACCACCACAGAATTTACCTCCTCTTGTCCTAGCTAAGGCACTGTATCAACTTGATTTTGAACGGATGGTGATATCTAGAGAGAAAGGACCATTAACATTTAATCATCTCATTCAAGCAAGCATTTTAGATCTCATTGACCGGGGAAATCTTCGTTTGACTAGGGATGAAAATGGGGAAACCTTGACCTGTCTCCATTATGAAGGTTTGGCTGATTTTGAATTGAAGTTTATTGAAATGATCTTTGATCAAGAATCTGAAATCAATATCAGTGAAGTATTTTCAAGGTATAAAATCGACAAAGCAGCCTTAAAAAAAGATTTTCGAGCTGCTAAATCAGACACACAACGAGACCGTATTCGAAAAGTCGGAAGTGCCGTTCAATCGCTTTTAAAAAAGGATGCCCAGCAATTGTCAAAAGGGGTAGAAAAGGAAATTGCAAAATTAGGATTGCCTTCTTATTTTAGAGACTTATCTGAAAAAGAAGAAGCTTTTTCTAAAACAGGCTGCGCCTTACATTTTTGGCTCTTACTGATCTTATTTGTGAGCATGTGTTTCTTATCTCTTGGATTTGGATCACACCTATCTTCCTTCTATTTTTGGATTATTTTACTTTTGGTTTTGTTATTCATTCCATTTTATATTGTTGTGAAAATCCGTGAAGATCATCTACAATCCTTAGAGAACTTGGATTCACAATTCCAATGGATGGCCTTTCGAAATATGATCGAAAGTATTCCAAATTTCAACCAAGCAGAACTTGAGAGTGTCATCCTATGGAATCGCATCTTAGTCTATGCAACCATGTATGGCCAAGCAAAAAAAGTGAGCCAGGTACTCCAAAATCATCAGATTTCCTTACCATATGAAGACTGGGATACTGTTCTTTGGCTAACAACCTCCCCAAATACCTTCCTAGACGGCTCTACCTTGATGAACTATGCAGATGATTCCTATAGTGTTTCAAGCTTCTCTATTAACTCTTCAGATGGCAGTGGCGGCTTTGACGGCGGTGGCTTCTCTGATGGTGGCGGTGGCGGAGGATTTGGTGCCTTTTGATTGCCGTGAAAAGAAGACTAGAATCTACGGATTTTGGTCTTTCTTTTTGCTCTCAAAGAAGAATCATCGTTGAAAAAAGTGCCTATTTTCGCTATAATAGGACAGATAGAGAAATTGAGGAGAAATCCGATGTAGAGATGGATTTGTAAATTTATCAGAAAATAAAAAGAGAAAGAATTAGGAACATGAACGTACAAGAAGAAATTAAAAAACGCCGTACCTTTGCCATTATCTCCCACCCGGATGCTGGTAAAACGACGATTACAGAGCAGTTGCTCTACTTTGGGGGAGAGATTCGGGAAGCCGGTACTGTCAAAGGGAAGAAAACAGGAAACTTTGCTAAATCTGACTGGATGGATATCGAGAAGCAACGTGGGATTTCGGTAACCTCATCTGTTATGCAGTTCGACTATGATGGCAAACGGGTCAATATCCTTGATACGCCAGGGCACGAGGACTTCTCAGAAGATACTTATCGGACCTTGATGGCGGTGGACGCTGCCGTCATGGTGGTAGACTCTGCCAAAGGGATTGAAGCTCAAACCAAGAAATTGTTTGAGGTTGTGAAACACCGTGGCATTCCCGTCTTCACTTTTATGAATAAGCTGGACCGTGACGGTCGTGAGCCACTGGACCTCTTACAAGAATTAGAAGAAGTCTTGGGAATCGCCAGTTACCCAATGAACTGGCCGATTGGGATGGGGAAAGCCTTTGAGGGACTCTATGACCTTTATAACCAACGTTTGGAACTCTATAAAGGAGACGAGCGTTTTGCTAGTCTAGAAGACGGAGACAAGCTTTTTGCCAACAACCCTTTCTACGAGCAAGTAAAAGACGATATCGAACTCTTGCAAGAAGCAGGAAATGACTTTTCAGAAGAAGCCATCCTTGCGGGTGAATTGACTCCCGTCTTCTTCGGCTCAGCCTTAACCAATTTTGGAGTACAGACTTTCTTGGAAACCTTCCTCAAGTTTGCTCCGGAGCCACACGGCCACAAGAAGACAGATGGCGAACTTGTCGATCCTTATGATAAGGATTTCTCAGGCTTTGTCTTTAAAATCCAAGCCAATATGGACCCTCGTCACCGCGACCGGATCGCCTTTGTGCGGATCGTATCTGGCGAATTTGAGCGTGGGATGAGCGTCAACCTGCCTCGTACTGGTAAGGGTGCTAAGTTATCTAACGTGACTCAATTTATGGCCGAAAGCCGTGAAAATGTCAGCAATGCTGTAGCAGGAGACATCATCGGGGTTTACGATACCGGTACTTATCAGGTTGGAGATACTTTGACAGTGGGCAAAAACAAGTTTGAATTTGAACCACTGCCAACCTTTACGCCTGAAATCTTCATGAAAGTGTCAGCTAAGAACGTCATGAAGCAAAAATCCTTCCACAAAGGGATTGAGCAATTGGTGCAAGAAGGAGCTATTCAGCTCTACACCAACTACCAAACAGGTGAATACATGTTAGGTGCTGTTGGTCAACTTCAGTTTGAAGTCTTTAAGCACCGGATGGAAAATGAATACAATGCCGAAGTGGTCATGAGCCCAATGGGTAAAAAGACCGTTCGCTGGATCAAACCAGAAGACTTAGATGAGCGCATGTCTTCAAGCCGAAACATCTTGGCGAAGGACCGCTTTGACCAACCAGTCTTCCTCTTTGAAAATGACTTTGCCCTCCGTTGGTTTGCAGATAAGTATCCAGACGTTGAGCTGGAAGAAAAGATGGGGTAAGGAACGATTCAAAACCGATCCATAACAATAGAATAAGAAAACGGATAAGGTCCGTTTTCGCTTTTAAAGGAGAAATGATGGGATTATTAAGTGGTTTGATGGGCAATGCCTCTCAAAAAAATGTCGATAAAGTAGAAAGAGATCTGGAAGATATCTTGGTGCCGGGAGAGCAAGTGACACTTGCTTTTAGCTTGATTCGTGATTTAATCGTCTTTACAGAGTTTCGTTTGATCTTGGTGGATAAGCAAGGAGTAACAGGAAAGAAAACGTCCTATAAGTCCTTACCTTATCGCTCGATCTCTCGTTTTTCAGTGGAAACTTCTGGTCATTTTGATTTGGATGCCGAATTAAAAATCTGGGTCTCTTCTGCAGTCGAGCCTTCAGAAGTTTTACAATTCAAGAGTGACAGCAGCGTCATTGAAATCCAGCAAGCATTAGCCAGTGCAGTTTTTAAATAAAAATATCATTTTGATAGAGAACAGTTGAGAAAGGAGACGGAATGTTTATCGAAAAACAATTGGGTCAAGATCGGAAATGGATCAATATCGACTCGGATATGATTGCTGAAAACTCATATCTTTATAAAAAATACGAGATTGACAAAGAAACCATTGAGTACGCGATGGATAAGAACGAACGTGCCCATATGGATTATAATCGAGAAAACGGTACGATCACATTTATCTACAATGTATTGGATTTAGAAAAGGACAAGGAATACTACGAAACCATCCCTATGACCTTTATCGTTCAAGATACGCGACTCGTGACCATCAGTAACCAGGACAATGCCTATATCATTGAACAAATGGTTCGCTATTTGGAAAGCCATGGGGAGTTGTCGATCTATAAGTTGCTTTTTGCAGGTCTTGAAATGATCAGTAATGCTTATTATCCGATTATTGATCGCTTAGATAAGCACAAGGATGAACTCAATCGTTTGCTTCGAAAGACAACGACGACCAAGAATCTTTATGCCCTGTCTGACCTTGAGACCGGTATGGTGTATCTGGTCGCAGCAGCCAAGCAGAATCGGATGTTGCTAGAACATATTAAAGCGCATGCCATTTATCGCAGGATGAATGATGTTGAAAAAGAGCAGTTTGATGATGCCATGATCGAAGCGCGTCAGTTGGCTTCGATGACTGAGTTGATTTCCAATGTCTTGCAACAGTTGTCAGGATCTTACAACAATATCCTAAACAACAACTTGAATGACAACTTGACAACCCTAACCATCTTTGAAGCCTTGTTGGCGGTTTTAGCCGTTATCACCGGTTTCTTTGGAATGAATATCCCTCTTCCGATGACAAAGGATCCCAATGCTTGGATTTATGTATCCGTATGTAGCTTTATATTATGGCTCATTTTGGGAAAGGTTATGCGGTGGATTGTGAAACAAAGATAAAAAAGAGGCTTGGAGAAATCCGAGCCTCTTCGTATCTAGAATAATCTGAGAAATAGGAACCATCTAGACACCTGCCCTCCTCTCCAAAGAAGGGGCAGTGTGAATAGTTCATTGACTGTACAAAATCTTCTTGGAAATAGTAGGAGTAGATTTAATAGTACTGAGTGGTTCTAAATAAATCAGAACTTAGAATAAATCGTTGAATCAGATAAAATGATCCTATTTCTTTATACAGAAATATTTTAGATACTAACTGTATTATACATATTTATTTGTAAAAACGCAAGAACTACCAAAAAAAGTTTTTCCGAAGTTTTTATACTCCTATTTAAAGGGATTCTTGAACGGTGTCAGAAGAAAGTCAGCTAAATCTAGGGGAAACTGCCCTCTTGACTATTTTCAAGTTTTTAAAAATTTTTCCTAAAAAATAAAATTATTCTCCTTTGACTATCATTTGGTCGTCCATTGTGTTATACTAGATAAGTTGCAAACTTGTATGAGAGAAATGCTGGTGAGATGGAACAATTAGAAAAGGAATGTTGGTCAATCTCCCACAAGGAGGATCTTGGTGTCTTTTCGTTTGGAAAACGACTTTAATCAACCAAATCCGCTAGTGCGAAAACATTTTTCGCAGAAGGGAATTCCATAAAAAAACGATTGGGTTTTCCTTTAGATGAGTCTTGCGACAGGTAACCGGGAAGGAGACTTCCTATGCAATCAGTGCGTTTTCGCATTGAAAAGAAGTGTGATAAAGTGGCTTCGCACCACTTTTTAGAAAGAAGAAAGAATTGAAATTCAATGAATTTAACTTATCTGCTGAATTATTAGCAGAAATTGAAAAAGCTGGCTTTGTAGAAGCGAGCCCCATCCAGGAACAAACCATTCCTTTGGCCCTTGAAGGAAAAGATGTCATTGGTCAGGCACAAACAGGGACCGGTAAAACGGCTGCTTTTGGTCTTCCAACTTTGGAGAAGATTGATGTTGATAACACAGTAATCCAAGCCCTTGTTATTGCCCCGACACGTGAGTTGGCGGTTCAAAGTCAGGAAGAACTCTTCCGTTTTGGACGCAGCAAGGGTGTCAAAGTCCGCTCTGTCTATGGTGGATCAAGCATCGAAAAGCAAATCAAAGCCTTGAAGTCAGGTGCTCATATCGTTGTGGGAACCCCTGGACGCTTGCTAGATTTGATCAAGCGCAAGGCCTTGAAACTCGATCATATTGAAACCTTGATCTTGGATGAAGCAGATGAAATGCTCAATATGGGCTTTTTGGAAGATATCGAAGCTATCATTAGCCGTGTTCCAGAAACACGTCAAACTTTGCTCTTTTCAGCAACGATGCCAGAAGCCATCAAACGCATTGGTGTTCAGTTTATGAAAGAGCCAGAACACGTTAAGATCGCAGCCAAAGAATTGACAACTGACTTGGTCGATCAATACTATATTCGTGTCAAAGAAGGCGAAAAGTTTGATACCATGACTCGATTGATGGATGTCGAGCAACCGGAGCTTGCCATTGTCTTTGGTCGGACTAAACGCCGGGTCGATGAATTGACGCGTGGCTTGAAGATCCGTGGTTTCCGAGCAGAAGGGATTCACGGAGATTTGGATCAAAACAAACGTCTTCGTGTACTTCGTGACTTTAAAAATGGGAACTTGGACGTCTTGGTGGCAACGGACGTTGCGGCACGTGGTTTGGATATTTCAGGTGTGACTCATGTCTACAACTACGATATTCCACAAGATCCAGAAAGCTATGTTCACCGGATCGGACGGACAGGTCGTGCTGGGAAAACAGGGCAATCCATTACCTTTGTATCGCCAAATGAAATGGGCTATTTGCAAATCATTGAGAACTTGACTAAAAAGCGGATGAAGGGAATGAAACCTGCAACAGCAGAAGAAGCCTTCCAAGCGAAAAAACAAGTAGCGCTGAAGAAAATTGAGCGAGACTTTGAAGATGAAAAAATCCGGACCAACTTTGAGAAGTTTGGCAAGGATGCTCGCAAATTGGCTGCAGAATTCACTCCTGAAGAATTGGCTATGTATATTTTGAGCTTGACCGTTCAAGATCCAGACAGCCTTCCAGAAGTTGAAATTGCGCGTGAAAAACCACTGCCATTTAAACCATCCGGTGGTAGCTTTGGTGGGAAAGGCAAAGGGGGCCGTGGAAATGGTCGTCGTGGAGACCAACGGCGAGATCGGAATCGCAGAGATGACCGTGAAGGTGGACGCCGTGATTTCAAACGCAAGTCCAATAAAAATAGCCGAGACTTTGAGGGCAAAGGTAATAAACGTCCTCATCGCACTTCCAATGAAAAGAAAAATGGCTTTGTCATCCGCAATAAAGGGGATAAATAAATTCTAAAGACGGTCTAGCAATAGGCTGTTTTTTAATGAAAATCAAAAATACAAGGGTTAACTAGCTGTTAACCCTTGTATATTTATAAGGAGACCTAAATGATAACTGACTCTTTTAGAAAAAATGTATCATGATAAGGAGCATCCTAAAAAAGTCAGAAAACAGAAAGAACGGATTCCTAAAACGGAATGTTTCTGTTAACATATTAAGTCTACAATTATTTCTAAGCTTTGTCAAGAATTTTTTCTTATTTTTTTAAAAAAATTCACCAAAAATAAAAATTGACAATCTTTGCTAAAAGTTTATAATGAATATAGTGACTATAACAACTATAAAGAGGTGGCGTCCATGGTGATTGCATTAAAAAATGATGATCTAGAAGTACACTTTAAGACATTTGGAGGGGAATTGAGCTCCATTCGAAGTAAAGAAGGCATAGAATATCTCTGGCAAGGGGATCCAGAGTATTGGTCAGGACAGGCGCCGGTTCTGTTTCCGATTTGCGGGAGCGTTCGTAATGGCCAAGTACAGTATCATCTAAAAGATGGAGTGAAGACAGGTCAGCTACCAAGACACGGCCTCATTCGCAAGAGAGAGTTTGAACTTAAAGAACAAACAGACCATCGTCTTGTCTTTGAAATCACCTCTAACGAAGAGAGCCTGCAAAATTATCCCTACCATTTTCGAGTTGAAATCGTTTATGAACTACAAGGGAAAGAAATCACCATCACCTATCGTGTACAAAATCTAGAGTCTGATCAAGTCATGCCTTATTTCATTGGAGGGCATCCAGCTTTTCATTGTCCCCTTTTAGCAGATGAAGACTATGAAGACTACGAGTTGATTTTTGAAAAAGAAGAAACCTGCAGCGTCCCTCTCTTGTTCACAGAAACTGGATTGGTCGATCGCCTGCAGCGGACGCCATTTTTCGATCATAAGCGTAGCCTACCTTTGCGACATGAACTATTTGAAAAAGATGCCATTATTTTAGATCAGTTAACCTCTAAATCTGTGAAGCTTATCTCGAAAAAATCAGGTAAAGGTTTGGAATTTGATTTTGCAGATTTTGAAAATCTGGTCCTTTGGTCTACCAATAACAAGGGCCCCTTCATTGCCTTAGAGCCTTGGACAGGTATTTCCACATCTGCAGAAGAGGGCGATTTCTTCGAAGACAAAAAAGGTGTGATCCAGTTGGACCCTCAAGAGACACGGAGTCATCAGTACCGTATCACCATTTTGTAAATGAAAAACCGTTGGACTATGGAGTCCGACGGTTCTTTTTGATATAGTTTAGTTTTGCCTGGCGCGATTTCTTTTTAAAGAGAGCTTCGGCAGACATCGCAGAGGGTTTATCTGGATAGGATTCTTTGTAAAGAAGTTTAACGGGGAGGCGAGCCCGTGTGTATTTGGCCCCTTTTCCAGCATTGTGAGTCTTCAGGCGTTTTTCGACATCCGTGGTATAGCCAGTGTAGAGAGAGCCATCCGCACACTCTAAAACATACATGTAAGCCTTAGTTTCCATAGTAGATCTCATGAATCTCGTCTGTATAGCTGCCATCTTCATTGTGAATAAAGAGAGGAGGAAGAATTTTTAAACCATCCAGTGAGCCATCCTTGATCGCCTCAATCAATAACATATTCGCCTCTTTGGTCACTTTTGGATAGACAAACTGGATCCGCTTAGGTGCAAGATTGTAACGCTTCATGGTTTCGATGATATCTAAAAAGCGATCTGGACGATGGACCATCGCTAAGCGACCATTTGATTTGAGAACCTGCTGGGCCACATGGCAAATCTCATCTAAATTGGTGGTAATTTCATGTCGGGCTAAGAGGTAGTGTTCACTCTCATTGAGATTGGAATGCTCATCCACCTTGAAATAAGGAGGATTGCAGAGGATAATATCCACCTTACTGCCCTTGATATGTTGAGGCAAATGCTTGAGGTCATCGGTGATCATGGACATTTGCTGGTTCAAGCTATTGAGGGCAATCGAGCGGGTAGCCATATCTGCTAAACGTTCCTGAATTTCGACACCAATGATCTGAGCCTCTGTTCGGGTACTTGCAAATAGTCCCACAGCTCCATTTCCAGCGCAGAGATCCACGATCAATCCTCGCTTGGGCAATTTTGGAAAACGTGAGAGCAGGACGCTATCCACGGAGTAACTAAAAACTTCCCGATTTTGTATGATTTTTACATCACTTGAAAAGAGTTGGTTGACGCGCTCGCCGTCTTTTAATTCGATATCTGTCATGGCTCTATTATAGCATGAAAAGAGGCTCGGGGAAAGATGATAATTTTTGATATATTAAAATAATATTTTTTGTAAAAACGCTTTCTTTTCTTATTTAAATATGTTACTATATATTAAAAAAGTGGGAGGTTTTGTAAATGAACAAAACGAAAAAATGGTTAGGTTTAGGTTTATCCGTACTTTCAGTTAGTGTACTCGTAGCTTGTGGAAGCTCAAATTCTCAGTCAAATAATTCTTCAAAAGAAACTAAGACAGAGAAAATCGCAACAACTGAAAAAAGTAGTGAGAAAAAATCAGCATATGCTATTGGTGATAAAATTGTCTTTGATAAACAAGCTGAGTATACAATTACAAAAGTTGAATGGTCTGATGAACGCAATGATTTTGACCAATCAAATCCTGATAAAGTGTTGAAAGTAACTTATAATGTTAAAAATCTTTCCGATAAGGATTTAGCTGTAGGTGTTGATATCAATCTTTTTGTAGGCGGAAATAAAATGGAATCTTATCCTAATACGAATACAATGGGGTCCATTTCGCCAGGTCGATCAATGGAAGGTGCGGTACAACATTTTGGTGTAAAAGGGGATGGCAAATTAGAACTTGAAATAAAACCATTTACTGCATTTAATGAAAAACCTGCGATTGTTGCTTTTGATGCACCGTAAAAAAAGAGGCTGGGACAAAAGTCCTAGCCTCTCAATTATTTTTGGATTGTAGAGCAAGACGCAGTGGTTGAGTGGGCTCTACTACGCTGATTTCATCAGCTTTTACAGCCCTACTAAACTGTGCGGAGGTGGGGCGACGAAATCGAATTCTAACGAATTACCGATTTCTGTCCCACTCTCTTTTTTAATCAAATTCATATTTTTGTAGAATCGTTGTGAGGATAAAGACTCCTGTAAAGATGGCCATCAATGCCAGATAAACTGGGAAAGTAGTGGCTGTAAGGAGTGAAATCTCGATCAAGTTTTTCAATACGACCGCAGATGCGTAGAATCCTACAACAGAGAAGAGAATGAGGAGGGCTCGCCAGATATTTAGTGGAAGGCAGGCACGGATGACGGATAGGAAACCGATGGATCCAAGTAAGTAATAGGATACAGTAGACATATCGGCTGCAGACCAACCATGGCTTGCTCCCCAAAGGCGAATGAACAAGACACTAAAGACGACCATCAAGGCGCTTGGTAAGGCTAACAGAAGGGAACGTCTTAAGAAGTGTTTTTCAACCGGTTTGATATTGCGTTCAAAGGTCAACACAAATGGTGGGAATCCTTCGACGAATTGGTCGATCAGGGTGATTTGAATAGGAATGAAAGGGAAAATCAGCAAATAGTTGACGTTAAAGAAGAGAGCACTGGCAATACAGATGATAGCCAAGAGGAAGGAATAGATCGTTTTGATAAAGAAGATTGGAGCGATTCGTCCAATGTTATTCACCACACGACGGCCTTCAAAAAGAATTTCTGGAACGTCATTAAAGTCAGAGTTTAAAAGAACAATATTGGCAATTTGACGAGTTGCGGGATCTCCCTCAGCCATCACGATGGAGCAGTCTGCTTCGCGAAGAGCAAGGATATCATTGACCCCATCTCCTGTCATAGCAGTTATCCGACCAGCAGCTTTCAAGGTTTGGATAAGTAGTTTTTTCTGGTGAGGAGACACGCGTCCAAAGATAGCTGTTTCTTCTGCTTGATCCACTAATTGATCATCAGAAATTTTTGAACAATCGACGTAGTTCTCATAATTTTTGAAGCCAGCTTGTTGAGCGATATAAGAGACCGTCACAGGGTTGTCACCAGAGATGATTTTGAGATCCACTCCTTGAGAGCGCAAATACTCAAGAGTATCTGAAGCCCCTTCACGAATGGGGTCTGTAATCTCAATAACCGCAATCCCTTCAAGATTTTCAGGCAGTTTCAATTCCTGCATGCTGATCAGTTCTGAACTGTGGGCCAAGACGAGCACGCGCGATCCACGAGCTTGTGCTTCGACGACAGCAGCGGGATTTTCTTTAAGGAGCATTTCAGGAGCACCGAGAAAGACGGTTCCAAGGTTGGATAGGTGCATGGCTCCCCATTTCCGATCACTTGAGAAAGGAATGATGTTTTCCGCAGTATAAGCATGCTCCAACTCTCCATAAGCCTTGCGAATAGCTTGAGCAGTAGGATTGGTGTCCTCGCTATATTGCATGTAAGCTGAAAGGATAACTTTGATGGTTTCCTCAGAAAAATGATCAGATAAGCTATGGAGAGCTTCAACTGTCATCTTCCCTTGGGTGATGGTACCGGTCTTATCTAGACACAAGGTATCCACACGCGCCAGGGTTTCTACTGAGTACATTTCTTGGACAAGAACCTTGCGCATACCGAGCTTAATAACCGCTGTCAAAAGAGACGTAACTGTCAGTAAGGCAATTCCTTTTGGCAACATTCCCAGGAGAGCTGTGGAAGAATTCACGACAGAATCCTTGATTGGCAGCATCTTGATCAACAATGCTTCAAAGAAGAGGGCAAGGCCAAATGGGATGATAATTTTACCAGTGAAGCTAGAAATTTTCGCTAAGTTATAAAGAATACGCGAATTGATAGGCTTCAAGGTTTTAGCTTCCATCATCAGTTTGTTGGCATAGTTGTTTGCTCCAACTCGCTTGACACGGGCATAGACTTGACCACTGGCAATATAACTACCAGAAAGCAGTTCATCACCAACTTCTTTTAAGACCAGATCACTCTCACCAGTCAGCATAGCTTCATTGGCTTCAGCGATACCAGACATGACTTCGGCATCACTAGGGATCTGCTCACCCGAAGATAAAAGCATTAAATCACCTAGAACAAGCTTTTCTGGTGGAATCGCATCTTTTTCCCCGTCACGAATGACAGTCACTAGCTCACGACTCATGAGGTTGAGCTTATCAATCATCCGCTTGGCCCGCATCTCAGTCATGATCCCTGTAATGGCATTGAAGCAGATGACTGCGAAAAAGATCATATTGCTCCAAGCCTGTACAGCAGCCAAGGCCACAGCAATCACAAAGTTTAAGGTATTAAACAAGGTGAAGACGTTGCGCTTGATAATTTGCCAGGTGCTGGTACTGGTATTCGTTGTAAAATCATTGGTTTGTCCGCGATCCATTTTCTTGCGGACTTCACTGAGGGACAAGCCCTTTAAATCAATAGTTTCCATAGACAATATGATATCATTTTTTTGAGAAAAAGACTATCTAGAATCGGTCCGCTGAGACAATTTTTATCTAAAAAAGGTTTGCGGTCAAAATCAGGATACGGTATAATAAGAAAGAACCTTTTACAGGATGGAATATCTTGTAGAGAGACGAATGAAATGGATTTGAGGAACAACTATGTTTTATACCTATTTACGTGGCCTTGTTGCCTTTATTCTGTGGGTTTTAAATGGGAATGCCCATTACCATCATAAGGACAATATTCCAGATCGGGAAGAGAACTACATCTTGGTATCCCCTCACCGGACTTGGTGGGATCCGGTCTATATGGCCTTTGCAACCAAGCCAAAGCAGTTTATCTTTATGGCGAAAAAAGAACTCTTCACCAATCGTATTTTTGGCTGGTGGATTCGCATGTGTGGGGCATTTCCGATCGACCGTGAAAATCCGGGAGCAGAAGCCATTAAGTATCCTGTCAATATGCTGAAAAAGAGCAACCGTTCCTTGATTATGTTTCCAAGTGGAAGCCGTCATTCTCAAGACGTAAAAGGCGGTGTTGCCATCATTGCCAAAATGGCGAAGGTCCGTATCATGCCAGTGACTTATACTGGTCCAAGAGACTTGAAAGGGTTGGCAACGGGTGAACGCATTGATATGAACTTTGGACATCCCATTGATATTTCGGATATTAAAAAGATGAATGACGAAGGAGTGGCAGAAGTTGCCCGCCGTATCCAAGAGGAGTTTGACCGTTTGGATGCGGAAGCGCAAGCGATCAACACCCCAACAAAACCTTTTATCTTGATTCGTTTGTTAAAAATCCTTTTGATTCCCCTTGTCTTAGTCGTTGGCATCTTGACCTTGCTCTTTAGTTACCTAGCAAGCTTTGTATGGGATCCAGACAAACATCGGAAAAACAAGTAAAAAAACTGAGAGTTTTTCTCAGTTTTTTTTATTTTTACGAATAATAAAAGTGAGAGGAGGTTTCTTATGGAGGATATCATCGAAAAAATCAAAGAATATAAGCTATTTTTAGCTCTTACTGCTATCGGACTCTTACTTGGAGGGTATTTTCTTTTTCATCGACCTCAGTCAAGTGCATCCACCATACCGGATCTTTATCAGGCTTCTAGTTCAACTTCGAGCAAAGAAAAGGTGCAGACCACTAGTTCCAAAGAAGAAAAGACGGCGACTTCTGTGTCTGATGCACCCGAGATCATTACGGTCGATGTCAAAGGAGCCGTCAAACAACCAGGTGTCTATGAGTTGCGCTCCAATAGCAGAGTCCACGATGCTATTTATAAGGCAGGCGGGATGACAGCAGATGCCAATAGTCAATCGGTCAACTTGGCGCAAAAACTCTCCGATGAAGCAGTGATCTATGTTGCTAAAGAAGGAGAGGATGTTCCAGCACTTGGAAGTTCAGAAAGTCCTGCAACTTCGTCAGCACCAGCAGAAAAAACAGGCAAGGTCCATTTAAATCGAGCAACCGAATCAGATCTCCAGACAGTATCAGGCATTGGCCAGAAACGTGCCCAGGACATTATCGCCTATCGCGAAGCAAATGGTCCTTTTCGATCAGTGGATGATCTGAAGAATGTTTCAGGAATCGGAGAGAAAACACTGGAGAAACTAAGAGATGCTTTCACGGTGGATTAAAGACCTTCCTTTTTCGCTTGTCCATCTCGCCTTTGTGCTCCTATGGCTGTATTTTAGTATCTATCAACCATCTTGGCTTTCGATCAGCGGTCTAGTAGTAGTGGGAGTTTTAGCGGTTCATCACTATAAAGGGAAGCGCTCAAGTTTGCTAGGGCTTGCTTTAGCAACCCTTTGTTTTGCGGCCTTCTTTGTCTTTCAGCGACTACAGGATCATCCAGTACAAGCAGAAAGTCAGCCCCCATCCCACTTACGCCTGATTCCAGATACCATCAAGATCAATGGGGACGCCCTGTCTTTTCGTGCTAAAAATCAGGGAAGGACCTACCAAGTCTTCTACACTTTAAAATCAGAAAAAGAAAAACAGCAGTGGCAAAGTCAAACCCACTTGCTGGAGTTGACATATAAAGGTGTTATAGAAGAACCAGAAGGGCAGCGAAATTTTAGAGGATTTGACTACCGGTCTTATTTGCAAACACAGGGGATTCACTATCAAATAAAAATTGAAGCGATCCAATCCGCGCTTCCTATACAGACTTGGAATGTTTTTGACTGGCTATCTCAATGGAGGCGCCAAGCTATTGTTTGGAGCAAGGAGCACTTTCCGCAACCGATGAACCAGTATATGACCGGCCTTCTTTTTGGCTATTTAGATACGGATTTTGAAGAGATGGACCAGCTTTACACGAGTTTAGGAATCATCCATTTATTCGCCTTATCTGGGATGCAGGTTGGCTTTTTCATCAATGGGATCCGGAAAGCTCTCTTACGTCTAGGAATCTTGCAAGAAACAGTTGATATCTGGATGGTTCCAATTTCTTTGGTCTATGCTGGCTTGACAGGTTTTTCAGTTTCAGTGGTTCGCAGTCTCTTGCAAAAGATCCTCTCTCAAAAAGGGATCCGAGGGATGGAGAATATGGCGATGACCTTGCTGCTTTTAATGTTTCTCATGCCCAAGTTTCTCCTGACAGCTGGAGGAGTTTTGAGTTGTGCCTATGCCTTTATTTTGACCTTGGTAGATACCAGTTCTTATTCAGGACTTAAAAAGATACTAGTGGAAAGTTTCTGGATTAGCCTGGGGATTTTGCCTCTTTTGACCTATTACTTTAGTGTCTTTCAACCCTGGTCACTCCCTTTAACCTTCCTCTTTTCTTTCTTATTTGACCTTGTCCTTCTTCCGGGTTTAACGGTGCTATTTATCTTATCGATTCTAAAGCCCCTTACAATTTTTAACAGTTTCTTTCTTCTCATAGAGGAGTGTATTCGTTGGATTGCAAAGCTCACGTCGCTACCTTTGGTATTTGGTCAGCCGACGGGACCAGCTCTGATTGCTCTCTTCCTTCTTTTAGGGATCTTGTATGATCTTCGAAAGCAAAAAAAACGTCGTTTCCTGTTAATAGGTATGATTCTACTCATCTTTTGTTGGACCAAGCATCCTTTAGAAAATGAGATTACCATGGTGGATATCGGTCAAGGAGACAGTATCTTTTTACGCGATTGGAAAGGAAGAACCATATTGATTGATGTCGGAGGACGTGTCACTTTTAAAAGTGGAGAAAAGTGGCAAGAGCGCAGTCAATCTGCCAATGCGGATCAAACCTTGATTCCTTATCTCAAGAGTCGAGGTGTTGGAAAACTCGATGCGCTGGTCTTGACTCATACAGACCAGGACCATATGGGCGATATGGTGGAGGTTGCCAAACAAATCCCAGTTAAAAAAGTGTATGTCAGTCCAGGTAGTCTAACTAATTCTCAATTTCGAGAGAAATTGAAACAGCTTCATAGTCCGATTAAAGTAGTCCAGAGAGGAGATCAACTACCTATTTTTGATCATCATCTAGAAGTCTTATCCCCTGATGAAGTGGGGGATGGTAAAAATGATGATTCGATTGTCCTCTATGGGCAGTTCTATCAGAAACGATTTTTGTTCACGGGTGATTTGGAAGAAGCTGGAGAGAAAAAACTATTGAAAAACGATCCACAATTACAAGTAGATGTCTTGAAAGTAGGCCACCACGGTTCTAAAGGTTCCTCTAGTGATATGTTTTTAGATCAGTTACATCCTCAGTTGGCCTTGATCTCTGTTGGAAAGAAAAATCGCTACCAACATCCCCATAAAGAATTGCTCGATCGTCTAGAGGAACGCTCTATTTCTTATCTTCGTACCGATGAAAGGGGAGCAATTCGCTTGATTGGGTGGGACCATTGGAGGGTAGAAACGGTCCGCTAGAGACGAGGAGAGGTTTGCTTTCTATGCTGAAAATTGCTATTATAGAAAGTGAAATCAATGTAAAGGTAAAATCGTATGAACGCATTTAAGCAATTTTGGATACAGTATGCAGATTTTTCAAGTAAGACCAGTCGGGCCCATTTTTGGCTAGCTTTTTTCTGGAATTCCCTGATTTCTTTGCCTCTTTGGGTTTTTTACATCGTGACCTCTTTATCCCATCAAAATGCTCAAGAAACGCTCAATTTTTCAACTGTTCATTCTAAGACAGGTTTATGGGCGCTCGCTTTCTTAGCATTCTTTTACTTCCTCATTTTGGTACCCAGTCAAGCCATTTGTGTACGTCGCTTGCGGGATGCGGGAATCCATTGGTCTTGGATCTTTTTGAACCTTGGTCCGGTTCTGCTCTATTTGTTGACGGGGCTAGATATTTTCCTATTTCTTTGGGGGATTACAGTTATTTCTCTCTTGATTCTCATGATGCTTCCAGGGAAAAACACCTTCCCACAACCAGTAGAAACTCCTATGGGAGTGGCTTCTGAACCACAGGTCACAGCGACAGGGGGGAGCTTTGGAGGCAACTCGTTTGAGCAAATCCCTAATTTTGTAGCAGCACCTGATTTGTCTGATGAAAAACCACCATTGGAACAAAGAATGGCTGCTGAACACGAAATCCACTAAAGTGATAAAGATAAGAGAGTTTCATGCAAGCAATTACCGACATTAAACATCTGACGGTTCAAACTCTGCCTCCTATTCTTGTCTTGACGGGTGAGGATGTAGGTCAATTTGAATGGTTAAAAAAAGACATTTTAAAAAAAATAGGCTATGATCCCTCAGATTTGAATTATTCTTATTTTGATATGAAGGAAGCCTCCTATGCTGAAGTCGAGCTGGATTTGGTCAGTCTTCCCTTTTTTGCAGATGAAAAAATCGTGATTTTGGATCACTTATTGGATTTGACCACTGCCAAAAAACGCAATTTAACCGATGAAGATCTGAAGCAATTTGAAAATTATCTGGAAAATCCTTCTGAATCAACCCGTTTGGTGATATTTGCAGAAGGAAAATTAGATAGTAAGCGTCGCTTAGTCAAACTCCTAAAACGGGATGCCCAGATCATTGAAGCAACAACACCTAAAGAGCAAGATTTAAAGCGTTATTTTGCAAGTCAGGCCCAAGAATTGGGCTTGCAGTTTGTGGGCGATTCCTTGGACCAGTTGCTCTTAAAATCTGGCTATGATTTTGGAGAGTTACAGAAGAATCTCGCTCTGTTGCAGGCTTATAAAGAAGATGGTCAGATTACCCTCCAAGATATCAAGGAGGTTGTTCCAAAGTCCTTGCAAGATAATATTTTTGATCTGACACAGATGATTCTCAAACGCCAAATCGATCAAGCCCGGAATTTGGTTAAGGATCTCCGCTTACAAGGAGAAGATGAAATAAAATTGATCGCTATTTTGTTGGGACAATTCCGAATGTTTTCTCAAGTTAAAATTTTCTCAGAAGAAGGCCAATCCGAAAGCCAAATTGTAGCGAGCTTGTCGGAGTTGTCAGGACGCAAGGTCAATCCTTATCAGGTGAAGTTTGCCTTACGGGATAGCCGCAGGCTTTCCTTGTCCTTTTTGAAGCAAGCTATGATAACCTTCATCGAGACGGATTATGCGATTAAAAGTGGAACATATGAAAAAGACTACTTATTTGATTTGGCCCTGTTGAAAGTAGCGAATAACGTCTAACGATGAATGAAATCGCAAGCAGATTAGTTGAATAATTTAGCTGTTTACGTTATCATCAAGTCAGTAATAAAGAAAAGAGGACCATAAAATGGCTATCATTTTACCAGAATTACCATATGCTTATGATGCATTGGAACCTTATATCGATGAAGAGACCATGCATTTGCACCATGATAAACACCATCAAACATATGTAAACAATGTGAATGCAGCTCTTGAAAAACATCCTGAAATTGGAGAAGACCTTGAAAGCTTGTTAGCTGATGTTGAATCCATTCCAGCTGACATTCGCCAAGCTGTGATCAACAATGGTGGTGGTCATTTGAACCACGCTCTTTTCTGGGAATTGATGACTCCAGAACAAACAGCTCCTTCAGCAGAACTTGCTGCAGCGATTGATGCTACATTTGGTTCATTTGAAGACTTCAAAGCAGCCTTCACAGCAGCAGCAACGACACGTTTTGGTTCTGGCTGGGCATGGTTGGTTGTCAACAAAGAAGGCAAACTCGAAGTGACTTCAACAGCAAACCAAGATACACCAATCTCTGAAGGTAAAACACCAATCCTTGGTTTGGATGTTTGGGAACATGCCTACTACGTGAAATACCGTAACGTACGTCCTGACTACATCAAAGCTTTCTTCTCAGTGATTAACTGGAATAAAGTGAATGAATTGTTTGCAGCAGCAAAATAATAAAATGAAGGAATCTATAAGAGCAAGTATTGGCTCTTATAGATTTTTTTATTTGCATCCGAAAAATCGGAGTATAATTTCTTGCGTTTGGTCAGGAAAATGATACACTAGTAGGAGCGTGTCTTACTTGTCTGAAGCCTGGTTTGAAGGGCCTAGTCAAGGAAAAGATAAACCTTAAAATGAAAACTGAAACATTCAGGGAGAAATGAAATGACTAGTATTACCATTACTAAAGGAGCCGTTGAGACGCCTATCTATTTGCGGATGTTGAATCGTCATGGTTTGATTGCAGGTGCAACAGGAACAGGAAAAACGGTTACTCTCAAGGTCCTAACAGAAAAATTAAGCAAAGAAGGTATTCCGGTCTTTCTAGCTGATATCAAGGGAGATTTATCTGGCTTAGCCAAAGCCGGGCAATGGACGCCAAAACTGGAAGAACGCTACAAGCTTCTTGGGATCACAGATCCGTTTGAGCCACAAGCTTTCCCTGTTCGATTGTGGGACGTCTTTGGCCAAGCTGGTCATCCTGTTCGGGCGACTGTCGAAGGGATGGGGTCATTGCTTCTTTCTCGTCTGCTTGATTTGAATGAAACCCAATCAGGAATTCTCGCAATTGTCTTTAAAGTGGCCCAAGAGAAAGATTGGCCCTTGATTGATTTGAAGGACCTGCAAAGCCTTTTAAAGGAAGTCTATGAACACAGTTCAGACTATTCGGCCCAATATGGCAATATCACCAAACAATCTGTCGGAGCCATCCAAAGAAGTCTCTTGGTTCTCGAAGAAGAAGGAGCAGACCAGTTTTTCGGAGAGCCCGCACTTGATTTAAATGACTTCATGCAACTTGATGCATCTGGTCGTGGTTATATCAATATTCTTTCGGCTACAAAGCTCTTTCATTCACCAAAATTGTACTCAACCTTTTTGATTTGGATGCTGTCTCGTCTCTTTGAAACACTTCCAGAGGTTGGGGATCCTGAAAAGCCAAAACTGGTCTTCTTCTTTGATGAAGCGCATCTCCTCTTTAAGGATGCAAGCAAGCTCTTTCTTGAGAAGGTCGAGCAAGTGGTACGCCTGATTCGTTCGAAGGGTGTAGGGATTTACTTTATTACCCAGAATCCTCAAGATCTTCCAGAATCTGTTTTGGCACAGCTTGGAAATCGTGTTCAGCATGCACTTCGAGCTTATACACCCAAAGAAATGAAGGCCATCAAGGTGGCTGCCCAAAGTTTTCGTCCAAATCCAGATTTTGATACAGAAACAGTGATCACAGAGTTAGGGACAGGGGAAGCCTTGGTTTCTTTCCTCAATGAAAAGGGACAGCCTAGTGTAGTTGAGCGTGCTTATATTCTCTCTCCTCAATCGAGTTTTGACCTCTTAAATGAGAGTGAACAATTGGCCTTGATCACGACATCGCCTTTCCATCAAAAGTATGCGACGACGATTGATCGAGAATCTGCCTATGAAAAATTAGCAGCTAAAGCAAGCAAGGAAGCACAAGAAGAAGAGCAAAAAGAAGCAGAAAAGGAAGAGGCTGCAGCAGATAAGGCAGCTCAAAAACGTAGTCCAGGTCGTCCAAGAAAATCTAGTCTTGAAAAGGCAAAAGATTCCTTCTTGAGTTCCTTATTCCGGACGATTGCGCGTGAGATCGCTAAGCTAATTATGGGCTCTTTTAAACGGAAATAACCCTTTTATGAAAAGAAAAAAACTTTTTAAAAAGAAACCGTTTTCTCTTTCTGATAATTCTTGTTATTTTCAGTAGAATCTTTTATAATTAATCTCGTATGAAAAAATATTTTAATCTACGCTCGATCATGATTGCGGTCAGTATTTTATTGTGCTTAGTGGGAACAAGCGCACTGGGCTACTTGCATGTTACGCAACCAACAGCATCAGCAATTGAAAAAAAAGCAAAGAAAACAAAAGAAGCAAAAGAACAAGATATCGAAAAGTCTACCCCTGAGACGAAAAAACCGCGTGTCAAATCTCCTGAAGCTAAGCAAGCAGTAGTAGATGCAGACATGGAAACGATGAGTGCTTATGGCCTTGTCTATGATTATGCTAATAAAGGCTTGGTAGAGGTTGTCCAGGATTTCCTAGCAGAAAGTGGAATTGATCCGTCACAAGTTGCCTTCACGTATCGCAATGCCATTACAGGAGAGCAATTTGCCATGAATGATCTTCAACCAATGACGGCAGGTAGTACCTATAAGCTACCCTTGAACATGTTGGTGGTGGATGAAGTCGCAAAGGGCAAACTCAATTTAACAGACCGGTTTGACATTACCAATACTTACTATGAATATGTAGGAGAGCATGACAATTACGTTGCTGCCTTTGATGGAGCCATGTCTATTCCTGATATGCAGCGCTATTCATTGGTTTACTCTGAAAATACCCCAGCCTATGCCTTGGCAGATCGTTTAGGGGGGATGGAGCAAGCACGCAAGTTATTCAGTCGCTATGGTCAATCCCGTTCACCAGAAGTCAAAACCTTTAGCGAAGATAATAAAACGACAACGGATTATTACATCCATGTCTTAGAATATCTTTGGAATCATCAAGAAAAATATGCAGATTTACTAGAACTGATCGGGGAGTCTTTCCCAGGTGAGTACTATAAAAAATTCTTGCCAGATTTGGTGATTCAACAAAAACCAGGGTATGTTGCTGAAGCACTTAATGTGGATGCGATTGTCCATGAATCGACTCCTTATTTGGTTGCCATCTACACTGCAGGACTTGGAGGGACGACTCCAGAAAGTTCTGAAATCAGTGGCGTTGGTCTTTATCAATTAGGGCAACTGGCTTATGTTATCAATGAATGGCATCGTGTCAATATGAATGAATAATCGACAAAAGGTCTGAGGGTTGCTCAGGCCTTTTATTCTATCAAAGTAGGATGAAATTCACTTGGTGTTTCGAATTACTTTTCTGTTCTAAAGAGACTTCTTTCCCTTTTCTATAAAAAGTATGTTATACTACTAATAGTAATAAGAGGAAGTATAGACATGATTACAAAGGAAGATTACCAGTTGCTCCGCTCGCATCCAGCCTTTTCTGCGCTACCAGTGGAGCTATTTGATAAATTAGCTGTTGAAATTCATGCCAGGGATATCCCTAAAGGACAAATTTTATTTTATGCAGGAGATAGGCGGGAGCGCATTTTTCTTCTGACAAAAGGCTTTGCTCGTATTGAGCAATTTGATTCGTCTGACCAATTCTCCTATATGGATTATATTAAGAAGGGGGCTCTGTTCCCTTATGGTGGGATGTTCCAGGATGAGCGTTACCACTATACAGCTAGTGCGGTGACGGATTTGCGTTGTTTCGTGATTCCCGTCAACCTCTATGAATTATATGCCCAAGAGAGTAAGGAGCAGTTGCTCTTTATTATGAGAAAGCTCTCCTCCATCCTAGAATTTCAAGAGTTGCGCTTGCGCAATGTCGTGACAGCTAGTGCCAGTGAGCGCGTGATTCAATCCTTAGCCATTCTGTGCAAGGACTATGAAGGTCTAGGAAATCAGCTTCCATTTCCAATTAGTATGAAGGAAATGGCCAAATTAGCAGCCACAACTAGAGAAACCGTCAATCAAGTTTTAAAGAAACTCATCGATTCTCATAAGATCCAGTATGAGAGAAAACAACTAACTTTTCTAGATACAGCCTACTTTTTAAAAAGTTTTGAAGAGATCAACTAATTCGTTGATCTTTTTTTATTTTTTACAAAAAAATATATATTCATAAAAATAATATAAAAGGCAAAATATGCAAAGAAAACGCTTCATATTAACTAAAAAATAGGAAGGATTCAAAAAAAAGCCAAATTCTTTGCATTCAAAAAGTAGAATCCTTTGTGAAAGCGGTACCAATAAAGAATATAATAACAATTGTAATAAGCTTGTGAACAAGCTCAAAGAAAAAAGGAGGACTATAGATGTCTACACACCCAATTCATGTTTTCTCAGAAATTGGAAAACTGAAAAAAGTTTGTTTGCACCGTCCAGGTAAAGAGTTGGAAAACTTGATGCCTGACTATCTTGAACGTCTTCTTTTTGATGATATTCCATTCTTGGAAGATGCTCAAAAAGAACACGACAATTTCGCTCAAGCACTTCGTAACGAAGGAATCGAAGTACTTTATCTTGAACAGTTGGCTGCTGAGTCATTGACTTCTCCAGAAATTCGCGATCAGTTCATCGAAGAATACCTTGAAGAAGCGAACATTCGTGGACGCCAAACAAAAATTGCGATCCGTGAATTGCTTCACAGCATTGAAGACAACCAAGAATTGGTTGAAAAAACAATGGAAGGGGTTCAAAAAGCTGAACTTCCAGAAATTCCTGAAGAAGCAAAAGGATTGACAGACCTTGTTGAATCTGACTATCCATTTGCTATCGACCCAATGACAAACTTGTACTTCACACGTGACCCATTTGCAACAATTGGTAATGCAGTATCATTGAACCACATGTACGCAGATACACGTAACCGTGAAACTTTGTATGGTAAATACATCTTCAAATACCACCCAGTTTACGGTGGAAAAGTTGAACTTGTCTATAACCGTGAAGAAGATACTCGTATCGAAGGTGGAGATGAGTTGGTACTTTCTAAAGATGTATTGGCAGTTGGTATCTCACAACGTACTGATGCTGCATCAATCGAAAAATTGTTGGTAAACATCTTCAAGAAGAACGTTGGCTTCAAGAAAGTATTGGCCTTCGAATTTGCGAACAACCGTAAATTCATGCACTTGGATACAGTATTCACAATGGTGGACTACGATAAATTCACAATCCACCCAGAAATCCAAGGCAACCTTCGCGTCTTCTCTGTAACTTATGAAAACGAACAATTGAAGATCGTTGAAGAAAAAGGTGATTTGGCTGAATTGCTTGCTGAAAACCTTGGTGTTGAAAAAGTTACATTGATTCCATGTGGAGGTGGCAACGTCGTTGCTGCTGCACGTGAACAATGGAACGACGGATCAAATACTCTTACAATCGCACCAGGTGTGGTAGTAGTATACGACCGTAACACTGTTACCAACAAGAAATTAGAAGAATACGGACTTCGTTTGATTAAGATCCGCGGAAGTGAATTGGTTCGCGGTCGTGGTGGACCTCGTTGTATGTCAATGCCATTTGAACGTGAAGAAATCTAATAGAGAAGACTGAGAGCTGGTCTTTGGGGATCAGCTCTTTCTTCTTACTGATCAATACTAGAAAGAAAATAGGAGACAAATAGAATGACAAATTCAGTGTTCCAAGGACGTAGCTTCTTGGCAGAAAAAGACTTTACACGTGCAGAGTTAGAATACCTTATCGGACTTTCAGCTCACTTGAAAGACCTTAAAAAACGCAACATTGAACACCACTATCTTGCTGGTAAAAACATTGCGCTTTTGTTTGAAAAAACTTCAACTCGTACTCGTGCTGCCTTCACAACAGCAGCTATCGACCTTGGTGCTCACCCAGAATACTTAGGTGCAAACGACATCCAACTTGGTAAAAAAGAATCTACAGAAGATACTGCTAAAGTTCTTGGACGTATGTTTGACGGTATTGAATTCCGTGGTTTCAGCCAACGTATGGTTGAAGAATTGGCTGAATTCTCAGGTGTTCCAGTATGGAATGGTTTGACTGACGAATGGCACCCAACTCAAATGCTTGCAGACTACTTGACAGTTCAAGAAAACTTTGGACGTTTGGAAGGTTTGACACTTGTATACTGTGGTGATGGACGTAACAACGTTGCGAACAGCCTTCTTGTAACAGGTGCTATCCTTGGTGTGAACGTACACATCTTCTCACCAAAAGAACTCTTCCCAGAAAAAGAAATCGTTGAATTGGCAGAAGGATTTGCAAAAGAAAGTGGCGCTCATATCTTGATCACTGAAGATGCTGACGAAGCAGTGAAAGGTGCAGATGTACTTTACACTGACGTTTGGGTATCAATGGGTGAAGAAGACAAATTTGCAGAACGTGTTGCCCTTTTGAAACCTTACCAAGTAAATATGGATTTGATTAAGAAAGCTGATAACGAAGACTTGATCTTCTTGCACTGCTTGCCAGCCTTCCACGATACAAATACTGTTTACGGTAAAGATGTTGCTGAAAAATTCGGCGTAGAAGAAATGGAAGTTACTGACGAAGTGTTCCGCAGCAAATATGCTCGTCACTTTGACCAAGCTGAAAACCGTATGCACACTATCAAAGCGGTTATGGCAGCTACTCTTGGTAACTTGTATATTCCAAAAGTTTAAGACTTTATAACCGTATACCAACAGCTATAGGGGCTGGACTGCTAGCTTTAGTCCTGCCCCTATTTTTTATAGAAAGGGAAAACTTATGTCAAGAAAAATCGTCGTTGCTTTGGGAGGAAATGCTATACTCTCATCTGATCCTTCTGCTCAAGCTCAACAAGAAGCACTTGTAGAAACAGCAAAACACTTAGTCAAATTAATCAAAAACGGGGATGACTTGATCATCACTCACGGAAATGGTCCTCAAGTAGGGAACCTCTTGCTCCAACACTTGGCAGCAAACTCTGAAAAGAACCCTGCTTTCCCACTTGATTCATTAGTTGCTATGACCGAAGGAAGCATTGGCTACTGGCTTCAAAATGCTCTTCAAAATGCTCTTCATGAAGAAGGAATCGAAAAAGATGTGGCTTCTGTTGTGACACAAGTCATTGTTGATAAGAACGACCCAGCTTTTGTCAACCTCAGCAAACCAATCGGTCCATTCTACTCAGAAGAAGAAGCAAAAGCAGAAGCTGAAAAATCAGGAGCAACTTTCAAAGAAGATGCTGGTCGTGGCTGGCGTAAAGTCGTGGCTTCACCAAAACCAGTGGATATCAAAGAAATCAATACCATCCGTACTTTGTTGAACGACGGTCAAGTCGTTGTAGCTGCCGGTGGTGGTGGTATCCCAGTTGTGAAAGAAGCAGATGGTAGCCTATCTGGTGTTGAAGCGGTTATCGATAAAGACTTCGCCTCTCAACGTTTGGCTGAATTAGTAGAAGCAGACCTCTTCATCGTTTTGACTGGTGTCGATTATGTCTTTGTGAACTATAACAAACCAGACCAAGCAAAATTGGAACATGTTAATGTGGCTCAATTGGAAGAATACATCAAACAAGACCAATTTGCACCAGGAAGCATGCTTCCTAAAGTGGAAGCTGCCATTGCCTTTGTCAATGGTCGCCCAGAAGGAAAAGCAGTTATTACATCACTTGAAAACCTGGGAGCTTTGATTGAGTCTGAAAGTGGAACAATCATCCAAAAAGACTAATGAAAAATTAGGAAAAAACTAGTATTTTAAAGCTTATTGTGATAGAATAAATCTATAGGTAAGCGTTTTACAAGAGTCTCTTGTAAAACATCACTCACACTTTGTTGCGTTAGGAGGAAGACAAATGAGTGAAAAAACGAAAAAAGGATTTAAGATGCCTTCATCTTTTTCCGTATTGTTGATTATCATTGCTATTATGGCAGTGTTAACTTGGATTATTCCAGCTGGTCAATACAAGGTTGACGATGCAGGTGCTATCATTGCAGGTAGTTATGAATCTGTAAAAGCACATCCTCAAGGAATTTGGGATGTTTTGATGGCCCCAATCAATGCCATGCTTGGTAAAGCACCAACTAGTGCAGCGATTGACGTAGCTTTCTTTATCTTGATGGTCGGTGGTTTCCTTGGAGTTGTGAACGAAACAGGTACCCTTGATGTAGGGATTGCTTCTATCGTTCGTAAATACAAAGGCCGCGAAAAAATGTTGATTTTGATCTTGATGCCATTGTTTGCCCTTGGTGGTACAACTTATGGTATGGGTGAAGAAACCATGGCCTTCTATCCACTTCTTGTACCTGTTATGATGTCCGTTGGTTTTGACAGCTTGACAGGGGTAGCCATTATCCTTTTAGGATCACAAATCGGATGTTTGGCGTCAACATTGAACCCATTTGCGACAGTTATCGCATCTGATACTGCAGGTATCTCAAGTGCTTCAGGTCTCTTACTTCGTGTGATCTTCTGGATCGTATTGACAGGACTTAGCACATACTATGTATACCGTTATGCAGATAAGGTTCAAAAAGACCCAACCAAATCTCTCACCTATGCAACTCGTGAAGAAGATTTGAAACACTTCAATGTTGATAGTGGCGAAGAAATTCCTTCACAAATGAACAAGAAACAAAAACGTGTCTTGGTCGTCTTCATCTCAACATTCGTTATCATGGTTGCTGGATTTATCCCATTCAAAGATTTGGGTATTAAATTCTTTGAAACCTTCAACGAATCTCTCCATAAAATTCCAGTACTTGGTCAATTGGTCGGTAACACAGATGCTCTTGGTACATGGTACTTCCCACAAACAGCTATGCTCTTTGCCTTCATGGGAATCCTTGTTGGTATCATTTATGGCTTGAAAGAAGATAAAATCATTTCATCTTTCATGAATGGTGCAGCTGACCTCTTGAGTGTTGCTCTTATCGTAGCGGTAGCACGTGGTATCCAAGTCATCATGAACGACGGTATGATCACTGCGACAATTCTTCACTGGGGTGAAGAAGGACTGAAAGGTCTTTCATCTCAATTGTTCATTGTCTTGACTTACATTTTCTACTTGCCAATGTCATTCTTGATCCCATCATCATCTGGTCTTGCCAGTGCAACAATGGGTATCATGGCACCTCTTGGTAAATTCGTCAATGTACCAGGTAGCTTGATTGTCACAGCTTACCAATCTGCATCTGGTGTCTTGAACTTGATCGCACCAACTTCAGGTATCGTAATGGGAGCTCTTGCTCTTGGACGTGTTGACTTGAGTGCATGGTGGAAATTCATGGGTAAATTGGTCGTAGCGATTGTTGTGATCACCATTGCCCTTCTTCTACTAGGAACTGTGGTTCCATTCTTGCAATAGAATAAAGTAGGTGTTTCATGAAAAATAGAATAAAGAACGATGTAAAAGAGCAGTATTTAAACTCGCTTCAAACCATCATTTCTTACCCCTCAGTATTAAACGAAGGGGAAAATGGAACACCGTTTGGACAAGCTATCCAAGATGTCCTAGAAAAAACCTTAGAGCTTGCTCGAGAATTAGGTTTTCAAACATATATAGATCCTGAAGGATACTATGGATATGCAGAGATCGGTCAGGGGGAAGAACTCCTGGCCGTTCTTTGTCACTTGGATGTTGTTCCAGCCGGTGATCTAAAAGATTGGCAAACGCCACCTTTTGAAGCGACCATTGTCGGTGACTATCTAGTAGGTCGTGGTGTGCAGGATGATAAGGGGCCGTCACTCGCTGCCCTCTATGCAGTTAAGAGTTTACTGGATGATGGCATCCAGTTTACCAAACGAATCCGCTTTATTTTTGGGACGGATGAAGAAACCTTGTGGCGCTGTATGAACCGCTACAACCAAATCGAAGAGCAAGCAGATCTTGGATTTGCACCGGATTCTTCTTTCCCATTAACCTATGCTGAAAAAGGCTTATTACAAGTGAAATTGCATGGTCCAGGTTGGGATGATCTTCCCTTACAGGCTGGTCAGGCCCTCAATGTTGTTCCAGACAAGGCGACCTATGCTTGTCATCGTTTGGAAGAGTTGCTTCCTGTTTTGGATCAAAGTGAGGTTCAGTATAGCCAAACAGAAGATTCTGTAACTGTTTTGGGTGTTTCCAAGCACTCTAAAGATGCAGCTGAAGGAGTGAATGCTATTGTCGGTTTAGCGGAAAGTTTATCCCTCATCCAACCCCATCCAGCTTTGCTCTTTATCGCAGATGCAGTTGGTGAGGATGCAACTGGTGAGGCTCTATTTGGCCCTATTTCAGATGAACCAAGTGGCGATCTTTCCTTTAATCTTGCGACCCTTGTGATCGATCAAGAACAATCGGAAATCGGGATTGATATCCGGATCCCCGTCTTAGCAGATAAGGATGCCTTGGTAGCTCGTTTGCAAGAAATTGCAGCTAGCTATCAGTTGGAATATGAAGAGTTTGATTATCTGGCTCCTTTATATGTTCCTTTGGATAGTCCTTTAGTCAGCTCTTTGATGGCCGTCTATCAGGAAGAAACTGGTGATAAGACACCAGCTATGTCTTCTGGTGGTGCGACATTTGCGCGGACAATGGGAAATTGTGTCGCTTTTGGGGCTCTTTTCCCAGGTGCAGAACAGACCGAGCACCAAGCCAATGAACGAGCAAAAATTGACGATCTCTATGCTGCGATGGAAATCTATCGAGAAGCCATTCAACGCTTAGCTACAACATAAAAAGTTTGGAAACTTGGTTTCCAAACTTTTTATTTACTAAAGAAGAAGGGTGGGGTGAATTCTTTTAATTTTTCAAAGCAATCCAAAGCTCCTTGGTTGTCTTCGCAGATAACCAAACAGACATCATCTCCACAGATGGTGGCTACAATTTCTTGGAGTTCCAATGCATCTAAGATAGCTCCAAAGGATTGGGCAAGACCTGGAAGAGTTTTTACAACGACCTGGTTTTGAACGGGCCGTAACATGACTAAGGCATCTTCCATATACATCCGCAGGCGCTTTTCCCAACGGGAAGGAGCGATGGTGTTCATGGCATAGTAGGAACTATCCCCCTCGTTAATTTTCACTAGATTCAAGGATTTGACATCCCGTGAAAGGGTGGACTGGGTAACGAGAACGCCATTGGCTTCTAAGGCTTCTTGGAGTTCTTGTTGGGTATGAATCCTACGCTCAGAAATGATCGAGCGGATCAAGCGGTGGCGACTTTCAATTTTATTCATGAGAGACTCCTTTACTTGATGAACATGGCATCCCCAAAGCTGAAGAAACGGTAGCGTTCTTGAATAGCATGGTGGTATGCTTCGAGGGTTAATTCACGGCCAGCAAAGGCAGAAACCAACATGACCAGAGTTGATTTTGGAAGGTGGAAGTTGGTTGAAAAGGCATCGACGACTTTCCATTCATAACCTGGTTTGATAAAGATATTGGTCCAACCTGAATCGGCTTGGATATCTCCATCAAATTTATTGCCAATCGTTTCAAGGGTTCGAATAGAAGTCGTTCCGACGGCCACGATGCGTTTTCCTGCAGCTTTTACCTGACGAAGGGTCGCAGCAGCTTCTTCAGAAAGTTGGTAGAATTCAGAGTGCATCTCATGGTCTTCAAGATTGTCCACGGATACTGGACGGAAGGTTCCTAGGCCTACATGAAGGGTCAAATAGACCAGGTGAACCCCTTTTGCTTCAATCTTTTGGAGCAATTCTTGGGTGAAATGAAGACCTGCCGTTGGAGCTGCAGCAGAACCATTTTCTTTGGCGTAAACGGTTTGGTAACGTTCGCGGTCAGCAAGCTTTTCGTGAATATAGGGAGGAAGTGGCATTTCACCAAGGCTTTCCAAAACTTCTAAAAAGATCCCTTGGTAGTGGAAGCGAACGATGCGGCCTCCGTGTTCCAATTCTTCCTCGACAGTTGCGGTCAAACGACCATCTCCGAAGATGACTGTAGCCCCTACCTTTAAGCGTTTTGCAGGTTTTGCCAAGACTTCCCAACAGTCATCTTGCGTATTTTTAAGGAGAAGGAATTCGACGTGACCACCTGTTTCTGGTTTGACTCCATGAAGACGGGCAGGGAGAACGCGCGTATTGTTCATGACAAGAGCATCTCCTGGCTCCAATTCATCCAAAATTGCATCAAAATGACGGTCTTGGAATTGCCCTGTTTTTCGATTAAGGATCAAGAGTTTAGAGGCATCTCGTTTTTCAAGAGGGGTTTGGGCAATCAGTTCTTCAGGCAAATCAAAGTCAAAGTCGTTGGTATTCATTTGCGCTCCTTTTATACTAAATTTGTGAGTAGATAGATGGTAGTCCCGACCGCTAAGAGCATCAGGCAGATTCCCATCAAAAAGATCAGGACCTTGAGAATCTTTCTTTGATGAATCAAGAAAGATAAGAGAAAGACAAGGAGTCCGATCAAAAAAATGATGAATAATAGTGATACAATCATACCTTTCATTATATCACGAATCGACTTGAAAATGAAAAAAATGCCAGAAAAAGATAGCGGTTTCACTTGACAAAAATTGGTCTATACCATATAATAAAAGCATAGAGAAATAGGAGGTCTATCCAATGAAAATTATTGAAGTAAAGGACCAAATTGAGGGTGGAAAAGTTGCCTTTGATATATTGAAAGAAACTTTAAAGGAAGGTGCTCAAACCTTAGGTCTTGCGACTGGAAGCAGTCCCCTTGAGTTTTATAAACAAATTCGTGAAAGTGATCTGGATCTGTCTAATCTAATCAGTGTGAACTTAGATGAATACGTAGGATTGACGGGAGATGATCCTCAATCTTATCGGTATTTCATGGAGAAAAATCTCTTTGATGCCAAACCATTCAAAGAAAGCTATCTCCCATCAGGTGTAGAAGAATCTGCCGATCAAGAAGTGATCCGTTATAACAAAATACTCGAAGAGCATCCAGTGGACCTCCAAATCTTGGGAATCGGACGCAATGGGCATATCGGTTTTAATGAGCCAGGGACATCCTTTGATAGTCAGACCCACTTAGTTCAGTTGGATGACTCTACCATTGAGGCCAATTCTCGTTTCTTTGATAAGATCGAAGATGTACCAACCCAAGCCATTTCGATGGGGATTGCCAATATCTTAGCTGCGAAATCAATTGTCTTGTTTGCTTATGGGGAATCAAAAGCCCAAGCAATCAAAGGTACAGTAGAGGGTGAAAGGACAGAAAAAGTGCCAGCTAGTGCCCTTCAAGGACATCCAAATGTGACCATTATTGCGGATAAGGAAGCCTTGAGCTTGTTAAGTCGATAAAAAACAGGACCTATCGCCGATTTATTCGGGCCAGATAGGTTTTTTTCTGCTTCAAAATATGGTACAATACAAGTAATTATCTGCTGGGATTAGCTCTTTTCATCTACTGGGAGACAAGAGGAAAGGGCATGAGGGCTAGAAGCTTATTTTAGCCTCCAGCTGATTAGTCTGTTATAAAGGAAAAGTTTATGATAAAAAAATATTTGATCCATATTTGCCTCCTTATGAGTCTCTTATGCCAGCCAATTCTAGCGAGTGCGGATG
The DNA here is from genome assembly GCF_001808745.1 of Streptococcus sp. HMSC057G03. Classification (NCBI taxonomy): domain Bacteria; kingdom Bacillati; phylum Bacillota; class Bacilli; order Lactobacillales; family Streptococcaceae; genus Streptococcus; species Streptococcus sp. HMSC057G03. The sequence continues at coordinate 188,661 of NZ_KV794434.1, forward strand.
AATTGGTGGATATGGCGCAAAAGATGTATCCAAATGACAATGTCCAAGCCATTAACCGTCCACATTCTTCGCTTATTATTGACGGAAATACGGGCAATGTTCTTTGGAAAGACAATATCGATGAAGTCAGAGATCCTGCCAGCATGAGTAAGCTCATGACGCTCTATCTCTTGTTTGAAGATATGGCAAATGGCAAGATCAGTAAGGATACAGTGATCAAGGCGACCGCTTCAGACCAAGCGATCGGAAAGATCTATGAGATCTCCAACAATAATATTGTTGCTGGGGTAGACTACACAATTCCTGAGTTGATTACCATGACAGTGGTTCCATCCTCAAATGTATCGACCCTCATGTTGGCCAATCTCATGTCCAACAATGATCCAGATGCCTTTATCGAGCGCATGAATGCCAAGGCTAAGGAATTAGGGATGACCAATACGGTCTGGAATAACCCGAGTGGGGCGGCCATCTCCACCTTGCAGGGCTACTATCAGGTCAACAATTATCCAAATGATGCGGCCAACCAGACAACTGCGCGTGATTTAGGGATTCTGGTTTATCATTTTATCAATCAATACCCAGATATTTTAAACTATACCAATCAAGCACAAGTCACGGTCAAAAAAGGGACTCCATATGAGGAAACCTTTGATACCTACAATTATTCATTGCCAGGAGCCAAGTATGCCTTGAAAGGTGTGGATGGTTTGAAAACTGGTTCAAGCCCTCGTGGAGCTTTCAACTATATCGCGACCATCAAACGGGGCAATCAGCGCTTAATTGCTGTCATTATGGGCGTAGGAGATTGGGCAGACCAAGATGGGGAATATTACCGTCACCCGTTTGGCAATGCCTTGATCGAAAAAGCCTATAAAGATTTTGGCTATAAAAAATTGCTAGATGCAGGTGTCCAGAAGATTGACGGCAAGACCTATACACTTGAAAAACCCTTCTATGCAACGGTCAAAAGAGGTGCTAAAGAACCGACCCTTGCGGTAAAAGATGGCTATCTGACAGTAGATAATGATCTCTACACCTTGTCTGAAGGTATCCGAGATGATATGAAGGTAGAAGAAGGGGCCAAGCCAGAGCTTGTCAAAGAAGCAGCAAGTGGGAAAAAGACAACGGCTAAGCACAGTAAATGGCTTTCGCTGGATCACTTCCTGATCTTGATTCCAATTCTCATTCTTGTCATCATTCTCTCGATTGAAAAACAAAGTCGTGAGAGACGCAAAAAAGAGGCACAAAAGCGCTATAATAAAGAGTAAAATAAAACCTAACTGATTGTCAGTTGGGTTTTGTCATTGTCTCATTCCGATATTTTTAGAAAGGATTCATATGAAAAAATTCCGAAATTCTTATGCGGCTTATATGCTGCTCTATAGTTTTTATTTTATGTCCACATCTCTCTTTACGACCCTTATTTCCGTTTATTTGATAGGAAAGCACTATAGTGCAACTCAAGTGTCGACCTTGGTATCGGTTGCCTTTTTCTTATCCATGGTAGCCCAACCCTTCTTTGGGTATATCAATGAGCGATTTGGAATCGTAAAAATGACGACCCTCAGTCTGAGTGTGATCATTGGTGGTGTCTTCGGTTTTCTTTGGGCCCCCAATCTATTTTGGCTGACCGTTTTTTATGGAATTGTTCTAGTCTGTTTGAATGGGACAGCTCCCATGATGGAAGTTTTTGCAACACAAAGTCCATACGCTTTTGGGAAGATTCGCGTTTGGGGAACCATTGGCTACTCGGTCGGTGTCCAAATAGCCGGCTGGGTCTATCATCAGTTTAGCCCCCAAGCTGTCTATTATACGGTTTTGATCACCATTGTATTGAGTCTCTTCTGCCTAAGTGCGGTTCGGATGAAGACAAGAGAGAAAACAGAAGAAAAGGTTAAAGAGCCGGTCTCTATTCGTCCTCTTCTTCAAAATGGACCTTATCTCTTCTTTATTGTGTTGATTGGGTTGGCTTCAGGGGTTGGAAATATTGGTCATACCTATATTCCTGAGTTGCTCATGGATAGTGGTCTACCAGTCCATATTGCCTCTACGGTTGTAGCTATCTCAGTCGTAGTGGAAGCTCCCTTGATCTTTTTCTCTGATCGATTCATGGACCACTGGCCTTTACGGGTTTTGATCGCTCTTCCAATCGGAATTATTTTTGCTCAATATGCCGTCTACGCTCTTCCAAGTCCTGTCTTCTTAAAAGTGCTTTTGACTCTTTTAGCCAAGCATACAACCGGGATGGTTTTGATTATGGTCTCCTTACGGTTTATTGCCCAACAGGTGAATGGTAAAGACTTGGTTCTTGCCATGGCCATTGTCCAAGGAGCTCGTTATTTAGGAACCATTCTTTTACAACCCCTCGCAGCCCTCTGTATTGAAAGAGGTGGTTACCAAGTCATGAGTTTCTTTTTAGCAGGGGTTGTAGGGATCGTCTTTTTGCTGAGCTTTGCCTTAAAAATGCCCCAAGGGAAAGCTCACGGACTTTTTGGTGGCAAAGTAGACTAATGAAATTGTTAAAATTGTATGACTAATCATCGAGGAGTTGGACAGAAAAACTGATTTCACAGTGTTTTGTCCAACTTTTTTGCTATTATTAAGAACTAGTGATTAATTTGACAGTCAAAGTATTCGATGGTAGAATGAGGTAAAATAAATATAAAGGAGACCATTTTATGAAAAAAATGATCTTATCGACAGCTGCTCTTTTGACGATTGTTTCCCTAGCTGCTTGTTCAAACAAACAAGACACAAAGAAGGAAACTTCAAACAGTCAATCAACGACTAAAGTGACGAGCAAATCTGCCAACACTTCAAAAAGTAAGGATACTTCAACAGATTCAGAAGAGACTTCATCTTCTAGCCTCTTAACAGACGCTGAAATCAGCAAGGCTAAAACAGTTGGAGACTTTAAAAAGTTGTTTGCAAAATTAATGGATCAATCTGTTTCTATTACTGAAGAAGCAGGTACTTCTGTGACAGGTTCTGCAAAAGAACAATACGATGCAATGATTAGTACCTTAAAGCAAGGATTAGAAAACCAAAAAGATATCTTTAATGAAGGCTTGGAAAGCATCGGTTCAGATAGCACAGTCGTTCCTAAAGAAGACCGTGAAGCTTTGATCGAAATCTTGAAAGATGCTCGTGAAGAGTTGGAAAGTACTCGTAAAGAAATGAAAGATATGCAGAAAGAATTGAGTAAATCTCCTGTTGCTGATGATTCTAGTGATGATTCAGATTCAGATTCTGAAGAATAAAAAGAAGAAAAGGTTGGAATTTCCAGCCTTTTTCCTATTTTTTTTCGAATGATATAGATGAGGAGGTGGGCCTATGTTTATTGCCATGGATAACAATCAAAAGCGGTGGAACTGTATGGAAGAGATCCCAGCTGTGACAGAAGGGCCCTTCTATTGCTTGGCTTGTCATAGTCCAGTGCGTCTAAAAAATGGCTCGGTTCTAAGGGCTCATTTTGCTCATGTAGAATTACAGCATTGTCCCTATCATCACGAAGCGGAGAGTTTTGAACATCTGGAATTGAAAGCCAGTCTTTATGACTGGGCCTCTAAGGAGTCTAATACGGAAGTAGAAAGTTATTTAGCAGATTTTCAACAAATTGCCGATCTTTTGGTAGTAGACAAGAACTTAGCTTTGGAAGTGCAGTGCAGCTCCTTATCTTTAGAACGCTTGAAGGAGAGAAGCGATGATTATCGATCCCACGGTTACCAGGTCTATTGGTTACTTGGTAAAAAGTTGTGGCTCAAGAAAAGACTAACAAAGCTGCAGGCTGGCTTTCTTTATTTTAGTCAGAATCGCGGGTTCCATCTTTGGGAATTGGATCTGACAAAGAAAGAGCTACGTCTGCAATACCTCATCCATGAGGATTTACGAGGGCGATTGCATTATCAAACAGAAGTTTTCCCTTTTGGTCAAAGGTCTTTACTGGAAGTCTTACGGACCCCTTATCTTTCGCAACCCATGCAGCAAATGGCAGTCGAGCTCGATCGTACATTTTTAACGTATATACAGCAGCAACTCTTTTATCGTCACCCAAAGTGGCTGAAGCTTCAGGAAGAACTCTATTTGCAGGGAAACCATCTGATGGAACTGGGGCTGGATTTCTTTTATCCTCTTTGTCGTCCGATCCTTTCACAGAACTTGCTCCAAATTAAAGAGGATGTAGAAGGTTACTACCAGCAATTTATGACCTATTATCAGTCGCAAGGGATCCAACCTGTTCAGATCCTCTATCCCCCACGTTTTTATGCTCAGCAGAAAAGCTAACTTTCTAAGATAGAAATCCTCCCGAAATGTTCATTTTTATGCTAAAATAGAACCATTGGAGGATTAATCGAAATGGTAAAACAACGTAATGAAATTGATGAAAAATACCAATGGGATTTGTCGACTATTTTTGCGACAGATCAAGCTTGGGAAGAAGAAGCAGCTAGCTTAGCTGCAGATATTAAAGCAGCAAGCCACTATGCTGGTCATTTGTTGGATTCAGCGCAAACACTTTTGGATACAACCAATGCATATTTGGAATTGAGCCGTCGGTTGGAAAAGGTCTACGTCTATGCTCATATGAAAAATGACCAAGACACACGAGTGGCTAAATACCAAGAGTACCAATCAAAAGGGATGTCTCTTTATAGCTTGTTAGGCGAAACCTTTGCCTTCTATGAGCCTGAATTCATGGCCATTACCGATGAGCAGTACAAAGCCTTTGTGAGTGAGGTTCCAGCCTTGGAACAATATGGTCATTATTTTGATCGTTTGCTAGAGAAAAAAGAACATGTCTTGTCTCAAAAAGAAGAGGAATTACTTGCAGGAGCTGGTGAGATCTTTGCGGCAGGTGGTGAAACTTTTGAAATCTTGGACAATGCAGATATTGTTTTCCCAACTGTACATGATGACAAGGGCGAAGAAGTTCAATTAACCCATGGGAACTATATTTCTTTGGTAGAATCTAAAGATCGTGCCGTTCGTAAAGAAGCTTACGAAGGTCTCTACAAGGTCTATGAACAGTACCAACATACCTATGCTAAAACCTTGCAAACCAATGTGAAAGTTCATAACTTTAATGCCAAAGTTCGCAAATTCTCATCTGCTCGTGAAGCGGCCCTTTCTGAAAACTTTGTACCAGAAAGTGTTTATGATAGCTTGGTAGCAGCGGTGAACAAACATTTGCCACTCTTGCAACGTTATGTGCAATTGCGCTCAAAAATTCTTGGAATCTCAGACTTGAAGATGTACGATATGTATACCCCATTATCTGATACAGACTACAAGTTTACTTATGAAGAATCATTGGCCAAAGCAGAAGAAGTCTTGGCTGTTTTGGGTGAGGACTACCTTTCTCGTGTAAAACGTGCCTTCAGCGAACGGTGGATTGATGTGCATGTTAACCAAGGGAAACGCTCAGGTGCTTATTCAGGTGGTTCTTATGATACCAATGCCTTCATGTTGTTGAACTGGCAAGATACATTGGATAATCTCTTCACCTTGGTGCATGAAACTGGTCACAGTATGCATTCTAGCTATACCCGTGAAACCCAGCCTTATGTCTATGGAGACTATTCCATCTTCCTTGCTGAAATCGCCTCTACAACCAATGAAAATATCCTGACCGAACGTCTGTTAGAAGAAGTAGAAGACGATGCAACTCGCTTTGCGATTTTGAATCACTTCTTGGATGGCTTCCGTGGAACCGTCTTCCGTCAAACGCAGTTTGCTGAATTTGAGCATGCCATCCATAAAGCTGACCAAGAAGGTACGGTATTGACTAGTGAGTTCTTGAACAACCTCTATGCAGAGCTCAATGAAAAATACTATGGTCTTTCAAAAGAAGACAACCCTGAGATCCAATATGAATGGGCTCGGATTCCTCACTTCTACTATAACTACTACGTCTTCCAATATTCAACAGGTTTTGCAGCAGCTTCAGCCTTAGCTGAAAAAATTGTTCATGGAACACAAGAAGATCGTGATAAATATATCGACTATTTGAAGGCTGGAAATTCTGACTATCCACTCAACGTCATCCGTAAAGCAGGTGTGGATATGGAAAAAGAAGACTACTTGGACGCAGCCTTTGCGGTCTTTGAACGTCGGTTGAATGAATTTGAAGCCCTAGTAGAAAAATTAGGACTCGCATAAGATGGTAGAGTCTTATAGTAAAAATGCCAACCACAATATGCGCCGGCCAGTGGTTAAAGACGAGATCGTTGACTTTATGCGAACGCGTCAAAAACCGGTAGCAGGTGCCTTGAAGGAGTTAGAAGCATTCGCCCGCAAGGAAAATATTCCGATTATTCCGCATGAAACGGTAGCTTACTTTAGACTACTCCTGCAAGCCCTACAACCAAAGAAAATCCTTGAAATTGGGACAGCAATTGGATTTTCAGCGCTCTTAATGGCTGAAAATGCTCCCGATGCACAAATTACCACTATTGATCGGAATGAAGAGATGATTGGCTTTGCTAAGGAAAATCTGGCTAAATACGATCAGAGAAAACAAATCACCTTGCTTGAAGGAGATGCAGTAGATGTCTTGCAGGATTTAACAGAGACCTATGACTTTGTCTTTATGGACTCTGCTAAGTCTAAGTACATCGTCTTTCTGCCACGAATTCTCGAACTCTTAGAGGTTGGGGGAATCGTGGTACTGGATGATATTTTCCAAGGAGGAGATGTTGCCAAAGATATCATGGAAGTGCGTCGTGGGCAACGAACCATTTACCGGGGGCTTCAGAACCTCTTTCATGCGACTCTCAATCATCCAGATTTGACCGCTAGTTTGGTGCCACTTGGAGATGGTATTTTGATGATTCGGAAAAATGCAGAGACGGTAACCTTGCCAGATCCTAGCTCTTTTTAGGTAAATTTAAGGTATTCTCTCTAATTTGTGGTAAAATAGAAGAAGTTTAAAAAGGAACGGAGAATAATTTTCATGAAGAAAAAACTTGTAGCGGGTGCTGTGACCTTGCTATCAGTCGTAACACTAGCAGCGTGTGCCAATGGTACAAACAAAGATATCGTGACCATGAAAGGGGACACGATCACAGTTTCTGATTTCTATAATGAAATCAAAACTAACCAAGGTGCTCAACAAGTTCTTTTCCAAATGACCATCAATAAAGTCTTTGAAAAAGAATATGGATCAAAAGTTTCTGATAAAGAAGTCGATAAAGAATTGGCTAAACAAAAGAAACAATTAGGTAACCAATTCGATGCATACTTGGCGCAACAAGGCTTGACGGAAGAAACAGCGAAGAAACAAATCCGTAGCAATATGTTGTTGGAATATGCAGTCAACCAAGCGGCTAAGAAAGATATCAAAGAGTCTGACTACAAGGCGGCTTTTGAATCTTACACACCAGAAGTAACAGCACAAATTATCAAGTTGGATTCAGAAGATAAAGCAAAAGAAGTGTTGGAAGCAGCTAAAGCAGAAGGTGCAGACTTTGCCCAAATCGCCAAAGACAATTCAACAGATACTGCTACAAAAGACAAAGGTGGCGAAGTCAAGTTCGATTCAGGAACAGCAGATATTCCATCTCAAGTCAAAGAAGCAGCCTTTAAGTTGGATGAAAACGGTATTTCAGATGTGATCACAGTTTCAGCAGGTCAAAACTATTCTGCTAGCTACTATATTGTCAAATTGAATAAGAAGACAGAAAAAGGCTCTGACTGGAAGAAATACGAAAAACGTTTGAAAGAGATCATTGTTGATGGTCGTAAGCAAGATACCAACTACATCCGTAGCATTATTGCAAAAGCGATGACCAATGCCAATATCAAGGTCAAAGATGATGCTTTCAAATCAACATTTAACCAATATTTGCAAAATATCGGTGTTCAAACAAGTGATAGCAGCTCATCATCTAAAAAATAGTTGACGGTTCCATTTGGAACTTGTATAATGAAATAGTTGAGAATAAATCATTGTTACTCGGAATCAGAGAAGTGGCGGGGGTGCGAGCCATGGAAGAGAGATGATTTTGCTACTCGGCTGAGACAATTGCATACAAAATGAAGAATGACAAGCTCATTGAATGAAGGTGGTACCGCGGTTTTTCGCCCTTCGTTTAGTGGCTTGTCTTTTGTTTATGGGCAGTTGTCTGGAGCTTTTTAAAGGAGATCAAAAGATGCGAACCTATCAAGTGAAACAAAAATTTCGATTGGGGGGCGAGCGGTTCGATATCAAAGATGAGCTGGGAAATGTTGAATACCAGGTTGAGGGATCTTTTCTTAAGATTCCAAAGACTTTTACCATCTATGATAAGAATGAACAAGAAGTGAGCCACATTACTAAAAAAACAATCAGCTTTCTTCCCAAGTTTGTGGTTGAGTTGAAGGATGGGGACCGCTTTTTTATCCATAAAAAGCTGACGCTCTTAAGGGATAAATACGATATCGAAGATTTGGGACTTCGGGTACAAGGAAATATCTGGGACCTGGAATTCAAATTGTTCGATGATCGGGATCAAATCGTCGCTGAGATTAGCAAGGAACTCTTTCATCTAACCTCTACCTACCAAGTATCGGTCTATGAGGATGAATACGCTGATTTAGTCATCTCACTTTGTGTCGCCATCGATTATGTCGAAATGTTAGAAGCTAGCGCAAATTAATCTTAAAAAAATTAGGAGACAAATATGAAACAATTATCTAGTGCACAAGTCCGTCAAATGTGGCTTGATTTCTGGGCAAGCAAAGGCCACTCTGTAGAACCATCTGTTAGCTTGGTTCCTGTAAATGACCCAACCCTTTTGTGGATCAATTCAGGGGTTGCCACTCTTAAGAAATACTTTGATGGAACCATCAAACCTGAAAATCCACGGATTACTAATGCTCAAAAAGCCATCCGTACCAACGATATCGAAAACGTAGGGAAGACTGCTCGTCACCATACCATGTTTGAAATGTTGGGGAACTTCTCTATCGGAGATTACTTCCGTGATGAAGCCATTACCTGGGCTTATGAACTTTTGACAAGTCCGGAATGGTTTGACTTCCCCAAAGACAAACTTTACATGACCTATTATCCTGACGACAAGGATTCATACAACCGTTGGATCGCTGTTGGTGTGGATCCAAGTCACTTGATTCCAATCGAAGACAACTTCTGGGAAATCGGTGCGGGGCCTTCTGGACCAGATACAGAAATCTTCTTTGACCGTGGAGAAGCCTTTGACCCTGAAAATATCGGTCTTCGTCTGCTTGCAGAAGATATCGAAAACGACCGTTACATCGAAATCTGGAACATTGTTTTGTCACAATTTAACGCTGACCCTGCTGTTCCTCGTAGTGAGTACAAGGAATTGCCACACAAGAACATTGATACGGGTGCAGGTTTGGAACGTTTGGTAGCCGTTATCCAAGGGGCGAAAACAAACTTTGAAACTGACCTCTTCATGCCAATCATCCGTGAAGTGGAAAAGATGTCTGGTAAAACCTATGATCCAGATGGCGATAACATGAGCTTCAAGGTGATTGCTGACCACATCCGTTCGCTTTCATTTGCGATTGGAGATGGGGCTCTTCCAGGTAATGAAGGACGCGGTTACGTTCTTCGTCGTCTCCTCCGTCGTGCTTCCATGCATGGTCAAAAATTGGGGATTGAAGGAACCTTCTTGTATAAATTGGTTCCAACCGTTGGGAAGATCATGGAAAGTTACTACCCAGAAGTACTTGAAAAACAAGACTTTATTGAAAAAATCATCAAGAGTGAAGAAGAGTCATTTGCTCGTACCTTGAACTCTGGTCAACACTTTGCCCAAACCATCGTTGAAGACTTGAAAGCCAAAGGTCAAACAGTGATTGCTGGACAAGATGTCTTTAAACTTTATGATACATACGGATTCCCAGTAGAATTGACAGAAGAAATCGCTGAAGAAGCTGGAATGACAGTCGATCGTGACGGTTTTGAAGCAGCTATGAAGGAACAACAAGAACGTGCGCGTGCATCTGCTGTCAAAGGTGGATCTATGGGGATGCAAAATGAAACCCTTCAAAACATTACAGTTGAAAGTAGATTTAACTATAATGCTAGTCAATTGCCTTCTAAGTTGGTGGCTATCGTAGCGGATAATGTAGAAGTAGAAGCTGTTTCAGAAGGAACTGCATCACTGATCTTTGCAGAAACTCCATTCTACGCTGAAATGGGTGGACAAGTTGCGGACCATGGTCAAATCTTGGATGCTGCAGGAAATGTTGTAGCGACTGTGACAGACGTTCAAAAAGCACCAAATGGACAACCACTCCATACGGTTGAAGTTCTTGCTCCTCTTGCTTTGAACCAAGAATACACCTTGGCGATCGATACCAATCGTCGTCATCGTGTCATGAAGAACCACACTGCAACTCACTTGCTCCATGCGGCTCTTCACAATATCCTTGGTAACCACGCAACCCAAGCAGGATCTCTCAATGAAGTAGAATTCCTTCGCTTTGACTTTACCCACTTCCAAGCTGTGACTCCAGAAGAATTGCGTGCTATTGAGCAACAAGTCAATGAAAAGATTTGGGAAGCGATCGCAGTCGAAACGATTGAAACAGATATCGATACTGCTAAAGAAATGGGAGCCATGGCCCTCTTTGGTGAAAAATACGGTAAAGAAGTCCGTGTTGTAACGATCGGTGATTACTCTGTTGAGCTCTGTGGTGGTACCCACGTAGGCAATACTTCTGAAATTGGTCTCTTCAAGATTGTCAAAGAAGAAGGGATCGGATCAGGAACTCGTCGTATCTTGGCAGTAACTGGTAAGGAAGCCTTTGAAGCTTATCGTGAACAAGAAGATGCTCTGAAAGCAGTCGCAGCAACCTTGAAAGCACCTCAACTTAAGGAAGTCCCTCACAAGGTGGAAGGTCTTCAAGAGCAACTCCGTCAATTGCAAAAAGAAAATGCAGAATTGAAGGAAAAAGCGGCAGCAGCTGCAGCAGGCGATGTCTTCAAGAATGTTCAAGAAGCAAACGGCCATCGTTACATTGCCAGCCAAGTTTCTGTTTCAGACGCAGGTGCTCTTCGTACCTTTGTAGATAACTGGAAACAAAAAGACTACTCTGATGTGCTTGTTCTTGTCGCAGCCATTGGTGACAAGGTAAACGTCCTTGTAGCCAGCAAGACAAAAGAGGTCCATGCAGGTAATGTGATCAAAGAATTAGCTCCAATCGTCGATGGACGTGGTGGTGGTAAACCAGACATGGCCATGGCAGGAGGAAGCAACCAAGCGAAAATCCAAGAATTGTTGGATGCCGTATCAGGTAAATTGTAATAATCGGAGAGGTTGGATGTTTGTCCAACCTCTTTTTTCAAAAAAAAGCAGATCCAATTAGAAAAAGATTGCAACAAAAAAACCTTTCCGTCTGGAAAGGTTTCAGATTGAAGATAAAGTCTTCTAAAAAACTTTCCTTAGGTGAGTACGGACGTCAGCGAACTTCAAAGAAGTTCCATGACTTAGTTTTGGACCTAAGGTTCCAAAACTCCCGAGTGCTAGAAACATGATTGTTTCTAGCACTTTTCTCACGGCGGAAAATTTTTAATCTTCAAAAAATAAAAGTCACTTTTTGAAAATCATCTATCTGTTTTATGTAAAACAATAGGTTGTCTATATTTAAAAACCTTTCCATCTGGAAAGGTTTTTGTCTTATAGGCCGTAGTTGTAATCGTCATCCTGCATGGCTTCTACTTCACCGAGAAGGTAACCATTTCCGACTTGAGAGAAGAAGTCGTGATTAGAAGTACCGGTTGAGATTCCGTTCATGACGATTGGGTTAACGTCATCTGCTGAGTCTGGGAAGAGCGGATCTTGTCCCAAGTTCATGAGGGCTTTATTAGCGTTGTAGCGAAGAAAGGTCTTGACTTCCTCAGTCCAGCCAACACCATCATAGAGGCTCTCTGTGTAGCCTTCTTCATTCTCATAGAGGGTGTAGAGAAGATCATACATCCACTCTTTGAGTTTTTCTTGTTCTTCTTCTGGTAATTCGTTAAAACCAAGTTGGAACTTGTAGCCGATATAGGTTCCGTGAACAGATTCGTCCCGAATGATCAACTTAATGATTTCAGCTACGTTGGCCAATTTGTTGTTTCCAAGATAGTAGAGAGGTGTGAAGAAACCAGAGTAGAAGAGGAAGGTCTCAAGGAAAACGCTGGCGACTTTCTTTTCAAGGGGAGTCCCATTGAGATAGATTTCGTTGATGATTTCTGCCTTCCTTTGAAGGAAAGGATTGGTGTTGGTCCATTCGAAAATCTCTTCGATTTCTGACTTGGTATTCAAAGTAGAAAAGATAGAAGAGTATGACTTAGCATGGACAGATTCCATAAATTGGATGTTGTTAAAGACAGCTTCTTCATGGGGAGTACGAATATCCGCACGAAGGGCTTGAACACCTGTTTCAGATTGCATGGTATCTAGAAGAGTTAATCCCCCAAAGACTTTACCAACTAGGTCTTTTTCTTTATTAGATAACTTTCTCCAGTCATCCAAGTCGTTTGACAAAGGGATACGTGTATCCAACCAGAATTGCTCTGTCAGTTTTTCCCAGGTCGATTTATCGATGACATCTTCGATCGCATTCCAGTTAATGGCTTTGTAGTATGTTTCCATTTGCATCACTTTCTTTTTCTATTCATTCAATCGTTACTATTCTACCATAAATTGATAGAATACCGCACAAAAAGTCGGCGAACCGACTTTTGATAGCTATCTAGGATAGCGGATTAGATGACACAGCTTTCACATTGGTTGGCGCCAACTTCTCCACCATCATCTGTAAAGGTACGGACGTAGTAGATAGACTTGATACCCTTGTTAAAGGCGTAGTTCCGAAGGATAGACAAGTCACGAGTGGTTTGTTTGTTTTCAGTTTTCCATTCGTAAAGACCCTTTGGAATATCGCTGCGCATAAAGAGAGTCAGTGAAAGACCTTGGTCTACATGCTCAGTTGCAGCAGCATAGACATCGATGACTTTTCGCATATCCATGTCGTAGGCAGAAGTGTAGTAAGGAATCGTTTCCGTTGACAATCCTGCTGCAGGGTAGTAGATCTTACCGATTTTCTTCTCTTGGCGTTCTTCAATCCGTTGTGTAATTGGGTGGATAGAAGCAGATACGTCATTGATGTAGCTGATAGATCCATTTGGTGCGACAGCTAGGCGGTTTTGGTGGTAAAGACCATCTGCTTGAACTTTAGCACGCAGTTCTGCCCAATCCTCAGCACTTGGGATAAAGATATCTTTAAAGAGTTCTTTGACGCGATCAGATTTTGGTACAAATTCTCCAGTCGTGTACTTATCAAAGTAAGTACCATTGGCATAATCAGATTTTTCGAAGTTGTGGAAGGTAACACCACGTTCGCACGCAATGTTGTTTGATTCTACGAGAGTCCAGTAGTTCATGAGCATGAAGTAGATGCTCGTAAACTCAATAGACTCCGGTGATCCGTATTCGATCAATTGTTGGGCAAGGTAGCTATGAAGTCCCATGGCTCCAAGACCAAAGGTATGCGCCAGTTTATTTCCGTGGTCAATAGTTGGAACGGCTACGATATGAGAGCTATCTGTAACGAAGGTCAAAGCACGAACCATGGCACGAATCGAACGACCAAAATCAGGTGAAGTCATCATGTTAACTACGTTGGTTGAACCAAGGTTACAGGAGACGTCTGTTCCCATTTGAACAAATTCTTGGGCATCGTTGATCAAGCTTGGTTCTTGAACTTGAAGGATCTCTGAACACAAGTTACTCATGATGATTTTTCCATCAACAGGGTTTGCCCGGTTAGCAGTATCAATGTTGACTACATATGGATAGCCAGATTCTTGTTGCAATTTAGAAATTTCAGTTTCCAAATCACGTGCCTTAATTTTAGTCTTGCGGATATTTGGATTAGCAACCAACTCATCGTATTTTTCAGTGATGTCGATGTAGTTAAATGGTACTCCGTATTCACGTTCCACAGAGTATGGGCTGAAGAGGTACATTTCTTCATTCTTACGCGCCAACTCGTAGAACTTGTCTGGCACGACGACCCCAAGTGAGAGAGTCTTCACCCGAACTTTTTCATCAGCATTTTCTTTCTTAGTTGAAAGGAAGGCGATGATGTCTGGGTGGAAGACGTTGAGGTAAACCACCCCAGCCCCTTGGCGTTGTCCCAATTGGTTAGAGTAAGAGAAGCTATCTTCGAAGAGTTTCATAACTGGAACCACTCCAGAAGCGGCTCCTTCATACCCTTTGATTGGTGCTCCAGCTTCACGAAGGTTGCTGAGAGAAATCCCAACCCCACCACCGATACGAGACAGTTGAAGGGCAGAGTTGATGGAACGTCCGATCGCATTCATATCATCGGTTACTTGGATCAAGAAACATGATACCAATTCCCCACGGCGGGCACGTCCAGCGTTTAAGAAAGAAGGAGTAGCTGGTTGGTAGCGTTGGTGGATAATTTCGTTTGCGATGTCTCGCGCGATAGCTTCATTTCCATCAGCAAAATAGAGAGCATTGAAAAAGACACGGTCTTCCATGCTTTCAAGATAGTATTCTCCATCATTTGTTTTCAAAGCGTATTGGTTATAGAATTTGTAGGCCGCCATGAAGGACTTGAATTGGAAGTTTTGATCTTTGATAAATTGGGCCAATTCCTCTAAAAATTCAGGACGGTATTTCTCGATAAAAGCTCTCTCAATGTAATTGTGCTCGAGAAGGTACTGAATCTTGTCTGTAATCGAGTCAAAGGTTTTAGTATTTGGTACAACATTTTCTTTAAAGAACGCATCCAAAGCTTCTTTATCTTTATGAAGCATGATTTGGCCGTTTACTGGACGGTTGATTTCATTGTTAAGACGAAAATACGTCACATCTTCAAGAGATTTTAATCCCATAATAATCCTTTTCTAGTTCAAAAAAATGAAGAGGAGAAGTCCTCTCTTTCCAAGTAAAAAGTCTAGTGTTAGGTTGCTAACGCTAGACCCTATTTAAGCAAAATACTGTGTTTATTAAGAAAGTTTCTTCAACTTAGCTGGTTGAAAACCAGAAAATACTTCATCCGGTGTTTGAATAACTGGAGCAGCATTGAAGCCAAGGTTCTTAACATGCTCTACAAATTCTGGCTGTTCATCTAAGTTAATTTCGCGGTATTCCACATGATTGCTATCGAGGAATCGCTTGGTCATTTTGCATTGAACACAATTATTTTTTGAATAAATGGTTACCATTTCTTTTTCGTTCTCCTATCGAAATATAAATCTGTAAACAGTATAAACAAAATCCAGCAACTTGTCAACAAAATAAAACTAAATATTGTGCAAAGATATGAAATGGGGTTTTTAAAACACAATATATTGTGGTGAACGGAAATTGAGAAATTCCAAGAAATGGGATAGGAATAGGCTTTAAAGCATCTTTAATTAGTTATAATTTTTTTGTGAATCAATATCCTGTGGTACACTTGCTTCTTTTTATTTGAAAGCGGAGGAAAATGTTACTTATAATATAGTAGAAAATTGAAAAGATTTGTTCTCCATTCTTCAGGTACTTCTTAGAATGTATCTAAATTGGGATTTTTCGCAGTCTTTTTCTGTAAGTCAGTGATAAAAATCTTGAAAAAAATTTCAAAAGATGATATAATACCAAATTGTAAGGGTTATCAAAAGGTAACTCAAAAACTATTTTTTAAAAGGAGAGTCCAATTATGGCTTCTAAAGATTTCCACATCGTGGCAGAAACAGGTATCCACGCACGTCCAGCAACTTTGTTGGTTCAAACTGCTAGCAAATTTGCATCAGACATCACTCTTGAATACAAAGGTAAATCAGTTAACTTGAAATCAATCATGGGTGTTATGAGCCTTGGTGTTGGTCAAGGTGCTGACGTTGTAATTTCTGCTGAAGGTGCTGACGCTGATGATGCAATCGCAGCTATTTCAGAAACAATGACTAAAGAAGGATTGGCTTAAAAATATGACAAAAATGCTAAAAGGAATTGCAGCATCTGACGGTGTTGCCGTTGCTAAGGCATATTTGCTCATTCAACCAGACTTATCATTTGAGACTGTTTCAGTCGAAGATACAAGTGCAGAAGAAGCTCGTTTGGATGCAGCTCTTGAAGCTTCACAAAACGAGCTTTCTCTTATTCGGGAGAATGCAGTAGCAAGCCTTGGTGAAGAAGCAGCGCAAGTTTTTGATGCGCATATGATGGTTCTCGCTGACCCTGAAATGATTGGTCAGATCAAAGAAACGATTCGTACGAAAAAAATCAATGCAGAGGCTGGCTTGAAAGAAGTCACTGACATGTTCATTGCAATCTTTGAAGGAATGGAAGACAATCCTTACATGCAAGAACGTGCAGCAGACATTCGCGACGTTACCAAACGTGTCCTTGCCAACTTGCTTGGTAAGAAATTGCCAAACCCTGCTTCTATCAATGAAGAAGCAATCGTGGTAGCGCATGACTTGACACCATCTGATACAGCTCAGTTGAACAAAAAGTACGTAAAAGCCTTTGTTACTAACATCGGTGGACGTACCAGTCACTCAGCTATCATGGCGCGTACACTTGAAATCGCAGCTGTTTTGGGTACAAATAACATTACAGAACTTGTCAAAGATGGTGATGTTTTGGCTGTTTCAGGGATCACTGGTGAAGTGGTGATCAACCCTACTGAAGAACAAATCGCAGCCTTCAAAGCAGCTGGTGAAGCTTATGCCAAACAAAAAGCTGAATGGGCTCTCCTTAAAGATGCTCAAACAGTGACTGCTGATGGAAAACACTTCGAGTTGGCTGCCAACATCGGTACCCCTAAAGACGTTGAAGGTGTAAACGATAATGGTGCAGAGGCAGTTGGTCTCTATCGTACAGAATTCTTGTACATGGATTCTCAAGACTTCCCAACAGAAGATGACCAATACGAAGCCTACAAAGCTGTTCTTGAAGGTATGAACGGTAAACCTGTTGTCGTTCGTACAATGGATATTGGTGGGGATAAAGAACTTCCTTACTTCGATCTTCCTAAAGAAATGAACCCATTCTTGGGTTACCGTGCTTTGCGTATTTCTATCTCTGAAACTGGTAATCAAATGTTCCGTACACAATTGCGTGCCTTGCTTCGGGCATCTGTCCACGGTAAATTGCGGATCATGTTCCCAATGGTTGCTTTGTTGACTGAGTTCCGTACAGCTAAAGGTATTCTTGAAGAAGAAAAAGCGAAATTGCTTGCTGAAGGTGTTGCTGTGGCAGATGATATCCAAGTAGGTATCATGATTGAAATCCCAGCTGCTGCGATGCTTGCGGACCAATTTGCTAAAGAAGTTGATTTCTTCTCAATCGGTACAAACGACTTGATCCAATACACAATGGCTGCTGACCGTATGAACGAACAAGTTTCATACCTTTACCAGCCATATAACCCATCTATCCTTCGTTTGATCAACAACGTGATCAAAGCGGCTCACGCTGAAGGCAAATGGGCTGGTATGTGTGGTGAAATGGCCGGTGACCAAACTGCCGTTCCACTTCTTGTCGGAATGGGCTTGGATGAGTTCTCTATGTCAGCGACATCTGTCCTTCGTACACGTAGCTTGATGAAGAAACTCGACACAGCTAAAATGCAAGAATACGCTAACCGTGCTCTTACTGAATGTTCAACAATGGAAGAAGTTCTTGAACTTTCAAAAGAATACGTGAACGTAGACTAAGAATTCAACAAGACTAAGACAAATCTGTCTTAGTCTTTTTTTACATTGTTCATAAAAATGTTCATTTTATTCGTAATAAACTAGTTAGTAATAAAAATAGTGATTTAAATGTTCGGTTTTTGTTTGATTTTCCTCGTATATATAGTATAATCGTAAGTAAGATAAGGAGGATGACCAAGGAAGGATAGAAAAGGTTCGGGAAAGAAAATGGAAAAACTTTTCCTGATAATTTTACATGATTTTACAGGAATCAACTTGAAAATTAAGTGATTTTATAGTAAAATAAAAACAAATAGAAAACGCTTTCAAAAGCAAAGAGGTGAGTATATGGATAGAAGCACAGACTTATGGACATTTGGAAGAGGGGATAATTTCCATCTTCAAGAGTACTTAGGAGCTCACAAGGAAACAAGGGGGGAACAAGAAGGCTTTACCTTCCGTGTTTGGGCTCCCAATGCTCAGGCGGTGGATCTGATTGGTGATTTCACTGATTGGGAAGACCGTAAAATTCCAATGGTTCGTAATGAAGGAGGCGTCTGGGAAGTCTTCTGTTCCGATGCAAAAGAGGGAGATATATACAAGTATTTGGTGACTCGACAAAATGGTCATCAGGTGCAAAAAATCGATCCTCTAGCGTTATGGATGGAAAAGAGACCCAATACAGGATCTATTATTAAGACCATTCCAGAGAAAAACTGGAAAGATGGTCTCTGGAGAGCACGCCGCAAAAAACTTGGTTTTAAGGAACGACCTGTTAATATTTATGAGGTTCACGCAGGATCGTGGAAACGTAATGAGGATCACAGTTCCTATACCTTCAAACAACTAAAGGAAGAATTGATTCCATATTTGGTGGAGATGAACTACACCCACGTGGAATTTATGCCAGTGATGGCTCATCCATTGGGCTTGAGTTGGGGCTATCAGCTCATGGGATATTTTGCACTCGAGCAGACTTATGGTAGCCCAGAAGAGTTTCAAGACTTCGTGGAAGAATGCCACCTCAACAATATCGGAGTGATCGTAGATTGGGTACCCGGACATTTCATTATCAATGATGATGCCTTGGCTTATTATGATGGAACACCAACCTTTGAATACCAGGATGAACATCGTGCGCATAACTACGGATGGGGAGCCTTGAACTTCGATTTAGGGAAGAATCAAGTCCAGTCATTCTTGATTTCTAGTTTGAAGTTTTGGATTGATACCTATCATTTAGATGGGATTCGGGTCGATGCTGTGAGCAATATGCTCTATCTTGACTACGATAGTGGTCCATGGACACCAAATATTGATGGTGGAAACCTCAACTACGAAGGCGTTCATTTCCTTAGACGTTTGAATGCGATTATCAAGAACGAACACCCAGATGTCATGATGATTGCAGAAGAAAGTTCTGCTGGTCAAAAGATCACGGGTCCTGAAGAAGAAGGTGGTCTAGGCTTTGACTATAAATGGAATATGGGGTGGATGAATGATATCCTTCGATTCTACGAAGAAGATCCCATCTACCGGAAATTTGACTTTAACCTGGTAACCTTTAGTTTCATGTATGCATTTTCTGAAAACTTCTTACTACCATTTTCACATGATGAAGTGGTGCATGGTAAGAAGAGTTTGATGCATAAGATGTGGGGAGATCGTTACAATCAATTTGCTGGACTCCGTAACCTCTTGACCTATCAGATTTGCCATCCAGGTAAGAAATTACTCTTTATGGGTTCAGAATTTGGTCAATTTTTGGAATGGAAGTCAGAAGAGCAACTGGAATGGGGCAATCTAGAGGATGAAATGAATGCGAAGATGCGTCGTTTCACTTCTCAGCTCAATCATTTCTACAAAGAACACAAGGAATTGTGGGAGATTGATGATAGCTTTGATGGCTTAGAGATTATTGATGCAGATAACCGGGATCAGGGCGTCTTGTCTATGATCCGGAAAAATCGTAAAGGCGATCTTTTGGTGTGCGTCTTTAATATGGCACCAGTAGAACGCAAGGACTTTACGATTGGTGTGCCTATATCAGCGGTCTATGAAGAAATTTGGAATACAGAATTAGAAGAATGGGGAGGTGTCTGGAAAGAGCACAATCCGACAGTTCAGTCTCAAGATGGACTGTGGAAGGATTATGAACAAACTTTGACCTTTACTTTGCCGGCTTTAGGAGCTAGCATTTGGAAGGTGAAACGGAAGGTTCGCAAAACGAAATCTAAAACATCAGATAAAAAATGATGATCGGTTGACTCTAAGGGAGTCCAAGCTTTAAAAAGAGGAAGTAGTCAATGAAGAATGAAATGCTCGCTTTAATTCTTGCCGGAGGGCAAGGAACACGTCTTGGAAAATTAACCAAAAACATCGCGAAACCTGCGGTTCAATTTGGTGGGCGCTATCGGATTATCGATTTTGCTCTCTCAAACTGTGCCAACTCAGGAATTCACAATGTTGGTGTGATTACACAGTATCAACCACTTGCCCTTAACAGCCATATTGGGAATGGTTCCAGCTGGGGCTTGGATGGAATCAATACGGGTGTGTCTATTCTCCAACCTTATTCAGCTAGTGAAGGAAATCGGTGGTTCGAAGGAACTAGTCATGCGATTCTCCAAAACATCGACTATATCGACAGCATCAATCCGGAATATGTCTTGATTCTATCTGGGGATCATATCTACAAGATGGATTACGATGACATGCTTCAAGCACACAAGGATAATAACGCAAGCTTGACTGTTGCAGTCCTAGATGTACCTTTGAAGGAAGCAAGCCGTTTTGGAATCATGAATACAGATGCCAATAATCGGATTGTCGAATTTGAAGAAAAACCAGCTGAACCAAAATCAACTAAGGCTTCAATGGGGATTTACATCTTTGACTGGGCTCGTCTGCGCAATATGTTGGTTGCTGCTGAAAAGAGTGATATCGATATGTCAGACTTCGGTAAAAATGTCATTCCAACTTATCTAGAATCAGGCGAAAGTGTTTATGCTTATGAATTCAACGGCTATTGGAAAGACGTTGGTACAATTGAGTCTCTTTGGGAAGCCAATATGGAATATATCGATCCAAATAATGCCTTGGATAGTCGCGATCGTCACTGGAAAATCTATTCACGCAACCTCATTTCTCCACCGAACTTCTTTGGGGAACATGGCCACATCGAAGATTCTCTTGTCGTCGATGGTTGTTCGGTAGACGGTACAGTCAAACACTCCATCTTATCAACAGAAGCTCAAGTTCGTGAAGGAGCAGTTGTTGAAGATGCTGTCGTGATGAGCAATGCCGTTATCGGTAAAGGAGCTGTCGTGAAACGCGCGATTATCGGAGAAGGTGCAGTCATTGCAGACGGTGTCGTGATTGATGGAACAGAGGAAGTACAAGTTGTCGGTTACAATGAAAAAGTGGGGGTAGCAACAGATGAAGATTGATAAATATTCAGCCATTTTAGGAAATACAGTTGGGTATCATGATATGTCCACTTTGACCAGCCATCGTCCGGTAGCCTCCCTACCGTTTGATGGGAAATACCGCTTGATTGACTTCCCGTTGTCTAGTCTTGCGAATGCTGGTATTCGTAGTGTTTTTGGGATTTTCCAACAAGAAAATATTAGTTCGGTCTTTGACCATATTCGTTCAGGTCGTGAGTGGGGCTTGTCTACTTTATTGAGCCACTATTACCTCGGAATCTATAATACTCCAGTTGAAAATACAACGGTAGGGCCAGAATACTACCAACAATTATTGACCTATTTGAAACGGTCTGGTTCCAACCAAACAGTTGCTTTAAACTGTGATGTTTTGATGAATATTGACCTCAATCAAGTTTTCCACTTGCATAATAGCGTTGACCGTCCGATTACAGTTGTTTACAAAAAGTTGCATCTTCAAAATATCTCTGAAGTCAATGCTGTCTTGGAAATTGATGAATCAGACCATGTTACAGATCAAAAACTTTTTGATGGTAAGAATCCGGATGAAGTCTACAACATGTCAACAGATGTCTTTATTGTGGACACTCCTTGGTTGATTGAAAAAATTGAAGAAGAAGCTAAGAAAGAATACCCACAAAAATTGCGCTATATCTTGCGTGATTTGGCGGTGGAATACAATGCTTTTGCCTTTGAATATACAGGTTACTTAGCCAATATTCATTCAGTTGAATCTTACTACCATGCAAACTTGGATATGTTGGAAAACCAAAAATTCATGAAGCTCTTTTCACCAAATCAAAAAGTGTATACGAAAGTGAAGAATGAAGAACCAACGTATTATTCCAAGACATCACATATTAAAACGTCTCAATTTGCTTCAGGTAGTATTGTAGAAGGAACCGTTGAACGTTCCATTGTTTCACGTCGGGTACGCCTTCATGAAGGTTCAGAGGTCCGCAGTAGTCTTCTCTTCCCTGGTGTAGTGGTTCGTGAAAATGCAATCGTTGAACATGCTATCCTGGATAAGGGGGTCGAAGTGGCTGCTGGCGTGACGATTCGTGGTACAGAGGAAACACCTGTCGTGGTTAAAAAAGGAACGATTGTTACAGAGGATATTGTCTAATGAAACTATTATTTGTTGCAGCTGAAGGAGCACCGTTTTCTAAAACAGGTGGTTTGGGAGACGTTATTGGCGCTCTTCCTAAATCCTTAGCGAAAAGTGGTCATGATGTGCGCGTGATCCTCCCTTACTATGATATGGTAGAGGCTAAGTTTGGAGATCAAATCGAAGATGTCTTGCATTTTGAGACCAAGGTTGGCTGGAGAAGTCAATATGTTGGTGTGAAACGCATTGTGCGCGATGGAGTCACCTTTTACTTTATTGATAACCAACATTATTTCTTTAGGGGCCATGTGTATGGTGACTTCGATGATGGCGAACGCTTTGCCTTCTTCCAGCTCGCGGCCTTAGAAACGATGGAACGGGTTGATTTCATTCCAGATGTTCTTCATGCCCATGATTACCATACAGCGATGATTCCTTTCTTGCTGAAGGAAAAATACCGTTGGATTCAAGCTTATCATGGAATTAAGACAGTGTTGACCATCCATAATTTGGAATTCCAAGGTCAGTTCGACCCAGGAATGTTGTGGGATCTTTTCGGAGTTGGATTTGAACGCTATGCAGATGGAACACTTCGATGGAATGATTGCCTGAACTGGATGAAAGCCGGTATTCTATATGCTGACCGTGTAACAACCGTTTCTCCTAGCTATGCGCATGAGATTATGACTGCTGAATATGGTTGTGGCTTGGATCAGATCCTTCGGATGGAGTCTGGCAAGGTGACCGGAATTGTTAACGGGATTGATGCGGATCTGTATAATCCTGAAACGGATCCACTCTTGACTCATCACTTCAGTCTCTCAGATCTTTCAGGTAAAGCAGCTAGTAAACGAGCTCTTCAAGAACGTGTCGGTCTACCTGTTCGCGATGATGTTCCTTTGTTTGGGATCGTCTCTCGTTTGACACGTCAAAAAGGCTTTGACGTTGTGGTAGAAGAGTTGCATCAACTCTTGCAAAAGGATATTCAGATTGTCTTGCTCGGTACAGGAGATCCTGGATTTGAAAATGCCTTTGCTTGGTTTGGTCAAGCCTACCCAGATAAACTTTCAGCCAATATCACATTTGATGTCCAATTGGCCCAAGAAATCTATGCAGCGTCGGATGTCTTCTTGATGCCAAGCCGCTTTGAACCATGTGGCCTTTCTCAAATGATGGCCATGCGTTATGGAACCCTTCCTCTGGTGCATGAAGTCGGCGGACTTCGAGATACGGTCCAACCGTATAATGCTGTTGATGGAAGTGGAACAGGCTTTAGCTTCAATAATTTGTCTGGCTATTGGTTTAACTGGGCAGTTGATGAAGCCTTGGCTGTCTACTACAATGACAAACAGGCTTGGTATGGTCTCCAAGAGCAAGCTATGACGCGTGACTTCTCATGGGATACGGCTAGTCAACGATACAATGATTTGTACCAATCCTTATAAATAGATCTATAATACAAACGCCTTTCGAGGCGTTTTTTTGTGTTGCTTTCTTCCTATAAAGAAAACGGTTTATATTTTTGAGTTTTAGAGCTTGCTAAAATAGAAGAAAAAAGATAAGATAGGTAAAGGTAAAAAATCCCGGGAAGGTTCTTATTTCTGGAAAGGATCCCATCCTCTCTAAAAATAATCAGGTCCCTGCTCGAGGGTTAAATATTACTATATAGGAATTTTAGGATGAAAAAAGCGAAACAAACGTTTGAAAAAATGACCAAATATTCGATTCGAAAATTATCTGTCGGTGTTGGTCCGGTAGCCATTGGAGCCTTTTTATTAGGAGGAAGCTTGTTAGGAGCTCGTCCTGTCCAAGCAGATCAGGTGACCCTACCTGATCATGTACACTTAGGATATGTGACAGAAGAAGAGCTGACCGCTGAAGAAAAAGCACAGGTGATTCATGCAATCCCTGAAGAGTATCAAAATGAAGATACTTTCTATCTCGTCTATAAGAAGAAGGAAGCAATTCAGTCGGTTCTTCCTCAAACAGGAAATCAGGAAGTCGCCCTTTTTGGGCTAAGTCTAGCCACTGCTTCCTTTGCGGTCCTCTTACTCTCTAAAAAGCACCGGAAGAAGGTCATGGGCGTCCTTTTGATTGGAGCCATGGGACAAAGTCTTCTACTTCCAGTTGAAGTCGCAGCCCTACAAAATCAAGTTTTGCGCGCCTATAATCAGGATCTTGCGATCGCATCGAGCAAAGATCTTGCAAATGGCGTGATTCAAATTGACGGCTATGACTATATTGGTTATCTGCGCTACCCGTCAGTCCAACAGACGAGCTTACAAGATCCAAAGGCTATGCAGGAAACAAAACCTTCTGTAGAAGGAACGATCAAAACAAGTACAGGTATTCCACAAGTGGAAGCACAAGCGCGTGTGACCCCAGAAGTCGCTCCAGCCTTTCCTCAAGTTGAAAAACCAAGCCTGGAAGTCTCTACTGAGCCTGTGCCATTTGAAACTGTCAAACAAGCTGATCCTACATTACCTAAAGGGCAAACCAAGGTGCTGACTGCTGGCCAAAATGGGGAGCGGACCCTATTGACGGAAGTGAGTGTGGTAGATGGACAAGAAGTTCGCAGAGTAGTTGAAAGCAAGGTCACTAAAGAACCAGTTTCACAAATTCTTGCTGTTGGGACAAAAGAAGATGCCCAACCAAACCCTCAACCCAGCCCTTCTCCAGTTGTAACGGCTAAGGGGACACAAGAAGAAGGCCATGTTGGCGAAGCCCCTGTTCAACCGGAGAACCCAACCTATACAGGTGTGGTGGAAGCCAAAGGGACACAAGAAGAAGGCCATGTCGGCGAAGCCCCTGTTCAACCAGAGAACCCAGCCTATACAGGTGTGGTGGAAGCCAAAGGGACACAAGAAGAAGGCCATGTGGGAGAAGCTCCTGTTCAACCGGAGAACCCAACCGATCAAGTAACGGAAGGGACGGTAACAGAGACAGAAACGGTAATCCTTCCATATGAAACCGAGTATGTAGCGGATGCCAATCATTACACAGATGAAGAAAGCCTTCTTCAGAAAGGCGAGGCAGGTAATCAGGAGATTCGTCGTGTTTATAAGACGGTCAATGGTGAGAAGATTGGCGAGCCCGTGAGCACGACAACTGAAACGGTAAAAGCTCCTGTGACAGAAAAAATTAGTCGTGGGACTAAGGCGATTGAAGGCCAAACAGAGGATGTTTCGTATGAGGAAATTCCATTTAAGACGGTAACCGAACAAGATGCTACCTTGTTAAAAGGAACCGAAAGGGTTTCTCAAGCCGGTAAAAATGGGAAGAAAAAAATCACCAAGGTCTATAAGACCATTAAAGGTGTCAAAACAACGGATGCTCCTACAATTTCTGAGGAAGTAGTTGAACAAGCACAAGATCAGATCATTCAAAGAGGGACCAAAGAACTTGACAAGCCAACCTTGACTTTGACCCAGGTCGATAAGGAAGAATTGAAGCGCAGTGCTAAAGCTACTTATCATTTGGATAAACCAGACGGTGTGACCATCAAGTCCATCCAGGCTGTATTGAAGAAGGGTGATCAAGTGGTGAAAACCCTGACCCTTTCAGAGACGGACTTGGCAGCTGCTTTAGCGGACTTGGACTACTACAAGGATTATACGCTCGCAACGACCATGGTCTATGACCGTGGAAATGGGGATGAAGAAGAAGTTCTCAAGGAAGAACCACTGAGAATTGATCTTAAAAAAGTTGAAATCAAAAATATCAAGGAAACCAGTCTGATTAGCGTGGATGACCAAGGTCTTGAGACCGATAGCAGCCTCTTGTCTGAAACACCATCAGATGTGAAGCCGTACTACTTAAAGGTCACTACCCATGATAATAAGGTTACAAAACTAGCCGTTGATAAAATTGAAGAAGTAACGGTAGATGGCACGACCCTCTACAAAGTAACAGCCAAAGCTCCTGATCTCATCCAACGGACTGCGGACAACCAGTTCAGTGAGGACTATGTCCACTATATTGCGAAACCCAAAACACATGAAGGTGATGTCTATTACAATTTCAACGAACTTGTAAAAGCCATGCAAGCCAATCCGACTGGCACCTTTAAACTGGGTAGCAATATGAATGCGGCTAATGTCCAGCCAGCAGGGAAATCCTATGTGACCAATGCATTCAAAGGAATTTTGGAAAGTATGGATGGAAATAAATTTGCCATCCATAACATTACAAGACCATTATTTGGGAACATCGAAGGTGGCTCGGTTAAGAATCTCTTGCTTGAAAATGTCAATATTGATCTACCTGGGACAGATCGAGTAGCACCAATCGCAGGTGTCATCAAAAACAATGCAACTGTTGAGAACGTTAAAGTAACAGGAAGTGTTGTTGGGAACAATGACGTAGCAGGGATCGTCAATAAAATTGATGGCAGTGGGAAGGTCAGCAATGTTGCCTTTATCGGTAAACTGCACGCTGCTGGGAACAAAGGTGGCTATCTAGCGGGTGTTGTTGGTGAGAACTGGAAAGGTGTCGTTGAAAAAGCTTACGTTGATGCTGAAATCACTGGGAACAAAGCCAAAGCTGCAGGTCTTGTTTATTCCTCTCAAAATGGTGGTAATAACCACACAGTAGGTAAAGAAGGGGTTCTCAGAAACTCCGTTGCTAAAGGTTCAATTGAACTCAAAGAAGCGGTGCAATCTGGTGGATTACTAGGGACCAACTGGGCCTTGGGTGCTATTGAAGACAACATCACCATGATGAAAGTCAAAACGGGTGAGATGGTCTTTGGTCACTCAGATATTGACGCAGATGATTACTTCACCTATTCAAGAACCAAGCGCAATTATAGTGTTGACGGCGTGAGTGAAGGGAAGAAATCCTTTAACAACTCCCGTAAAATCCCAAGCATCTCGCTGGCAGAAGCTGAGCAGAAAATCGAAGCAATGGGAATCACTGCTGATAAATTTACCAGCAGCAAACCGATTGAAGATACGCTCAATCACCTTGTTAGCAAAGACGATCAATACAAGGCCATCACTGGTTACGATGCGACTCGTGAGCTAGCTTACCGCAATATTGCTAAATTGCAACCATTCTACAACAAAGAATGGATTGTCGACCAAGGGAATAAACTGGCTGCAACTAGTCCTTTCTTGACCAAGGAAGTCTTGTCTGTGACCGCTATGAAGGGCAATGATTTTGTCACGGAACTAGCGGATGCGGATCACATCCTGATCCATTATGCCGATAAGACCAAAGATGTCTTTAGCATGACACCGAAAGATTCTAAAGTCAAACAAGTCAAAGAGTACAGTGTGGCGGAGCTCGGTGAAGTAGTCTACACGCCAAATATGGTGGACAAGGACCGTAGCGATCTCATCAGTGCCATCGTAGAGAAATTAAGTCCTGTAGAATTGCAATCAGATCCAATCTACACTCACTTAGGTCGAACAGGACCTAACAAAGTCAATGCCATTAAGAACCTTTACCTCGAAGAAAGTTTCCAAGAAGTCAAGGATAATCTGACTCACTTTGTCAAACAACTGGTTGAAAACCAAGACCATCAATTAAACACAGATGAGGCTGCTAAACGTGCCCTTATCAAGAAAGTTGATGACAACGAGGCGGCCGTTCTTTTAGGGCTTTCTTACCTCAATCGCTATTACGGAGTGAAGTTCGATGATGTCAATCTTAAGCAGCTCATGTTGTTCAAGCCAGACTTCTATGGGAAGAATGTTGATGTCTTAGACCGTTTGATTGAAATTGGTTCAAAAGAAGACTACATCAAAGGAACTCGTACCCATGATGCCTTCCGAGAAGTCGTTGCGAAGTCTACTCTTTCTAGCAACCTAAATGACTTCTTGAAGTACAATATGGAGCTCTTCACAAAAGAGACAGACTTGAATGATTGGTTCATCAAAGCAACCAAAGACAATGTCTATATTGTGGAGCCTGAGACGACCAATCCAGCTTTCGCATCTGCTAAGCATAGAGCCTATGAGGGCTTAAACAATGATATTCACGGTAAAATGATCTTGCCACTCTTGAATCTTAAAGATGCGCACATGTTCTTGATTTCAACATACAATACCTTGGCCTATAGTTCCTTCGAGAAATACGGTAAAAACACTGAGGCAGAACGAAATGCCTTCAAGGCGGAAATTGATAAAGTAGCAAAAGCCCAACAGGACTACTTGGATTTCTGGTCGCGATTAGCAGCTGATAATGTTCGCAACCAGCTCCTAAAGAGCAATAATATGGTGCCGACCCCTGTCCTTGATAATCAAAACTATAAAGGCATTAGTACAGACCGTTATGGCCATACGAATAGTGGAAAAGATGTCGCTCCAATTCGTGAATTATATGGACCAACTGATCGTTACCATGCGACAGATTGGCGCATGGGAGCAACCGCTCGTGTCTATGGAAATCCTTATAAAGATGATTCGGTCTTCTTTATGGTGACGGATATGATCAGTGACTTTGGGATTTCTGCTTTTACCCATGAAACGACGCACGTCAATGACCGTATGGTATACTTGGGTGGCTGGAGACACCGTGAAGGAACGGATCTAGAAGCCTATGCTCAAGGCATGCTCCAAACGCCATCCGTATCCAATCCAAATGGAGAATACAAAGCTCTAGGTCTCAACATGGCCTATGAACGTCCAAACGACGGCAACCAATGGTACAACACTAATCCAAATTACCTTCAATCACGCGATGAAATTGATCGTTACATGAAGGGGTATAACGATACGCTCATGCTTCTGGATTACCTAGAAGGAGAAGCCGTCCTCAATAAAGGCAGTCAAGACTTGAACAATGCATGGTTCAAGAAGGTTGATAAACAATACCGAGGGGCTAATACCAAGAATCAATTTGATAAGGTGCGTCCTTTGAGTGATGAGGAAAAAGCCATCACCTTACATTCAGTAGATGATCTCATCACCAACAACTTCATGACCAATCGTGGTCCTGGAAATGGAGTCTATAATCCATCTGACTTTGGTTCAGCCTATGTGACGGTACCGATGATGACAGGGATCTATGGAGGAAACACCAGTGAAGGGGCTCCTGGAGCCATGTCCTTCAAACACAATACCTTCAGACTCTGGGGTTACTATGGCTATGAAAAAGGCTTCTTAGGGTATGCTTCAAACAAGTATAAACAAGAATCCAAACAAGCAGGTCATGCGACTCTAGGGGATGATTACATCATTCAAAAGATTTCTGATGGGAAATTCAGTACCCTTGAAGACTGGAAGAAAGCCTACTTCAATGAAGTGGTAACCAGTGCCAAAAATGGACTTCTGGCTATTGAAGTGGATGGGACTACTTATAGCTCTTATGATGACTTAAAACAAGCCTTTGCAACTGCGGTTGAAAAAGATCAAGCCAGCTTGAAGAATGGTTCTGTCAAATTTGACAATACGGTTTCACTGAAAGAAAAACTCTTTAAGAAATGGCTGCAACAAACAGATAGTTTTAAAACATCTATCTTTAAATAATCGAATTCTCTCATCTGCTGAGCAGGTGAGAGTTTTTTAGAAGAAAAAATGAATAGAGGTGGACAAAGCGTCTAAAAATTAAAAGAAATCAATCGTAGATAGGAAAAATTATCATATTAAAAAAATAACGTAATTTCACTAAAACGCTTACTTTTATAGGAAATATTTGACTATTATATCTTTTAGGAGTAAACTAAGGATGTAAAATTTATAAAAGGAGAATTCATCATGAATTTAACATTTTTAGGTCTTTGTTTAGCCTGTTTTGGTGTATCACTGGCAGAAGGTTTGATGATGAGTAGCTTATTGAAATCTGCATCTCGTCAACCAGAAATTATCGGTCAATTGCGTAGCCTCTTGATTCTTGGTGTTGCCTTTGTCGAAGGTACTTTCTTCGTAACCTTGGTTATGGCCTTTATTATCAAATAGACGCTTCTATTTTAGAAAAGGAGGTGTCAAACCTTGGAAGAAAGTATCAATCCAACGATTACTCTTGGACCTGTATCTTTTAATTTGACCCTACTTGCTATGACCCTGATTTCTGTTTTCGCCGTTTTTGGCTTCATTTATTGGGCCAGTCGAAAAATGTCGATCCGACCAAAAGGCAAACAAAATGTGCTG
Organism: Streptococcus sp. HMSC057G03; assembly: GCF_001808745.1. Taxonomy (NCBI): domain Bacteria; kingdom Bacillati; phylum Bacillota; class Bacilli; order Lactobacillales; family Streptococcaceae; genus Streptococcus; species Streptococcus sp. HMSC057G03. Next base: position 218,988 of record NZ_KV794434.1, read on the forward strand.
GAATACGCATATGACTTTGTCGTAGGCTTTACAAAAGGAAATATTGGGGAACATTACATAAAGGACTATTCCTTGTTCTTGTTTGTTCTTTTCCTCTTTCTTTTAGTAGCCAATAACATTGGATTGATGGCTAAAATCGAAACGACCAATGGTTACAATTTGTGGACATCACCAACCGCTAACCTGGGTTATGACTTTGCCTTTTCATTTTTGATCACCTTAATCGCCCATGTAGAAGGAATTCGCAGACGTGGTGTGAAGGAATATTTAAAGGCTTTTGTGACACCCGGATTTATGACCCCCATGAATATTTTGGAAGAATTAACGAACTTTGCCTCCTTGGCACTTCGGATCTTCGGAAATATCTTTGCGGGTGAGGTACTAGCAAGCTTGCTTGTGACTTTGTCGCATCAAGCTGTTTATTGGTATCCATTTGCCTTTATTGGAAGCATGGCGTGGACAGCGTTTTCGATTTTCATTTCATGTATCCAAGCCTATGTGTTTACCATGTTGTCATCAATTTATATTGGTAAGAAAATTAATGGTGAAGAGTAAGTAGAGGAGGAGTAGAAGAATGCATGTATCAATGAGTGAAATTATTGGTAACTTTATTCTCATTGCTGGTTCCTTCCTATTATTAATCTTTTTAATAAAGAAATTTGCATGGAACAATATCAATGGAATTTTAGAAGCGCGTGCCAAAAAGATTACAGATGATATTGATGGAGCAGAATCAGCTCGTCAAAAAGCTGAGGAACTAGCAAGTAAACGTGAAGAAGAGTTGGCAGGTAGCCGCAAAGAAGCTGCGTCTATCGTCGAAAATGCAAAGGAAACTGCAGAAAAGAATAAATCTCAGATCCTTTCAGAAGCCACTCAAGAAGCAGTACGTTTGAAAGAAAAAGCGCAACAAGAAATTGCGCATAACAAAGAAGAAGCATTGAACAGTATCAAAGGTGATGTGGCAGATCTCACTGTCAATCTTGCCAGCAAATTGTTGAGCCAACAGCTGGATGCTGAAGGTCAACGCCAACTGATCGATCGCTATCTTGATGAATTAGGAGAAGCCTAATGGACAAAAAGCAACTGATGGTGATTGAGAAATATACCCAGCCTTTTGTTCAATTGGTCTTTGAAAAAGGAGAACAAGACCTAGTCTTTGAAAAATTGACTCAAATCAAGGGTATTTTTGAAGAGACTGGACTTGCTAACTTCTTAGCTCATATCGGTGTAGAGGATGAAGAGAAAGCAAAAAGTCTCAGACTTTTTCAACCCTCGGATTCACAATTACTCGACCATTTGATTGAAGTGGTTATTCTCAATCATCGTGAAGCCTTATTTTATGACATTGTAACGATTTGTTTGGATCAGATTCAACTGTTGAGCAACGCTTTTGTCGTCACTGTTACGACGGTTGCTGGTTTGGATCCTGTTCAAGAGCAAAAGCTAATCCCCATTATCGAAAGAAAATTTGGGATTCAAGTTCGCTCGATCCAACAAAAGATCGATCCAGATTTAATTGGTGGCTTTGTCGTGACAGCCAATCATAAAACGTTGGATACCAGTCTCAAACACCAATTGCAAGTTATAAAATCTAAATTGAAATAGAAAGTGGTGTGAATTTTGGCGATTAACGCACAAGAAATCAGCGCTTTAATTAAGCAACAAATTGAAAATTTCAAGCCAAACTTTGACGTCACTGAGACAGGTGTTGTAACCTACATTGGTGACGGGATTGCCCGTGCTCATGGTCTTGAAAATGCCATGAGTGGTGAGTTGTTGATCTTTGAAAATGGCTCATACGGGATGGCCCAAAACTTAGAGACAACGGATGTCGGTATCATCATCTTGGGTGATTTCACGGATATTCGTGAAGGAGACTCTGTCCGTCGTACAGGTAAAATCATGGAAGTCCCTGCAGGGGATGCCTTGATTGGTCGGGTTGTCAACCCACTTGGCCAACCAGTAGATGGTTTGGGTGAGATTGTGACAGATAAATTCCGTCCAGTCGAAACACCAGCTCCTGGTGTTATGCAACGGAAATCTGTCTCAGAACCTCTACAAACTGGTTTGAAAGCCATTGATGCCCTCGTTCCAATCGGACGTGGCCAACGGGAATTGATTATCGGGGACCGTCAAACAGGGAAAACTTCGATTGCCATCGATACCATCTTGAACCAAAAGGGTCAAGACATGATCTGTATCTATGTGGCGATTGGTCAAAAAGAATCAACAGTTCGTACGCAAGTAGAAACTCTTCGTAAATACGGAGCCATGGATTATACGATTGTGGTAACCGCTTCGGCTTCCCAACCGTCTCCATTGCTCTACTTGGCACCTTATGCCGGGGTTGCCATGGCAGAAGAGTTCATGTATAACGGTAAACACGTTTTGATCGTCTATGATGATTTGTCAAAACAAGCCGTAGCCTACCGTGAATTGTCCCTTCTTCTTCGTCGTCCACCAGGACGTGAAGCCTTCCCAGGGGATGTCTTCTATCTCCACAGCCGTTTGTTGGAACGTTCAGCTAAAGTTTCAGATGAATTGGGTGGTGGCTCTATTACAGCTCTTCCAATCATTGAAACCCAAGCAGGAGATATTTCTGCTTATATCGCAACCAACGTGATTTCGATCACAGATGGACAAATCTTCTTGCAAGATAGTTTGTTCAATGCTGGTATTCGTCCGGCCATTGATGCAGGTTCTTCTGTATCCCGTGTAGGGGGAGCTGCCCAAATCAAGGCTATGAAGAAGGTTGCTGGTACTCTTCGTATCGACCTCGCTTCATACCGTGAATTGGAAGCCTTCACGAAATTTGGTAGTGACTTGGATGCTGCGACTCAAGCGAAATTGAACCGTGGTCGTCGGACAGTGGAAGTCTTGAAACAACCTGTTCATGAACCATTGACAGTTGAAAAACAAGTCGTGATCTTGTATGCCTTGACTCATGGTTTCTTAGATAGTGTTCCAGTAGACGACATTCTTCGTTTCCAAGAAGAGTTGTTTGATTACTTTGAAGCACATTATCATCAAATCTTTGAGACGATTCGTTCGACACATGATCTTCCAGCAGAAGAAGAACTGGATGCAGCCCTTACTGAATTTGTCAACCAGTCAAATTTCAAATAGAAATAGGAGTGGAAGATGGCAGTTTCATTAAATGATATTAAAAATAAAATTGCATCCACAAAAAACACCAGTCAAATCACCAATGCCATGCAGATGGTGTCCGCTGCCAAACTTGGTAAATCTGAGCAGGCAGCCAAGGATTTTCAGGTTTATGCTGCTAAGGTTCGTAAGCTCTTAACAGACTTGCTCCATGGACATGAAACAGAAAATACCAAGTCCCATCCGATGTTGGTGAGTCGTCCGGTAAAAAAGACAGCTTATATCGTTATTACATCTGATCGTGGTTTGGTCGGGGGTTACAATGCCTCCATCCTTAAAACCATGATGGAAATGAAGGCAGAATACCATCCAACTGGAGATGACTTTGAAGTGATCTGTATTGGAAGCGTCGGTGCGGATTTCTTCCGTGCCCGTGGGATTCAGCCGGTTTATGAATTGCGTGGTTTGCCTGATCAGCCTAGCTTTAAGGAAGTTCGCAAGATCATTTCGAAAACAGTCCAAATGTATCAAGAAGGCTTGTTTGATGAGTTGTACGTCTGTTACAACCACCACGTCAACAGTTTGACGAGTCAAATGCGGGTGGAACAAATGCTTCCAATTATTGATTTGGACCCCAATGAAGCGGATGAGGACTATGTATTGAATCTAGAATTGGAATCTAGTCGAGATGCCATTTTGGATCAATTGCTTCCTCAATTTGCTGAAAGCATGATCTATGGTGCCATTATTGATGCTAAAACAGCTGAAAATGCTGCTGGGATGATGGCCATGCAAACTGCAACAGACAATGCCAAGAAAGTCATTGATGAATTAACGATTCAATACAACCGTGCTCGTCAAGCAGCGATTACACAAGAAATTACCGAAATCGTTGCGGGTGCTAGCGCCCTTGAATAGTTGTCGGATACAATTTTAAATACAAAAACAGATGCTTGAAAGAGAACTTTTGAGCAGTAGAAATTACTTAGAATAGGAGAATGACATGAGTTTAGGCAAAATTTCTCAGGTCGTAGGTCCCGTCGTAGACGTTGCCTTTTCCGTTGGAGATAAACTTCCTGAGATCAATAATGCGCTTGTAGTCTATAAAAATGACCAACAAAAATCGAAAGTCGTTCTTGAAGTAGCTTTGGAACTTGGTGATGGGGTCGTACGGACCATCGCCATGGAATCAACTGATGGTTTAACACGTGGAATGGAAGTCTTGGACACAGGTCGTCCAATCTCTGTTCCAGTCGGAAAAGAAACCTTGGGACGTGTCTTCAATGTTCTTGGAGATACCATTGACTTGGATCAACCTTTTCCTCAGGATGCTCCTCGTGACTCCATCCACAAAAAAGCTCCATCCTTTGACGAGCTCTCTACTTCAGAAGAAATTCTTGAAACAGGGATCAAGGTTATTGACCTCTTAGCCCCTTATTTGAAAGGTGGGAAGGTCGGACTCTTCGGTGGTGCCGGAGTTGGGAAGACCGTCTTGATTCAAGAATTAATCCATAATATTGCCCAAGAACACGGTGGGATTTCTGTATTTACCGGTGTTGGGGAACGGACACGTGAAGGGAATGACCTTTACTGGGAAATGAAAGAATCTGGCGTTATTGAAAAAACAGCCATGGTCTTTGGACAAATGAATGAGCCACCTGGAGCACGGATGCGTGTTGCTTTGACTGGTTTGACCATTGCGGAATACTTCCGTGATGTCGAAGGTCAGGACGTTCTCTTGTTTATCGACAATATCTTCCGTTTCACCCAAGCCGGTTCAGAAGTATCAGCCCTTTTGGGACGGATGCCTTCAGCCGTTGGTTACCAACCTACTTTGGCAACTGAAATGGGGCAATTGCAAGAACGGATTACGTCAACCAAGAAAGGTTCTGTTACATCCATCCAAGCCATTTATGTGCCAGCCGATGACTATACAGACCCAGCGCCAGCAACCGCCTTTGCCCACTTGGATTCAACAACCAACTTGGAACGTAAATTGGTACAATTGGGGATCTACCCGGCGGTGGACCCATTGGCATCAAGCTCACGTGCCCTTTCTCCAGAAATCGTAGGAGAAGAACACTATGCAGTAGCATCTGAGGTCAAACGCGTCCTTCAGCGTTACCATGAATTGCAAGATATCATTGCGATCTTGGGGATGGATGAATTGTCTGACGAAGAAAAGACCTTGGTTGCTCGTGCTCGCCGGATCCAATTCTTCTTGTCACAAAACTTCAACGTTGCCGAACAATTTACCGGTCAACCTGGTTCATACGTACCTGTTGCAGAAACTGTTCGTGGTTTTAAAGAAATCTTGGACGGAAAATATGACCATCTTCCTGAAGATGCCTTCCGTGGTGTTGGATCGATCGAAGATGTGATTGCCAAAGCTGAAAAAATGGGATTCTAAGAAGAGGTGAAAGATGAGTCAAATGAACGTCCAAATCGTTACACCGGATGGACTGGTTTATGATCATCATGCCGCATTTGTATCTGTCAAGACAATTGATGGTGAATTAGGGATTTTACCTCATCATATCAATACCATTGCGGTTTTGGCTGTAGACCAAGTAAAGGTTCGTCGTGTCGACGATGACAAACATATTGATTGGATTGCAGTCAATGGTGGGATTATCGAAGTAGCTGATAATGTCATTACCATTGTTGCCGATTCTGCCGAACGTGCTCGAGATATTGACATTAGTCGTGCAGAACGTGCCAAACTGCGAGCTGAAAAAGCGATTGAAGAAGCCAAAGATCAGCATTCGGTTGATATGGAACGTCGTGCTAAAATTGCTCTTCAACGCGCCATTAACCGGATTAATGTCGGAAATCGTTTATAAGATATTCAAAATAAGGTGGAGGTATGTCCTCACCTTATTTTTGTTGGGAGAGAATCAAAAGAAGAAAGTACGGACCAAATATGGTATAATAGCTGTATGATTCAAATGATTTTTAATCTTTCAAGCCATCTATTGTTTATCTTTTTTGCCTATTACCTATTGATGAACCTGGTTCAATGGGAAAAGTTTTTAAAAGTAAGTGCTGAAAATGCGGTTAAAATCCGTTTTTTGATCTTGATGATCAGCGTCGGAATCGGCTATCTAGCGAGCTCATTTTTTATCAGTGTCTATGAGATGAGTCGACAGATTTTTATTGGCCAATTCTAGCCACATTTTATAAAAAATATGGTATGATAGAAAGCGTGACTTTAAGAAATTGGAGAACAATCCCGTATGGAAAAAATAATCGTTAATGGTGGTCATAATCGACTGGTTGGAACCGTCAAAATCGAAGGAGCAAAAAATGCTGTCCTTCCTCTTCTTGCTGCAACAGTTCTAGCAAGCGAGGGCGTGACAACCTTGAAAAATGTACCTGTTTTATCAGATGTCTTTACAATGAACAATGTTGTTCGTGGGTTGAATGCACAAGTAACCTTCAATGAAGAAGACAATACAGTTGTCGTAGATGCGCAAGCAAAATTATCAGAGGAAGCGCCTTATAAATATGTGAGTAAGATGCGGGCTTCTATCGTTGTCTTAGGTCCTGTCTTGGCACGCAATGGCCATGCCAAAGTTTCCATGCCTGGAGGCTGTACGATCGGTAGTCGTCCGATTGACCTCCATCTCAAAGGTCTGGAAGCCATGGGAGCTGAAATTACCCAAACAGCCGGCTATATTGAAGCAAAAGCAGATCGTCTCAAAGGTGCACACGTCTATATGGACTTCCCATCAGTAGGTGCGACACAAAATATTATGATGGCCGCAACCTTGGCAGATGGAGTCACTGTGATTGAAAATGCAGCTCGGGAACCTGAAATTGTTGACCTAGCTCTCTTGCTGAATAAAATGGGGGCTAATGTTAAGGGAGCAGGAACTGAGACCTTGACCATCGTTGGTGTGGAGAGCTTGCACGGTGCAAACCACAATGTTGTGCAAGACCGCATCGAGGCTGGAACCTTTATGATTGGGGCAGCCATGACTGGTGGAGATGTCTTAATCGAAGATGCCATTTGGGAACACAACCGTCCGCTTCTATCTAAGATGCAGGAGATGGGTGTAACGGTAACCGAAGAAGAAAATGGAATTCGGATTCAATCGGATATCAGTAAGCTCCGTCCAGTGACCGTTAAAACTCTTCCCTACCCAGGATTTCCAACCGATATGCAGGCTCAATTCACAGCCTTGATGGCCATGGCTAAAGGTGAGTCTACCATGATTGAAACGGTCTTTGAGAATCGCTTCCAGCATTTGGAAGAAATGCGTCGGATGGGCGTTCACTCGGATATTATGCGGGATACAGCTCGTATCGTTGGAGGGGAAAGCTTCCAAGGTGCAGAGGTTATGTCGACCGATTTACGAGCAAGTGCAACCTTGGTCTTGATGGGCTTGGTAGCAGAAGGAGAAACAAAGGTCAGCAAATTAAGTCACTTAGATCGTGGTTATTATCAATTCCATGAGAAATTGGTGGCGCTAGGTGCAGACGTGAAACGTGTAGAGGAAGAAGACGATGAAAACTAATCTTCGCTATGTTGGAAAACAGCTAGGAATTGTCCTCCTGTTGGCTGTGATTGGAATCATCATTTTTGCAGTTGGTTTGGTCATTGGCTATGGAGTGATTGGCGATGGGAAAAATCCATGGTCCATTCTCTCTCCGGACACTTGGTCAGAGATCATTGGAAAGCTAACAGGCAAATAAGCTTTTAACTAAAATTGAGTAAAAAGGAGAGCAGCGAATCGAGTCAATGACCCATCTAGCGCTGCTCTTTTTTGGAGAGAGATATGGCAAAACAAACAGTAAGCAAACGAACCAAACAAACCCTAGCGGGCTTTGTGGTCGCAACGGCCCTAGCTATCGGGGGCTATTATTTTAATCAACCGACGGTGAAAGAAGCGACGGATCAGGTTGTTTCGGTGGTGACTAGTAGCCAACAAGAAACACCTAGTAAAGAGTTAGCTAGCTCTGTACTAACGAAATCTGCCCGTTCACAATTAGGGAATGACTTGGAATGGAACGGTGCTGGAGCCTTTGTAGTTAAGGGAAATCGCACAGATCTGGATGCCAGCGTGGCTAGTCAACCCTATGCGGATAACAAGACAAAAGAAGTGAATGGAAAGACCGTACCGACGGTTGCGAACGCTATTATGACCAAGGCGACTCGCCAGTACAGAGATCGGGATGCAACAGGAAGTGGCCTAACCGATTGGAAACCTGCTGGTTGGCATCAGGTTCATAATCTGTCAGGCGAGTACGACCATGCTGTGGATCGGGGTCATCTATTGGGTTACGCCTTGATCGGCAATCTCAAAGGCTTTGACGCTTCTACTAGCAATCCCAAAAATATCGCCGTGCAAACGGCTTGGTCCAATCAAGCCAATGATCCTCATTCCACTGGTCAAAACTACTATGAGACCCAGGTTCGAAAAGCCTTAGATAAGAACAAGCGGGTCCGCTATCGGGTCACTTTGATCTACAATCAGCCGGAAGATCTGATTCCTTTAGGGTCTCACATCGAAGCCAAATCGAGTGACGGGACCCTTGAGTTCAATGTCTTTGTTCCCAATGTTCAAAGTGGGATTAGCCTGGATTACCAGACAGGAAAAGTAACCGTTCATCAATAAGCTGGAAAGCGTAGTTATTTAAGTTATTTTTAAGAATGGGGTGTTACAATTGCATACCTTCTTTAAGAGAAAGGAGAATGTATGAGAACCATTTTTCGATTTTTCAGAGGAATCCTTCGTATGGCTTGGAGTCTTTTTTGGGGATTTTTCTGGACCATTGCCATCAGTTTTCTCGTTCTAGTGGGGATCATCTATTTCACAGATTCTCCTAGTTCTGGTATGGATGGGTTTGGACGAGCTGCCCAAAAGGTTGTCTATCAAGTCGGGAATTTGTTTGGTGATCAGGGTTTTGCATCGCGCTTCGGGATGACACCTAGCTCACAGACCACGCAGACGGACAATCATGAGCATAGCGGTGCTCGCTGGGAAAAAGCGGAGGCCACGGTCTACCTGGATCCCAATATCAGTCAAACTTTTGTAAAAGCTTATCGGGATGCTATTGAGGCTTGGAACCAAACAGGCGCCTTTACCTTCAAATTGGTTACAAATGAAAAAGAGGCTAATGTGGTCTTGACGGAAATGGATAACGCATCGGTTTCTGCTGCAGGAGAGACTGCCTCTCAGACTAACCTTTTAACCAACCGGTTCACCCACATCACAGTGCGTCTCAATCGCCATTATCTTTTAAATTATGTCTATAACTATAGTTATGATCGAATTGTCAATACAGCTGAGCATGAGCTAGGCCATGCGATAGGGCTGGACCACACTGATGGAGAATCGGTCATGCAACCGGCTGGTTCCTTCTACAGTATTCAGGATACAGATGTGGAAGCAGTTCGACAATTGTATAAGGAAGAATAAGTTTTAAAATACTTTCTAAAAGTTCTGAGCCTCAAGGGGCTCAGGATTTTTTTGATGGCTCGTCTTTTCTTGTTTAATCCGTAAAAAGATAGTAAAATAGGGACATGATTATTTTACAAGCCAACAAAATTGAACGCTCTTTTGCAGGGGAGGTTCTTTTTGATAATATCAGCCTGCAAGTGGATGAACGGGACCGGATTGCCCTGGTCGGAAAGAACGGAGCCGGTAAGTCTACCCTCTTAAAAATCTTGGTGGGAGAAGAAGAACCAACTTCAGGAGAAATCAATAAAAAGCGGGATCTTTCTCTCTCTTATTTAGCCCAGGATAGTCGCTTTGAGTCGTCCAATACTATCTACGATGAGATGCTCCATGTCTTTGACGACCTCCGTAAAACGGAGAAAACTTTGCGGCAGATGGAGCTTGCGATGGGGGAAAAAACTGGGGCTGACTTAGAAAAACTCATGCAGGACTATGACCGTCTATCGGAAGAATTCCGTCAGGCTGGTGGCTTCACCTATGAAGCAGATATCCGCGCCATTCTCAACGGCTTTAAGTTCGATGAGTCTATGTGGCAGATGAAGATTGAAGAGCTGTCTGGAGGGCAAAATACCCGTCTAGCTCTGGCCAAGATGCTCTTAGAAAAACCAAATCTCCTGGTACTGGACGAGCCGACCAACCACTTGGATATTGAGACCATCGCCTGGTTGGAAAACTATCTGGTCAATTATAGTGGGGCCCTTCTCATTGTCAGCCACGACCGGTATTTCCTAGATAAGGTCGCAACCATTACACTGGACTTGACCAAGCATTCTTTAGATCGCTATGTCGGTAATTACTCCAGTTTTGTGGAGCAAAAAGAGCAAAAATTGCTGACCGAAGCCAAGAACTACGAGAAGCAACAAAAAGAAATCGCGGCGCTGGAAGACTTTGTTAATCGCAATTTGGTGCGGGCGTCGACTACCAAGCGGGCTCAGTCTCGGCGCAAGCAGTTAGAAAAAATGGAGCGTCTAGACAAGCCGGAAGCTGGGACCAAGTCTGCCCATATGACCTTCCATGCCGATAAGACCTCGGGAAATGTCGTCCTGACAGTAGAAGAGGCAGCCGTCGGCTATGACGATCAAATCCTGTCAGAGCCTATCAATCTGGACATCCGCAAGATGAATGCAGTCGCTATTGTGGGACCAAATGGGATCGGGAAATCTACTCTTATCAAGTCTATCGTCGGACAGATTCCTTTTATCAAGGGGGAAGCTCGTTTTGGGGCCAATGTCGAGGTGGGCTACTATGACCAGACCCAAAGTAAACTAACCCCTCACAACAGTGTCTTGGATGAGCTCTGGAATGACTTTAAACTGACACCAGAAGTAGAAATTCGCAATCGCCTAGGAGCCTTTCTTTTCTCTGGGGATGATGTCAAGAAAACCGTCGGCATGCTGTCAGGTGGAGAGCGGGCCCGCTTGCTTCTAGCCAAGCTGTCCATGGAGAATAACAATTTCTTGATTCTCGACGAGCCGACCAACCACTTGGACATCGATAGCAAGGAAGTGCTGGAAAATGCCTTGATTGATTTTGATGGGACCTTGCTCTTTGTCAGCCACGACCGTTACTTTATCAATCGGGTGGCTACTCAAGTTTTGGAACTCTCAGAAGAAGGCTCAACCCTTTACCTAGGAGACTACGATTATTATTTGGAGAAAAAAGCTGAGTTAGAAGCCCTAGCTGCAGCACAAGCAGAAGCTGTGCCTGTTTCTTCGACCGAAGAAGTCACCAGCAATGATTATCACTTGCAGAAGCAAAACCAAAAGGAACTCCGGAAAATTACTCGTCGCATTGAGCAATTGGAAGCAGAGATGGAAGAGTTGGATCAAAAAATCCAAGACATCACCGAAACCATGCATAGCACCAATGATGCAGCTGACTTGGTTCAACTCCAGAGCGAGCTGGATCAACTAACTGTCCAGCAGGAAGCGGTTATGGAAGAGTGGGCAGAACTGTCAGAGCAGGTGGAATAGATGGACAATCTTGGAAAAGTTTTTCGTGAATTTCGAATCAGTAAGAATTATTCGTTAAAAGAAGCTGCAGGAGAAGCTTGCTCGACCTCCCAATTATCCCGTTTTGAATTAGGGGAGTCGGATCTAGCTGCTTCGCGCTTCTTTGACATTTTGGACAATATCCATGTGACGATTGAGAATTTTATGGATAAGGCCAGAAATTTTCAACACCATGAGCATGTCGCCATAATGGCTCAGATTATTCCGCTTTACTACTCAAATGATATTGCAGGTTTTAAAAAGCTTCAAAGAGAACAACTTGAAAAAGCCAAGAGTTCGACCAATCCTCTCTATTTTGAGCTGAACTGGATCCTGCTACAAGGGCTGATTTGCCAGAGAGATGCCAGCTACACCATGAAGCAGCGTGATCTGGATAAGGTGGCGGATTACCTCTTTCAAACGGAAGAGTGGACCATGTATGAATTGATCCTCTTTGGCAATCTCTACAGCTTTTATGAGGTGGACTATGTCACTCGCCTTGGGAGAGAAGTGATGGAGCGCGAGGAATTCTACAAAGAAATTGGTCGCCATCGAAAACTGGTCTTGATTCTAGCTCTGAATTGCTACCAGCATTGTTTAGAACACTGTTCTTTTGAAAATGCCAGCTATTTTGAAGCCTATGTAGAAAAGATTATCGGGAAGAGCATCAAGCTCTACGAACGCAATGTCTTTCACTATCTCAAGGGATTTGCTCGGTACCAGAAGGGGCAAACAGAAAAAGGGCGGCAGCAAATGCAGGAAGCCATGCATATTTTTGACGTGCTAGGACTGCCAGAGCAGGTAGCTTATTATCAAGAACACTTTGATAAATTTGTAAAAAATGAATGTTCTAAATAGGACAGTGATAAAGGAGATTTTATGAACCGACATGCGGTCCAATTAATTAGTCGTGGAGCTATTAACAAAATTAGAAATATGCTCTATGATTAAGGGAATAGTGTCTGGCTGGCTTCGATGGGGACTATAGGAAAGACGGTATTAGGAATCTATCAGATTTCTGAGTTAGTGACAGGGATCCTCGTGAATCCTTTTGGAGGGGTGATTTCAGACCGTTTTTCTCGTCGCAAGATTTTGATGACGACCGACTTGGTGTGTGGTCTCCTGTGTTTGGCGATTTCTTTTATCAGAAATGATCGTTGGATGATTGGGGCTCTGATTGTTACCAATATTGTTCAGGCCATTGCCTTTGGTTTTTCTCGACTTGCCAATAAAGCCATTATTACAGAAGTTGTGGAGAAAGAAGAGATTGTAACCTATAATGCGCACTTGGAGCTGGTCTTACAAGTTGTTAGTATCAGTTCTCCCGTGTTTTCTTTCCTAGTTCTACAATTTGCCAGTCTCCATGCGACTCTCTTACTAGATGCGCTGTCCTTTTTCATTGCTTTTGTCCTAGTGGCTTTCCTTCCGAAAGAAGAAGCTAAGGTGCAAGAGAGGAAACAGTTTACCGGGAAAGATATTTTTTCTGATATCAAGGATGGGTTAGACTATATCTGGCATCAGAAAGAGATTTTCTTTCTCTTGTTGGTGGCTTCTAGCGTCAATTTCTTTTTTGCAGCTTTTGAGTTTTTACTTCCCTTCTCGAATCGTCTATACGGGGTTAAAGGAGCTTATGCGACTATTTTAACGCTGGGAGCTATTGGATCTATTCTAGGAGCGCTTGTTGCCAATAAAATGAAATCAAGTATGAGAATTCTCCTGTTTTTACTGATCATGGCAGGGGTCGGAGTGTTCATAATGGGCTTGCCTCTTCCGCCTTATCTTTCCTTTTCAGGAAATCTGGTCTGTGAATTTTTTGTGACCATTTTCGACATCCACGTTTTTACCCAAGTACAAACCAAGGTGGAAGATGATTATCTAGGTAGAGTATTGAGCACAATTTATACCTTGGCTGTTCTCTTTATGCCCATCGCCAAAGGGTTGATGACTTGGTTGCCAAGCGTCCGTATGGAATCATTTCTCTTGATTGGAGCTGGGGTTATTCTCTTTTCACTCTTGGCTCAGCTAGTAGCTAAGCAGCTTTAATCAAAAGAACAGTAAGGATCCTTTGATAAATTTGTAAACCATTATTTTTCCCAAATAAGGGACAAAATGAAAACCTCTTTCATGAACTGATACAATAGTTTCAGAAAATGAAGGAGGTTTTTTTATGAATCGACATGCAGTCCAATTAATTACTCGTGGAGCGATCAATCGAATGGGAAATATGCTCTATGATTACGGGAATAGTGTCTGGCTGGCCTCGATGGGGACTATAGGAAAGACGGTATTAGGGATTTATCAGATTTCTGAACTTGTCACCTCCATTCTAGTCAATCCATTTGGTGGCGTGATCTCAGACCGTTTTTCCCGTCGCAAGATTTTGATGACGACCGACTTGGTTTGTGGTCTCCTTTGTTTAGCGATTTCGTTTATCAGGAATGATCGTTGGATGATTGTAGCCCTGATTGTTGCCAATATTGTCCAGGCCATTGCCTTCGCTTTCTCTCGTACAGCTAATAAAGCCATTATCACAGAAGTCGTAGAGAAAGATGAGATTGTGACCTATAATGCCCACTTGGAGTTGGTCTTACAAGTAGTTGGTGTCAGCTCTCCTGTGTTCTCTTTCCTTGTTTTACAATTTGCCAGTCTCCATGCGACCCTCTTACTGGATGCACTGACCTTTTTCATCGCCTTTGTCCTAGTGGCATTCCTTCCGAAAGAAGAAGCCAAAGCTCAAGAGAAGAAGCCTTTTACGGGAAAAGATATTTTTTCGGATATGAAAGATGGACTAGACTACATCTGGCATCAGAAAGAGATTTTCTTTCTCTTGTTGGTGGCTTCTAGCGTCAATTTCTTTTTTGCAGCTTTTGAGTTTTTACTCCCCTTTTCCAATCGCCTTTACGGGGTCAATGGAGCATATGCGACCATCTTAACCTTGGGCGCTATCGGCTCTATCATCGGAGCTTTGATTGCTAATAAATTTAAATCAAGCATGAAGATGCTTCTCTTCTTATTGATTTTAACAGGAGTAGGAGTCTTCATGATGGGCTTGCCCCTTCCGCATTTTCTCTCCTTTTCGGGAAATTTAGTCTGTGAACTCTTTATGACGATTTTTAATATTCACTTTTTTACCCAAGTGCAAACCAAGGTAGAAGGAGACTATCTGGGCAGGGTCTTAAGCACTATTTTTACCCTAGCCATTCTCTTTATGCCCATCGCTAAAGGCTTGATGACCTGGTTACCAAGTGTCCGAGTAGAATCCTTTCTCCTGATTGGAGCTGGAGTTATTCTCTTTTCACTCCTAGCACAAGTAGTCGCAAAAAAATTGCATGCAAAAAGTCATTAGAAAAGCATGAAAAAAGCACCGATCGGTGCTTTTTTAGTTGTTATTTTTTTCTTCTATTTTAACTTCTTTCTTTTCTTCCTCTAGTTGCTTTTGAGTGCTCTTGAGTTCTTTTTTTAGTGAGAAGCCCTTTGAAAAATTAACCAAGGTCATGACAAATGCACCCAAGAGGACACAGAGCAAGATCAGAATGATCAAGGGCAATTTAAATTGGACCAAGAGGAAATTTACGGTAACCGATTGCATGTTTGCAAGGGAAATACCAGCAATCAATAAAATTAAAAGTAATAAAGCAATGTAGTGTAGATTATTTTTGTTCATCATTATCTCCTTATTGTTCAGTAGGGGCCTTGCTTTTCACATCAGCGTACTCTTCCGGCTGCTCTAGGCTTAGAATCTCCTCATAAGCCGGTAGGGAAAGGTCCTTGCCATATTTATTTTTTAAAGCAGTGCTCACTAGGCGATAGGCCAAATTGGCATTTCGGGACAAGATAGGACCGTGGAAGTAGCTGCCAAAGACGTTCTTGTAATGAACCCCTTCGCATCCATCTTCTTTGTTGTTCCCATTTCCATAGACGACCTTGCCCAGTGGTTTTTCATCCTCAGCCAAGAAGGTCCGACCTTGGTGGTTCTCAAAACCATAATAGGTTTCGTTAAATTCTTCGTTATGGATTTTGATATCACCGATATAGCGGTTGTTGACTTGGTTGAGCGTATAGTGGCCCATAATACCGAGGCCCTCAATGCGTTTGCCAGAAGCTTCAATGTAGTATTGGCCTAGAAGTTGAAAGCCACCACAGATAGCAAGGACTACCCCATCGTCATGAATAAAGCGTTCGAGGTCTTCTTTTTTATCTGGTAGATCCTCGGATACAATGGTCTGTTCGTAGTCTTGCCCGCCGCCGAAAAAGGCGATATCGTAGGCATCAGGGTCGAACCGGTCTTTGAGAGAGACGATATCAACAGTGACATGGGCTCCAAGCTTTTCCGCAACGTACTTGAGCATGAGGATATTCCCATTGTCCCCATAGGTATTCATTAAGTTGCCATAGAGATGGGCAATACGCAGGCTGTAGGGATACTGTGCCTGATCAGAAGATTCTAGGGAAGTATAAGTCATTAGTGCATCTCCTTTTCAATCAGGTGTTCTTGGGCCAAAAGTTCACGGAATTCTAGCATGGCTGTATAGGTAGCTAAAATGTAAGCGTGAGGGGTTTCCTGTTGCTGGATGCGTTGGAAAACCTCTTTTAATTCAGCCATTTCTGTGATCTTTTCTGCAGGATAGCCAGTGACCCGAAGTCGCCGAGCAATCTCAGAGTGGCGCACCCCGCCAGCGTTGATCTCTGGAATGTCCATCTGAGTGATTTGCTCGAAGTCGGCATCCCAAATCCAGCTGGTATCAATCCCATCTGCATAATTCGCATTGAGGAGAACCGACAAGCTAAAGGGATAAGGGGCTAGTTTGATCATTTCAATGGCTTGGGTCGCACCAACCGGATTTTTAATCAGGACTAGGGTACATTCCTTATCCCCAATCTTAAAGGTTTCCTGGCGACCAAAGACAGCGCGACTGCGATCAAATCCTTGCTTAATCACTTCAGGTTGAACCCCAAAGAATCCAGCAACGGAAACAGCTGCTAAGGCATTATAGATGTTGTAGAGACCACCGATATTGATGTGGTAATCTTGCCCTTGGATCCGGAATTGGGAAGAGCGCTGGGTTAATGAGAGGAGATCCGATACGGCATAAGTCAGAGAAGGCCTGTGGAAACCACAGTGCTCACAGATATAATCCCCAAGATTAGCATAGGTATTGAGCTTGTACTGGAGGATGTTGTGGCAATGCGGACAGAGGATTCCTTCCGTATTGTAATGAGCTAGTTGTGGCTCTGATTTGTCAGTATCAAATCCATAATATTGGATCGGATTGGATAAGGTCTGACTATTAAAGAGAGGACTATCTCCATTTAACAGAACCGTGGCAGTTGGGACCTTGTGAATAGCATCCAAAATCATTTGGTAGGTCGTATAGATCTCTCCATAGCGGTCCATCTGGTCCCGGAAAATATTAGTGACCACAAAAAGGCTGGGCTTAATATAATCACAAATCCGAGAGAGGCTGGCCTCGTCAATTTCAAGTACCGCAATCGGTCGATTTGCTTTCGAATGCTTAGCACGTAAGAAGGTCGTTGTAATCCCAGAGATCATATTGGCCCCACTTGGATTGGTCAAAATAGGTCCAAAAGCTTCTTGGAGAATACCTACTGTTAGCGCAGTGGTCAGGGTTTTTCCATTTGTCCCTGTAATCACAACAATCTCATAGTTTTTTGCCAGTTGACTGAGAATATCTTTATCAAATTTGAGGGCTACTTTACCTGGTAGGGTTGATCCCCGCCCCATCTTTTCTAGAATAGAGCCGGAAAGCTTTCCTGCCAGAAGGCCCAAGGTTGTATTTATCTTCATAAATCATATTTTATCATAAAAAGCATCAGAAGGTTACAGAAAAATCTGTTGAAACGTGTTATAATAAGATGATGTCTTTTAGAGAAGTGGTAGGTATGAGAATATGAATATTCAACAGTTTTCAAATCCACAATTTTGGACCAGTTTGTTCCCAAATTGGTGGAGTGTTATTATCAATATCATCGATATTGCCCTGGTGGCTTGGTTGCTGTATTTTTTGATCAAGGCCATCGTCGGGACCAAGATCATGATTTTGGTGCGTGGAGTTATTATCTTTTTCTTGGCTCAATTTTTAGCCAATTTTTTGGGTTTAACGACTATTTCTTGGCTGATCAATCAAGTGATTACCTATGGGGTTATCGCGCTGGTTGTGATTTTCTCCCCTGAAATTCGGATTGGCTTAGAGCGTTTAGGTCGGGCGACAGAATTTTTTACGACGAGTGAAGTCAGTCAGGAAGAGAAAATGGTACAGGCCTATGTCAAGGCAGTGGCTTATATGAGCCCACGTAAGATTGGTGCCTTGGTAGCTATTCAAGGGGCCAGAACCCTTCAGGAATACATTTCCACAGGGATTCCACTAGATGCGGAAATTTCAGGAGAATTGCTGATTAATATCTTCATTCCTAATACTCCTTTGCACGATGGAGCGGTCATTGTCCGCAATGATAAAATTGCCGTTTCTTGTGCCTACCTGCCCTTGACGGAAAATACCGGAATTTCAAAAGAGTTCGGAACGCGTCACCGCGCAGCCATTGGTTTGTCTGAAGTTTCGGATGCCTTTACCTTTGTGGTATCAGAAGAAACGGGCGGGATCTCTATGACCTATAATGGAACCTTCCGACACGATTTAACTTTAGAAGAGTTCGAGGCAGAATTGAGATCCTTCTTGGTTCCTGAAGAGAATAAAACGAGTAGTTGGAAAGAGCGTCTATTTGGGAGGGTGACAAAATGAGATCGAAAAAAGAATTTCTTTATGTTTTTGCCTCCGTCTTATTGTCCTTTATCTTGTTTATTAATGCGTCATCCTTTAATTTTCAAAATAATAGCAGCGCTAGACAAGTAAGTTCAGAGACCTACACCAATACCTTGACCAATATTCCGATTGATGCCAAGTACAATGACAAGACATACTTTGTCAGTGGGTTAACATCGGAAGTAACAGTCTTTCTAAAGGGTTCAAACCGGGTCGCTCTAGCAAGCGAAATGCAGCCGGGAACTCGGAAGTTTCGCGTGGTAGCGGATCTTCGTAAGGCCAAGGAAGGTACCGTTGAAGTGCCGTTGATTGTGGAAGATCTTCCGGCTGGTTTGACCGCAACCGTAGAGCCTCAGAAAGTTTCTGTAAAAATCGGGAAGAAAGCGAAAAAATCGTTTGCGGTCAGGGCTACGATCCCGGACAATCAAATTGTGGATGGAATAACGGTTTCGGATATTTCTCTTGAAACCACCAAGGTAGAAGTGACCAGCGATCAAGAAACCTTGAGTCGCATTGATCATGTCCAAGCGGTCTTCCCATCCAGTGAGATCATTAGTGGAAATTATAGCGGAACTATTTCCTTAAATGCAGTAGATGCCCAAGGAAATGTTCTACCAGGTTTGGTCAAGCCGAGTGAAACACGGATTCAAGTGACCACAAAGAGTAGCTCGTCTACGTCAAGCTCAAGCAGCTCGTCGTCGACCTCCTCCAGTTCAAGTAATTAGAAAGTAAAAAAGGTAATGAAGAATGGGTAAATATTTTGGGACGGACGGTGTCCGTGGAGAAGCAAATGTAGAATTAACGCCAGAATTGGCTTTTAAACTAGGCCGTTTCGGTGGCTATGTGTTGAGCCAACATGAAGAAGAAACACCCTTGGTATTTGTTGGACGTGATACGCGTATTTCTGGTGAAATGTTAGAGCATGCCTTAATTGCTGGCCTCTTATCTGTTGGAATTCGCGTCTACAAGTTGGGTGTGATTGCAACGCCAGGTGTTGCTTATCTAGTTCGTACGGAAAAAGCCAGTGCCGGAGTTATGATTTCTGCTAGCCACAATCCAGCCTTGGACAATGGCATCAAATTCTTTGGTGGTGATGGCTTCAAATTGGATGATGATCGCGAACTTGAAATTGAAGCCTTGCTTGATGCTGCTGAAGATACCCTTCCACGTCCAAGTGCCCAAGGTTTAGGAACGGTCATGGAATATCCAGAAGGCTTGCGTAAGTATCAAGAATTCCTTGTATCGACAGGTGTCCAACTCGAGGGCATGCACGTAGTCTTAGATACAGCAAATGGTGCAGCCTCTACTAGTGCCCGTCAAATCTTTGCAGATCTGGGAGCTCAATTGACCGTCATCGGTGAAAACCCAGATGGTTTGAACATCAATGATGGGGTTGGTTCTACTCACCCAGAGCATTTGCAAGAGAAAGTCAAAGAAGTAGGCGCAGCGATTGGTCTAGCCTTTGACGGAGACAGCGATCGCTTGATTGCAGTGGATGAAAGTGGAGAGATCGTTGACGGGGATAAGATCATGTACATCATCGGTTCTTATCTTTCAAGCAAAGGCTTGCTCGAAAAAAATACGATCGTCACAACCGTCATGTCCAATCTCGGCTTCCACAAGGCATTAGATGCGAAGGGAATTCAAAAAGAAATCACAGCTGTTGGAGATCGTTATGTGGTCGAAGAGATGCGCAAGTCTGGTTACAACCTTGGTGGTGAACAATCCGGTCACGTCGTCATCATGGATTACAACACGACTGGTGATGGTCAATTAACAGGCGTTCAATTGACAAAAATCATGCAAGAAACCGGCAAGAAATTATCTGAATTGGCTGCTGAAGTAACCATTTATCCACAAAAACTGGTCAATATCCGGGTTGAAAATAGCATGAAAGACAAGGCGATGGAAGTACCCGCTATCCGTGAAATCATTGAAAAAATGGAAGCGGAAATGGCAGGAAATGGCCGCATCCTCGTGCGTCCAAGTGGAACTGAACCCCTCCTTCGTGTGATGGCAGAAGCACCAACCCATGAAGAAGTGGACTACTATGTAGATACCATTGCAGCAGTTGTTCAAGCAGAAATTGGTCTTTAAATCTATAAAAATAGCTCGCAAACAGGCGAGCAGAGGAGGAAATTATGAAACAGGTCCGTCAAATTGTATGGTCACTTGTCTTAGTGCTAACGGTTGTATTTGCAAGTGCTTTTACTAAAACAATTCAGGCCGCAGAAGTCTCTTCTTATACACAGACAGCAAGCTTAACGAAAGATGGCAATCCTTTAACGAATGGGCGCAAGGTGTTGACGAATGAAAAATTGTCAGCAAGCATTTCTTTGACCTTCCCTGATTCGCAAGCCATTCAAGCTGGTGATACTTTAACACTTAGCTTACCAAAAGAATTAACCCTCTACACAGCATTGGAATTCAATGTTCTTGAGGAAGGCCAATCAAATGGTCAAACTGTGGGGAAAGCTGTTGTTGATACAGGTAAGAAAACAGTGACCGTTACCTTTAATGATTATTTCGCATCTCATCCACTCAATAAACGAGTTGCCTTGCATTTTGATGTAAAAGTAGACTCCGGAGTGGTTACTAAAACCTCCCCAATCCAATTTAAACTTGGAAATACAGATTTTTCATTGAATTATGAAAAGACTGATGGAGAAGCTGGAGAATACGAGATGAAATACGGCTACCAAGATAAGTCTGATCCGACCATTATTAAATGGCGTATTCTCTTAAATGCTCGCCAAGATATCCTCCGTGGAATGGTCATTAAAGACCAATTCGGAGATGGTTTAACATTGGTTGAAGGTAGCTTACGTGCTGTGCGGTATAATCCTGTAGAAGGTGGCATTAAGAATGAAGCGCAGATTTTGAAACTTCCAGTTCTTGATAACTTTACTAAAAAAGCAGTTTTGGAAAAGAATGCAGATGGAAAGATCACTGGTTTTACAATTGAATTTGGTGATAATTACAATTGGCCAATGTATATTGAATATTCTACAAAAGTGGCACCTGGAACGAAAGTCGGTGATGTTGTCCATAATACATTAACATGGACAGCAACCAATTTCCCAGCACCGCGTAGTTTAACCCGTGAATTGAGATTGGAATCAGGAACCGGAGAGGGATTAGGTGAGAAAGAACAAACACCACCGACACCTAGCTCAACCTCCTCATCAAGTTCTAGTTCTTCATCAAGCTCTAGTTCTTCATCAAGCTCATCATCTTCAACGAGTTCCAGTTCTAAATCGAACTCAACATCCACATCAAGTTCTTCATTGAAATCATCTTCATCTTCTGTTAAAGAAGAAGCCCCAAAACCTGGTAAGAAAAAAGTTCTTCCAAGTACAGGTGAAAAGATGACACCGGTAGTTCTTGTCATGGGTGTCTTCCTAGCAGTTCTATCGGTTGGTATTTTACGTGTAAGAAAAGATTCTTAATATGATCAATGAAAGATCAGACTTCTGTCTGGTCTTTTTGTGTAGGCTCGATTTGAAAAATCCCCTATTTCGTGGTAAAATAGGGCTAATGAATTTATAGTAATCGAGGTATTAGAAGTGGCTTTTGGAGATAACGGAAAACGTAAAAAAACACCATTTGAAATGATCACGATGGTGGTCATTGTGATTATGTTGATTGTAACGGTTGGTGCAATATTTGCAACCGCAATTGGTGCTCTTTCTTACTAAGACGCACACAGAAATAAAGGAAATCATCTATTTATGAGTATGTTTTTAGATACAGCCAAGATTAAGGTCAAGGCTGGAAATGGCGGCGATGGCATGGTGGCTTTTCGTCGCGAAAAATATGTCCCTAATGGCGGACCTTGGGGTGGTGATGGAGGTCGTGGTGGCAATGTCATCTTCGTAGTAGACGAAGGCTTGCGTACCTTGATGGACTTCCGTTATAACAGGCATTTCAAAGCCCAAAATGGGGAAAAAGGAATGACCAAAGGGATGCACGGACGGGGAGCAGAAGATCTCTATGTACGAGTCCCTCAAGGAACGACAGTCCGAGATGCTGAGACTGGCAAGGTCATTACGGACCTAGTCGAGAATGGACAAGAGTACATTGTTGCCCACGGTGGCCGTGGCGGACGTGGAAACATTCGTTTTGCCACTCCTAAAAATCCAGCCCCAGAGATTTCTGAGAATGGGGAGCCTGGTCAGGAACGCGAACTCGAATTAGAACTCAAGGTCTTGGCAGACGTTGGTTTGGTTGGCTTTCCTTCTGTTGGGAAATCAACCCTTCTTAGTGTCATTACTTCAGCCAAACCAAAAATTGGTGCCTATCATTTTACAACCATCGTTCCAAATTTGGGCATGGTTCGGACACCGTCAGGTGAATCCTTTGCAGTCGCGGACCTTCCTGGATTGATCGAAGGGGCTAGCCAAGGTGTCGGACTCGGAACCCAGTTCCTTCGTCACATCGAGCGCACCCGGGTTATCTTGCATGTTATTGATATGTCAGCCAGTGAAGGACGCGACCCTTACGAAGATTATATTCAAATCAATAAAGAGCTTGAAACCTATAATCTTCGTTTGATGGAACGTCCTCAGATTATCGTGGCAAATAAGATGGATATGCCAGAGAGCCAAGAAAACTTGAAAAAATTCAAGAAGAAATTGGCGGCCAATTATGATGAGTTTGATGAACTGCCACAGATCTTTCCGATCTCTAGTTTGGCACATCAAGGTTTGGACAATTTGTTAGAAGCAACGGCAGAATTGTTAGACAAAACACCAGAATTCCTCTTGTATTCAGAAGACGAAATGGCCCAAGAAGAAGTCTACTATGGCTTTGATGAAGACCAGCCAGCCTTTGACATCAGTCGGGATGACGATGCCGCTTGGGTCTTGTCTGGTGAAAAACTTGAAAAACTCTTTAATATGACGAATTTCGATCGTGATGAAGCGGTCATGAAATTTGCTCGTCAATTGCGTGGCATGGGGGTTGATGAAGCTCTCCGTGCGCGTGGAGCAAAAGATGGCGATATCGTCCGGATCGGTAAATTTGAATTTGAGTTTGTAGATTAGGATAGATCCCGAGCGGATCAAGGATTCCAAATAAGAAGTGAGGCTTTTTCAGTGGGAGATAAACCAATATCTTTTCGAGATGAAAATGGAAATTTTGTTTCAGCAGCCGATGTTTGGAATGCTGAAAAACTTGAAGAACTCTTTAATACGTTAAACCCTAAGCGCAAATTGCGCTTACAAAGGGAAAAATTAGCAAAAGAAAACCAGCAGAAGTAAATAGACTTGGAGAATACTATGGCAAAAACAATTCATACAGATAAAGCACCCGCAGCAATTGGACCTTATGTTCAAGGGAAAATCGTAGGCAATCTTCTCTTCGCAAGCGGACAAGTTCCCTTGTCACCTGAAACAGGCGAAATCATTGGCGAAACCATCCAAGAACAAACAGAACAAGTCTTAAAGAATGTTGGGGCTATTTTGGAAGAGGCTGGGACAGACTTTGACCACGTGGTGAAAACCACTTGTTTCTTAAGTGATATGAATGACTTTGTACCTTTTAATGAGGTCTATAAAACAGTCTTTACTACAGAGTTTCCAGCTCGATCTGCTGTTGAAGTAGCACGCCTGCCACGTGATGTGAAGGTTGAAATTGAAGTTATTGCGGAAATCAAAGCCTAATAACCATTCAAAGACAAAAAGACAGAGTGGAGAGCAGGAAACTGTAGGCCACTCTGTTTTATTTATGGGAGGAGAAAATGACAGAAAGTAAGATTCAACTGGTCATGGTAACAGGGATGAGCGGTGCTGGAAAGACCGTCGCCATCCAATCGTTTGAGGATTTGGGTTACTTTACCATCGATAATATGCCACCGGCGCTCTTGCTGAAATTTATTGAGCTCATGCGCCACAGTCCCGATAACAATAAATTAGCCGTTGTTGTGGATATGCGGAGCCGTTCTTTTTTCAATGAAATTCGCACTATTTTGGATGAATTGGACAACCAAGAAGACCTCGATTTCAAGGTCTTGTTCTTGGATGCCACTGACAGTGAGTTGGTAGCACGATACAAGGAAACGCGCCGCAGCCATCCACTAGCGGCAGATGGGCGTGTTTTAGATGGGATTACCTTAGAACGAGAACTTTTGTCACCACTAAAAAATATCAGTCAAAACGTGGTGGATACGACTGAGTTAACGCCTCGTAACCTGAGAAAAACGATCGCAGAACAATTTGCCAGTCAAGATAATCAGCCAGATTTTCGGGTTGAGGTCATGTCATTTGGGTTTAAATATGGCCTTCCGATCGATGCTGACCTTGTGTTTGACGTTCGTTTTCTTCCAAATCCCTACTATAAATTGGAACTTCGGAATTTAACTGGTCAGGATCCAGCAGTCTATGATTATGTCATGGATCACCCTGAATCAGAGGACTTTTATCGTCACCTCCATGACTTGATCGTTCCTATTTTACCGTCCTATAAACGGGAGGGTAAATCCGTCCTCACCATCGCCATGGGCTGTACTGGAGGTCAACACCGTTCAGTAGCCTTTGCAGAGCGCTTAGCGCATGATTTAGAAAAAAATTGGCAGGTCAATTGCAGTCATAGAGACAAGGACAGACGGAAAGAAACGGTGAATCGCTCATGAGAAAACCTAAAGTAACCGTTATTGGAGGAGGAACAGGGATTTCTGTTATCCTCGATAGTCTGAGAAAGAAACCGGTCGATATTACTGCCATCGTAACCGTTGCAGATGATGGCGGGAGTTCAGGTGAATTGCGGAAGAACATCCAAAAATTGACACCACCTGGAGATCTTCGAAATGTGCTGGTTGCCATGTCAGATATGCCTCGTTTTTATGAGAAGGTCTTTCAATACCGCTTTGCAGACGATGATGGACCTTTGGCCGGACACCCTTTGGGAAACTTGATCATTGCAGGGATTTCAGAGATGCAAGGCTCGACCTATAATGCCATGCAGTTGTTAACCAAGTTCTTTCATACGACCGGCAAGATCTATCCTTCCAGTGATAGTCCCTTGACCCTTCATGCCGTCTTTCAAGATGGAAAAGAAGTGGTAGGAGAAAGCCACATTGCTAACTACACCGGCATGATTGATCATGTCTATGTGACCAATACCTTTGATCAAGAGCGGCCAAAAGCTAGTAAGAAAGTGGTGGAAGCTATTCTTGAAAGTGATATGGTCGTCTTAGGTCCTGGTTCGCTCTTTACCTCGATCCTCCCTAATTTGATGATCGATGAGATTGGGAAAGCCATCCTTGAAACCAAGGCTCAGGTAGCCTATGTTTGTAACATCATGACCCAAAGAGGAGAAACCGAGCATTTCACAGACAGTGACCACGTTGCCGTTCTCCATAAACATTTGGGAGAGAAGTTCATCGATACGGTCCTTGTCAATATCAATCAGGTTCCCGCAGCTTACATGAACAGTAACAAATTTGATGAATACTTGGTGCAGGTAGAGCACGATTTCAAGGGGCTGCACTCGCAAGTTCCCCAAGTGATTTCTTCCGATTTCTTAAAGCTGGTCAATGGAGGAGCCTTTCATGATGGCGAAAAAGTAGTCGAAGAGTTGATGCAGATCGTGCAGGTGAGAAAATGAGTTTTACGGTTCGTGTCAAAGAAGAATTATTGTCTCTCAAGCGATTTGAAAAGAGTGAATTGGCTGCCATTATCAAGATGTCTGGAAGTCTTGGGATTTCAATGGGGGGCTTGACGCTCTCGGTGACGACAGAAAATGCCAAGATTGCTCGCCATATCTATGAATTGTTGCATCATTTTTATGAGGCCAAATCGGATATTCGCCACCACCAAAAAACCAATTTGAAAAAAAATCGTGTTTACACAGTATTCTTGGATGAAAAGGTGGAAGAGATTCTTGCTGACTTGCATTTGGCAGATGCCTTTTTTGGGATTGAGACAGGCATTGATGCCAGTGTTTTAGAAGATGAAGTAGCCAGTCGTGCTTATCTTCGGGGGGCTTTTCTGTCGAGTGGTTCCATCAAGGATCCTGAAAAAGGGAAGTACCAGTTGGAAATTCATTCTGTTTATACAGACCACGCGGAAGGAATTGCCCTTCTCATGCAAGGATTTTTACTAGATGCGAAAACCATCGAGCGGAAAAAAGGAGTGGTAACCTATCTGCAACGAGCGGAAGATATTATTGATTTTCTAATTGTGGTAGAGGCCATGCAAGCCATGCAGGAATTTGAGTCCATCAAGGTCATGAGAGAGACGCGCAATGACCTCAATCGGGCCAATAATGCCGAAATGGCCAATATCCAGCGCACAGTCACAGCCAGTATGAAAACCATTAATAATATTAGTAAAATTGTGGATACGGTCGGCCTAGGTAGTTTACCAAGTGACTTGCAAGAAGTTGCCTATATCCGGATGAGCCATCCAGATTATTCCATCCAGCAGATCGCTGATAGCTTGCAACAACCTATTTCAAAAAGCGGTGTCAATCACCGCTTGCGTAAGATCAATAAGATCGCAGACGATTTAGACAAATAAAAAAGGCCAAAGGCCTTTCATAATGAGGATAAAGTCTTTTTAAAAACTTTCCTTAGGTAAGTACGGACGTCAGCGAACTTCGTAGAAGTTC
>NZ_KV794434.1:246036-260944 GCF_001808745.1 Streptococcus sp. HMSC057G03
CAGCGGAAAGTTTTTGTATTTTCTTGATTCATACTAAAAATAGGAACTCATTTTTACTTCTTTGCAGAATCGATTAACTTAAAATAGTTTGACTTCAATTTAAAAAAGGCCAAAGGCCTTTTTTATTATAAACTAGTTGAGTGCGTTGGTTGGACTTTCTTATCTGGATAGATGTAGTTGATGGCATTGTTTACGGCTGTTGGAGCTTCCCCAAGACCTGTAGCGATGAGATCAATCTTTCCTTCGTAGAAGCAGCAGTCTCCACAGGCATAAATTCCAGGAAGGCTGGTTTCTTGTTTTTGGTTCACCTTGATTTTATGGCGTTGCAATTCTACACCCCATTCTTTCAAGTTTCCGATAGAAGATTTAAAGCCATAGTTGACAAATAAGTGATCAATCGGGATAAGTTCGGTTTCATCGGATTTAACTTTTGTGATTTCAAGATGAGTGGCATGACCATTTTCGCCAATCAAGCGGCTAGGAACAAATGGTGTTTTGATGCTGACAGAAGATTGTTTGAGCTCTTCTACGCTATGTTCCAAGGCACGGAAGTTGTCCCGACGGTGAACGATTGTAGTTGGAGCAATCTTGTCAAAAGCAAGAGCCCAGTCCACAGCAGAGTCCCCCCCACCAAGGACGGTCACCTGCTGTCCTTCATATTGTTGGATATTTGATACGTGGTAGTGGACGTTATCAAAGTCTTCAGCCCCCTCGATATCAAGAGCACGTGGTTTAAAGGCACCGCCACCCATGGCAATGATGACGGCTTTAGACTGATGCACTTGGCGAGAAGTAGTGATAGTGAAGAGGTCGCCCTCTTTTTGAATATCCTCTACAGTTTCATTGAGGAAGATCGGTGTATCGAATCGTTTGACTTGCTCGATCAAGCGGTTGCTCAATTCTTCACCTGTTAAATTGGTAAATCCGGGTACATCGAGGATACTTTTTTCTGGATAGAGAATGGCTGGTTGCCCTCCAAGTTGAGGTAAGGAATCAATCAGTTTGACTTTAACTTGGCGCATATTGCCATAAAAAGCAGCAAACAGACCAACTGGTCCGCCCCCAACAATCGTAATATCATAAATTTCTGACATGGTATCTCCTTCAGGGTTTTCTTTGTTTCCATTGTATCATAAAATAGGAAGAATGAAAAAGTCGGAAAAAAGAAATGGCATGAAGGTTAGGAAGGTTAGAAAAGTTTTAAAAGATCTTGACAGCACCTTTAAAGTGTGATAAAATGATTAAGATTTTAGGCTTGAAGGGAGTGAAAAACATGTCAAAAACAGTAGTACGTAAGAATGAATCTCTTGACGATGCTCTTCGTCGTTTCAAACGCGCGGTTACTAAAGCTGGTACTCTTCAAGAAACACGCAAACGTGAATTCTATGAAAAACCTTCTGTAAAACGTAAACGTAAATCAGAAGCAGCTCGTAAACGTAAAAAATTCTAATTGAATACAAGAACAGACTTCGGTCTGTTTTTTGTTTCTCTAGAAAAATTGAAGAAAAAAAGCCGACCTTCTAACTAGAAGATCGGATCTTTTTATCTGATTATTTGTTTGCAAGCAAGTCGCGGATTTCAGTAAGCAACTCTTCTTGAGTAGGAGCAGGAGCTTCTTCTTCGACAGCTTCTTCTTTTTTACCAAGGTTTTGAGCTTTTTCAGCAGCTTTCACTACGAAGAAAAGAACAGTACCAACAACAAGGAAGTTGATCACAGCGCTCAAGAAGCTACCGTATGCAACACCGTTCCATGACAAATTAGCAATCTTATCAACACCAGCAGCTTTCATAGCTGGTTTCAAAATAAGTGGAGTGATGATATCGTTAACAAGTGATGTTACGATAGCTCCAAATGCAGCTCCGATAACGACTGCTACAGCAAGGTCAACAATATTCCCACGAAGGAGAAAAGCTTTCAAATCTTTTAACATATCCTAAATATGTCCTTTCATAATAATTTTTTACTATGATAGTATAACGGAAAAATATTCGACTGACAAGGAATATGCCTCATTTTTTAAAATTAGTGATAAAGGTTGAAAATCTTTTCTTTTATGTGTGAAATCGGTAGGAAAAAATTTACTTTTACTAACTTTTAGTATAAAATATAAAGTGATAATCTATGGTAAAATGGAGGCACTGTTTATGGTTGATAAAGAGCTAATTGCAGAAATTAAAAACAGTGTAAACATTGTTGAAGTTATTGGAGAAGTTGTTTCTTTGACCAAGGCTGGCCGTAACTTTTTAGGCCTATGTCCTTTTCATGGTGAAAAGACTCCTTCCTTTAATGTCGTTGAAGACAAGCAGTTTTACCATTGTTTCGGATGTGGTCGCTCTGGAGATGTTTTTAAGTTTATTGAAGACTACCGTGGAGTCGCCTTTATGGATGCGGTCCAGATCGTAGCAGACAAGGCTGGCATTGCGCTTCAGTACCAGGCAAGGCCGGCCCAACCAGCGTCTGTCAATCCAAACCAAGAACTTTATGAGATTCATCAGGAAGCTAGTAAGTTTTATCAGGCGATTTTGATGACGACCAAGATGGGGGAAGAAGCGCGAAACTATCTGCATGAACGGGGTCTGACGGATGAGGTGATCCGACATTTTCAATTGGGCTTAGCACCTGCAGAAGGAAATTATCTCTATCGAAATCTCTCTGAGAAATTCTCTGAGAAAGTCATTACCGATTCAGGTTTGTTTACAATCTCAGATGCTGGAACGGTTTTTGATGCCTTTCAGGATCGGATCATGTTTCCCCTGACGGATGATAGTGGACGGGTCATTGCCTTTTCTGGTAGGCTGTGGAAAATGACGGAGGATGGTAGTCATCAAGCCAAGTACAAGAATAGTCGTAGTACCCGTCTATTTAATAAAAGTTATGAACTCTATCATTTGGATCAAGCCAAAACGAGCGCCAAAAAGAAACATGAAATGTATATCATGGAAGGCTTTATGGATGTCATTGCAGCTTATCGAGCTGGGATAGAAAATGCAGTCGCCTCTATGGGGACAGCCTTGACACCAGAGCATGTCCAGCACCTGTCTCATTTTACTAAAAAGGTCATCTTGACCTATGATGGAGATAAGGCAGGGCTTGAAGCAACAGCTAAGGCCTTGGATGTCTTGCAGGATCTGGAGTTGGAGATCGTCCGTATCCCAGATCAGATGGACCCTGATGAGTACCTCAAAAAGACGTCCCCAGAAGATCTAGCTACCCTCTTGAAGAATTCTCGGATCAGTAAGGTTGAATTCTTGATGCACTACTGGAAACCCCAGTATATTGAGAACTTGCAAGCGCAAATTGAGTTTGTCGAAAAGTTGGCACCGATGATCGCTCAGACGCGTTCTATTACAGCGCAAAACACCTATATTTATAAGTTGGCCGATTTATTGCCGGACTTTGATTACTTGCAGATTGAGCAGATTGTCAATAATAGTCGCTTGCATCAACGGCAAGAAGCGCAAGAAGGTGGACGATCAAAAACGTCGAATTTTTCAGTGGAGCTCCTGCCGAATCGTGGGATGACGCGCTTGATCAAGGCGGAAAATCATTTATTAAGTAGGATGAAGGATTTTCCAATGGTCCTCAATGATTACCGTTTGCGACCTGATTTTACCTTCGACACGCCGGAGTTACAGATCTTGTATCAATTGCTCTGTCAAAATGGAGAAGTCACCTCTCAGGATCTATCCGAGCAGCCTGAAGGGGTCCAGCACGCCTGGTACCGCATGTTAGAAGAAGATTTACCAGATGAGATAGCAGATGGTGAGTTAGAAGAAGTAGAAGCGACACGGAATCGTGAGCTTCTTCGCAAAGAAAGTCAACAAATTGGAAATAAAGTGAAGGAAGCTTCCTCAATAGGGGATGCGGAAAAGGCTTTATTGGAACTCGAGCGTTTAATCGCTCAAAAAAGAAGAATGGAGTAAGAATGGCTAAAGAACAAAAAGATATTACAACATTGGACGTTCAAATTGCAGAATTTATTCGCAGCCACAAGAAAAGCGGAACTGCAACAGATGATGAAATTAATGACCAATTGGTTATTCCATTCACGCTAGATGCAGATGGGATTGAAGATCTTTTGCAACGCATTCAAGATGCAGGGATTTCGATCACTGATAAAGACGGCAACCCAAGTGCGCGTGTGTTGAACAATGAGGAAGAGCCAGAGTTGTCAGATGAGGAATTGCTTGGAAGCAACTCTGCTAAGGTCAATGACCCGGTACGGATGTACTTGAAAGAAATTGGGGTTGTTCCTCTTTTGACCAATGAAGAAGAACAAGAATTGGCTATCTTGGTGGAACAAGGTGACTTGGAAGCTAAGCAACGTCTAGCAGAAGCCAACCTTCGTTTGGTTGTATCCATTGCGAAACGTTACGTTGGTCGTGGGATGCAATTTTTGGATTTGATCCAAGAAGGAAACATGGGCTTGATGAAGGCGGTTGATAAGTTTGACTATACCAAAGGGTTCAAGTTCTCTACTTATGCTACTTGGTGGATCCGTCAGGCCATCACTCGTGCCATTGCAGACCAAGCGCGTACCATTCGGATTCCTGTTCACATGGTGGAAACCATTAACAAGTTGGTTCGTGAGCAACGCAATCTCTTGCAAGAATTGGGACAAGATCCAACACCTGAACAAATCGCTGAACGTATGGATATGACACCAGACAAGGTGCGTGAAATCTTGAAGATTGCTCAAGAGCCTGTTTCTTTGGAAACGCCAATCGGAGAAGAAGACGATAGCCATTTGGGAGATTTCATCGAAGACGAAGTGATTGAAAATCCAGTAGACTACACCACTCGTGTGGTTCTACGTGAACAATTGGATGAAGTCCTCGATACCCTGACAGACCGGGAAGAAAATGTTTTGCGTCTTCGTTTTGGTCTGGATGATGGAAAAATGCGGACCTTGGAAGATGTGGGGAAAGTCTTCAATGTGACCCGTGAACGGATCCGTCAGATCGAAGCCAAAGCCCTCCGCAAACTCCGCCACCCAAGCAGAAGCAAACCATTGCGTGATTTTATTGAGGATTAAAAATGTCCGGGGGACATTTTTAACGGTCGCCAAGAAATGAAGAAGCGACCTAGGTCCGGGGGACATTTTTAACGGTCGCCTAGAAATGAAGAAGCGACCCAGATCCTGCGGATCTTTTTAACCCGAGCCAAGAAATTCGGAAGCGAGGAAGGTCCGGGGGACCTTTTTAACGGTCGCCTAGAAATGTAAAAGCGACCCAGGTCCGGGGGACCTTTTTAACCCGAGCCAAGAAATTCTATCGAGAGTAAATAGCAGAAAAAGGAAGTCATATGGCATATACAACTGAGCAAATTGAAGAAATTAAAAATAAAATTTTAAATGCTTTGGAAGAGGTAATCGATCCTGAGCTTGGGATTGATATTGTCAATTTAGGTCTTGTCTACGAGATCCATTTTGACGGTGAAACTGGAGCAACCATCATTGATATGACTCTAACGACCATGGGATGTCCATTAGCGGACCTTCTGACAGATCAGATTCATGATGTTTTAGCAGAAGTAGAAGAAGTGACATCTGTGGATGTGAAGTTGGTCTGGTACCCTGCTTGGACGGTTGAAAAGATGAGCCGTTATGCACGGATCGCACTTGGAATTAGTTAAACATTCTATGCATCAAAATAAATCAGAGGTTGGGGTTTCCCTAACCTCTGATTTATTTATCCCTATTTTTTTGAACAAGTATTTACAAATTCTTAGCAAATTTTCAGATAAAGTTGCAATCATCAAGGGGACAGGGTATAATAGCATAAATAGAAAATAAAGGAGATTTACATGAATCAGTATCCTTTGGTCTACTTGGACCATGTGACAAAGAATTATGGGCATGAAGTTGCTCTCATGGATGTTAGTTTGAACATCCAACCTGGCCGTATTATTGGCCTTTTGGGTCCCAATGGTAGTGGGAAAACAACCATCATTAAATTGATTAATGGTTTGTTGCAACCAAGCCTTGGAAATATCTATATTCATGGGCAATTACCATCCCCAGCTTCTAAAAAAGTGGTTTCCTATTTGCCAGATACAACTTATCTGAATGAAAATATGAAAATTATTGATGCTATTAACTATTTCCAAGATTTTTATGCAGATTTTAATGTCCAACGAGCTTACCAATTGCTCAACGATTTGCATTTGCAGCCAAATCAAAAATTGAACAGCCTTTCAAAAGGGAACAAGGAAAAAGTGCAATTGATTTTGGTGATGAGCCGTGAAGCTGACTTGTATGTTCTTGATGAACCAATCGGTGGGGTTGACCCAGCAGCGCGTGATTATATTTTGCGGACCATTATTCAAAACAGACGTCCAAACTCTTCTGTCTTGATTTCTACTCACTTGATTGCGGATATTGAGCAAGTTTTGGATGAGGCCATTTTCATCAACCAAGGAAGAATCCTCTTGCATGAAAATACGACTGTTATGCGCAATCAACACGGAAAATCAATCGATGAGATCTTCCGTGATCAATTCCGTGTTTATTAGGAGGAACCCATGTTTGGTAAATTATTAAAATATGAATTTAAATCGACAGCTAAGTGGTATTTATTGATCACCCTGATCGCACTAGGTTTGTCAGTGATTACAGGTGTTATTGGTGGAAGTGCTACAAACGGTTTTGTGAATATGGAAACCAATAGTATGCAAATCATAACGGGGACTCTTGGGATTCTCATTTTTGGAGGAGTCATTGGTCTTTATCTTAGTAACTACTATATTATTATCCGTCGTTTCTATTCCAACTTATACGGACGCGAAGGTTACTTGACCTGGACCCTTCCAGCTAGCCCGCATGCGATCATTTTATCTAAATTTGTGGGAGCTTTAGTAGCGAGTCTTTACTGCCTATTCCTTCTATTTTTGAGTGGTTTTATCACAATACTTGTGATGGGCGCTGTCATTGGACAAGACCTCTCTCCTGTATTTAGTATTATCGCTGAGGCTTTTAGTCATTCAATTGCTTATTGGATTATCGTTTGGTGGATTTTTACCACAGCTTCAGGGATCTTCCTATTTTATGTATCGATCGCACTTGGCCAACTCTTCCAAAATCGTCGTGGATTGAAGGCTATTCTGTTTTTCTTTCTCTTGTGCCTTGTGTTAAGTATCATCGGTACAGCAGTCAATCCATTAAAAGATTCATATGCTGTTGGGTCTGCATTGGTTTATGGAAATATTGATGAATTTGGACCTAACTTCATCCCAGGTCTTATCTATGAAGTCATCAAGATTGTTTCTATGTACTTTACGATTCACTATATCAGCAAGTACAAGTTGAATCTTCAATAAGAACAGTTAATTGAACAAGGAGCTTCCCGGTGGAAGCCTTCTTGTTCAATTTTTTTCTTTTGCATTTTTGGCTACATTTTGATATACTAATTGTATTCGTTTTGGGGTCGTTACGGATTCGACAGGCATTATGAGGCATATTTTGCAACTCATCTAGCGGATGTAAAACGCCAGTTAAATATAACTGCAAAAAATAATAATTCTTACGCTTTAGCTGCCTAAACACCAGCATGCGTGACCCGATTCGAATCGCTCGTGTTTGATGACAGGTCTTAATTATAGCGAGATACGATCTAGCTTGGTCTAGGAGTTAGATAAGAGATTGATAGACTCGCAGGTACAGGGCTTGAGTTATGTGTCATGTAGCTGTTAAACTAAGACATAACCTATGGTTGTAGACAAATATGCTGGCAGGTGTTTGGACGTGGGTTCGACTCCCACCGGCTCCATATTTTTATTCATGGAAGATTACTCAAGAGGCTTAAGAGGCCGTGTTGGAAACGCGGTAGGCGTGTAAAAGCGTGCGTGGGTTCGAATCCCATGTCTTCCGTTGTTGAGACATCATTGTGTAGCAGTGGTGTTTTTTTGTACAATAAAGAGTCCCAAAAATAGACAAGTGAGGGAGGAGAAAAAGTGATTGCACAGCTAGATACCAAATCAGTCTATACCTTTATGGAAAGCCTTGTGACTATAAAAGACTATGTCCAAGTGGCTAAAAGCATGGGGTATGGCGCATTGGGAATCATGGATATAGATAATTTATATGGTGCTTATGAATTTATCGAAGCCTGTCAGGCCCACAAGCTCAGCCCCTTGGTCGGTTTAGAAATTGGACTAGAGGTAGACAATGAAACAATTCCGTTTCGGATGATCGCTCTGTCAACGAAGGGCTACCAGAATCTGATGAAGATGTCGACCGTCAAAATGATGGGGAAGAGCAATTGGGAGGATGTGAAGCACCTAACAGAAGGCGTAGCAGTTATTGTCCCAGCTCCTTTTGCTAGTGTAGACTTGCCGCTTGGTCTAGATTACTTCATCGGAGTTTTTGCGGATACGCCGGTCCAAGAGTTTAGCCACCCTGTGCTCCCTCTTCATACTGTGCGTTTCTTTGAGGTGGAAGATGTGGAAGCCATGCAGATGCTGGCAGCCATCAAGGACAATCAAAGCTTGACAGAAACAGGACCGATTGACCCTACAACAGTCCTAAAAACTCCTCAGGATTTAAAGAGTGATTTTACAGAGCGATTTCCTCAAGCCATCACAAATCTGGAAAAACTAGTCCAAGGGATTCAATACGATATTGATACTCAGTTGAAATTGCCTCGCTTCAATCCTCAGAAACCAGCTGTTGCGGAATTGAGAGAATTAGCCCAAGCCGGTCTTCTTCGAAAGAACTTGACTAGTCCGGTCTATCAAGAACGTTTGGAGCATGAATTAGACATTATTCACCAAATGGGCTTTGATGATTATTTCTTGATTGTATGGGATCTTCTTCGTTTCGGACGGAGTCAAGGCTATTATATGGGAATGGGACGTGGGTCTGCTGTCGGCTCACTGGTAGCTTATGCCCTGGAGATTACAGGGATTGATCCAGTGGAGAAGAACCTCCTCTTTGAACGCTTTTTAAATGTGGAGCGCTATACCATGCCGGATATTGATATTGATATTCCTGATATCTATCGTCCAGAATTTATCCGTTATGTGAGAGACCGTTATGGGAGTTACCATGCGGCTCAGATCGTGACCTTTTCAACCTTTGGGGCCAAACAAGCCATTCGAGATGTTTTTAAACGTTTTGGGGTACCAGAGTACGAATTAACCTCCATTACCAAGCGTATTGGCTTTAGGGATACACTGACAACTGCGTATGAACAGAATCTAGCTTTTCGACAAGTGATTCATAGTCGAGCAGAATTTGAACGTGGCTTTGAAATTGCCAAAAGAATTGAGGGCCAACCTAGACAGACCTCGATCCATGCGGCGGGTGTTGTGATGAGTGACCAGGATTTGACGGATCACATTCCTCTCAAGTATGGAGAAGACATGTTTGTCACCCAGTACGATGCTCATGCGGTTGAAGCCAATGGTCTATTGAAGATGGACTTTTTGGGTCTGCGAAACTTAACCTTTGTTCAAAAAATGAAGGAAGCCGTCTATGAAAAGTACCAAGAAGAGATCGTGATTGAAGCCATTGATTTAGAAGATCCAGAAACCTTAGCCTTATTTGCTGCTGGGGATACCAAGGGGATTTTCCAATTTGAACAGGCTGGAGCCATTCGCCTCTTGAGACGAGTGAGACCCAATCATTTCGAAGAAGTGGTAGCGACCACCTCTCTCAATCGTCCAGGAGCTAGTGATTACATTGATAATTTCGTCAAAAGAAAGCACGGTCGAGAAAAAGTTGAGATTTTAGATCCAGCGATTGAAGAAATCTTAAGGCCCACTTATGGGATCATGCTCTACCAAGAGCAGGTGATGCAGGTTGCCCAGCGTTTTGCAGGCTTTAGTCTAGGGAAAGCCGATATTTTACGTCGGGCTATGGGCAAAAAAAATGCAGCTGAAATGCATCAGATGGAAGACGATTTTGTCTCAGGTGCTCTTAAACTTGGGCATACGGAAGAAAAAGCCAAAGAGGTCTTTGCGATCATGGAAAAATTCGCAGGCTATGGGTTTAACCGTTCCCATGCCTATGCCTATTCTGCCTTGGCCTTTCAGATGGCCTATTTCAAGGTCCATTATCCAGATGTTTTCTTTGATGTCATGCTCAATTATTCGAGCAGCGATTATCTGACAGATGCTCTCCAGTTTGATTTTAAAGTCGCGCCATTATCCATCAATACCATCCCTTACAGAGATAAGTTCCAGGATCGAAAAATCTACTTGGGAATGAAAAATATCAAGGGATTCCCGAG
The DNA here is from genome assembly GCF_001808745.1 of Streptococcus sp. HMSC057G03. Classification (NCBI taxonomy): domain Bacteria; kingdom Bacillati; phylum Bacillota; class Bacilli; order Lactobacillales; family Streptococcaceae; genus Streptococcus; species Streptococcus sp. HMSC057G03. Next base: position 256,267 of record NZ_KV794434.1, read on the forward strand.
AGATTTAGCGTATTGGATCATTGATAATCGTCCCTTTGAAAGTGTCGAAGATTTTATTTTACGACTCCCCAATCAGTATCATAAATTACCTCTGTTAACGCCTTTAGTAGAACTAGGGTTGTTTGATATCTTTGAGAAGAATAGACGCAAGGTACTTCACAATTTGCCGAATTTGTTTGTCTTTGCCGATGAGTTAGGTAGTTTATTTGCAGATTCTAACTATTCCTGGACAGAAGCGGAAGACTTTAGCCAGGCTGAAAAATATGAGAAGGAAGAGGCCATTATTGGCGTCGGTCTCAGTACCCACCCATTGGTTGCGATTGGGCAAACGAGTCCCTATGAGATCCAACCAATTTCTCAACTCATACAAGGAGAGCAGGCACGCATTCTCATTGAGGTACAAAGCATTCGAACCATTCGAACCAAGTCAGGTGATCTCATGGCTTTCTTACAAGTCAGTGATACCAAGAAAAAATTGGATGTGACCCTTTTCCCTGAAACCTACAATCGATTTTCCTCCTTGATAAAAGAAGGTGGCTTTTATTACTTGACAGGGAAGATACAAGAGCGTGATGGGCGCTTGCAGATGATTCTAGCAGAGGCGCAACTGGCAACCAATGAAAAGTTCTGGATCCAGTTGCTCGATCATCGTCAGGATAAAACGATTCTTTCTATCTTGAAAAAATATCCGGGCCCATATCCTGTGATATTACGCTATGAAGACGAGAAAAAAACTCTTCAATTGAAGGGCTATACCGTCCAGAAAAACAAAGAATTGGAAGATGAATTAAAGAATCTCGTTATGAAAACGATTTATCGGTAAAAACTGCGAAAAATACGAGAATTTTAGTCTTCTTTGTGTTATAATTACGTAGAATGTAAAAGAAAAAAAGGAGCAAACAACGAAATGAAACGTATTGCTGTTTTAACTAGTGGTGGAGATGCCCCTGGTATGAATGCTGCCATCCGTGCAGTTGTTCGTCAAGCAATTTCAGAAGGAATGGAAGTTTTCGGTATCTATGATGGATATGCGGGAATGGTTGCTGGTAAAATTCAGCCCCTTGACGCCTCATCTGTTGGAGATATTATTTCCCGTGGTGGTACCTTCCTTCATTCAGCTCGTTACCCTGAATTCGCACAACGCGAAGGTCAATTAAAAGGGATCGAGCAATTGAAGAAACACGGGATCGAAGGTGTTGTCGTTATTGGTGGAGATGGTTCTTACCATGGTGCGATGCGCTTGACTGAGCTTGGATTCCCAGCTGTGGGTCTTCCTGGTACGATCGATAACGATATCGTAGGAACTGACTTTACAATTGGTTTTGATACGGCAGTCACAACTGCAATGGACGCGATCGATAAGATCCGTGATACTTCATCTAGTCACCACCGTACTTTCGTTATCGAAGTGATGGGACGTAACGCTGGAGATATCGCTCTTTGGGCAGGGATTGCATCTGGTGCAGATGAAATCATCATCCCTGAAGAAGGATTCAAGATCGAAGATGTTGTTGAGAGCATCAAAGAAGGTTACGCAAAAGGTCGTACCCACAACATCATCATCTTGGCTGAAGGTGTGATGTCTGCAGATGAATTTGGTAAAGCGTTGAAAGAAGCTGGTGATGAAAGTGACCTTCGTGTGACTGAGCTTGGCCACATCCAACGTGGTGGTTCACCTACTGCGCGTGACCGTGTTCTTGCTTCACGTATGGGAGCACACGCTGTTAAATTGTTGAAACAAGGAATCGGTGGTGTAGCCGTTGGTATCCGTAATGAAAAAATGGTTGAAAACCCAATCCTTGGTAAAGCAGAAGAAGGAGCCCTCTTTAGCTTGACAGAAGATGGTAAGATTGTGGTAAACAATCCACATAAAGCTGATCTTGGTCTTGCCGAGTTGAACCGTAGCTTGTCTTCAATCTAATTTTATTTCATAAATTCGTTAACCTTGTCTTAAAAAGACAGATATATTTAAAAAGGAGTCATATATATCATGAACAAACGTGTAAAAATCGTTGCAACTTTAGGTCCTGCGGTAGAAATCCGTGGTGGTAAAAAATTCGGTGAAGATGGATACTGGGCTGAAAAACTTGACGTTGAAGCTTCAGCACAAAACATTGCTAAATTGATCGAAGCTGGTGCTAACACTTTCCGTTTCAACTTCTCACACGGTGACCACCAAGAACAAGGTGAACGTATGGCGACTGTTAAACGTGCAGAAGAAATCGCTGGTAAAAAAGTTGGTTACCTTCTTGATACAAAAGGTCCTGAAATCCGTACTGAATTGTTCGAAGGCGAAGCTAAAGAATATTCATACAAGACTGGTGAACGTATCCGCGTTGCTACAAAACAAGGTATTAAATCAACTCGTGAAGTGATTGCTTTGAACGTTGCTGGTGCGCTTGACATCTTTGATGACGTTGAAGTTGGACACCAAGTATTGGTTGATGATGGTAAATTGGGTCTTCGCGTTGTAGAAAAAGACGCTGCAAAACGTGAATTTGTTGTTGAAGTTGAAAACGATGGTATCATCGCTAAACAAAAAGGTGTAAACATCCCTAACACTAAGATTCCTTTCCCAGCACTTGCTGAACGCGATAACGACGATATCCGCTTCGGTTTGGAACAAGGTATCAACTTCATCGCGATCTCATTCGTACGTACTGCAAAAGACGTTCAAGAAGTTCGTGCTATCTGTGAAGAAACTGGTAACAGCCACGTTCAATTGTTTGCGAAAATCGAAAACCAACAAGGTATCGAAAACTTGGATGAAATCATCGAAGTTACTGATGGTATCATGATCGCTCGTGGTGACATGGGTATCGAAGTACCATTCGAAATGGTTCCAGTTTACCAAAAAATGATTACTTCTAAAGTAAATGCTGCTGGTAAAGTTGTTATCACTGCAACAAACATGCTTGAAACAATGACTGAAAAACCACGTGCAACTCGTTCTGAAGTATCTGACGTCTTCAATGCTGTTATCGATGGTACTGATGCTACAATGCTTTCAGGTGAATCTGCAAACGGTAAATACCCACTTGAATCTGTAGCTACAATGGCGAAAATCGACATGAACGCTCAAACACTTTTGAAAGAATATGGTCGTTTGAACCCAGCTTCATTCGAACGTAACTCTAAGACAGAAGTTATGGCTTCAGCTGTTAAAGATGCTACAAACTCAATGGATATCAAATTGGTTGTAACATTGACTAAGACAGGTCACACTGCACGTTTGATCTCTAAATACCGTCCAGATGCTGATATCTTGGCATTGACATTTGACGAATTGACTGAACGTGGATTGATGTTGAACTGGGGTGTTATCCCAATGTTGACAGATGCTCCTTCATCAACTGATGATATGTTCGAAATTGCTGAACGTAAAGCAGTTGAAGCTGGTCTTGTTAAATCTGGTGATGATATCGTTATCGTTGCTGGTGTACCAGTTGGAGAAGCTGTTCGTACAAACACAATGCGTATCCGTACAGTACGTTAATAGACAATTTGATCTTAAAGCCTTGCTGGTTGGTCCGAAAGGATCGACCGCGAGGTTTTTCTTTTTCTTCTGGTGTGTGTTGACAAGAATTCTAACTAATGCTTACTTTCTCTTTTTTAAAGATCAAAAACATGGTATAATAAATAAAAAGGAAGGGAGACATACATGCCAAGGAGAGATTTAATTAGAAATGTCATCATTGTCGGTGTACTGGTTTTGGCACTGATTTTGCTTCGAATCTTTGTATTTCATCCATTTAGTATCAATGATAAAATGGCCAATGCTTCTGTGAAAACTGGAGATCTTGTGGTAGCGACTAGAAATGCTCAGGTAGATCGCAGTGATTTGGTCTTATACAAGGTCGGTGGAAAAGAATACCTTGGACGTGTCATTGCCAAAGAAAACGACGAAGTCAGCTACGTAGATGACGTCCTCTATTTGAATGGACAGGCAACACCAGAACCTTACCTGAATAAAATGCTGAACAAACACCTAGCGGCTCCAACGAGTAATGGGTATTATACGGATGATTTCTTCTTATCAGAGTTAAAAGGGACCAAGGCTGGTCGTGTACCATCGGATACTTATCTAGTCTTAAATGATAACCGTGGAGATACAGAAGATAGTCGTGAGTTTGGTTATATCCATAAAAATCAGATCGAAGGAGTCGTGAATCTACGTCTCTATCCTCTCAATAAATTTGGATTTATAAAAGTAGAAGAATAGCCGAAAGGCTATTTTTTTTATAAATATCAAAGAGAAACGATTAGATGCCCAGACCGGATCGTCTGGCTATATGGATTTTGAAGCCAATCCTAAAATCTTGAAAAATAAGATCAAAAATCAAAAGGCTACCCAATACCAGAGTTTCAACGAGGCGCTGATCGATCTTCAGAATGATCGGATCGATGGCCTCTTAATCGACCGTGTCTATGCCAACTATTATCTGCAGACGGAAGGAATTTTAAAAGACTACAATGTCTTTCCTGTCGGGTTTGAGACAGAATCCTTTGCGGTAGGAGTGCGCAAGGCGGATAAAACTTTGAAGAAAAAAATTGATGAAGCCTTCGTAAAACTCTATCAAAAGGGCCAATTCCAAAAGATTTCTAAGAAGTGGTTCGGAACGGATGTAGCAACAGACGACATCAAGTAAAAAAGAGAGTGGGACAGAAATCGGTAATT
>NZ_KV794434.1:261044-285738 GCF_001808745.1 Streptococcus sp. HMSC057G03
AGAGGCTAGGACTTTTGTCCCAGCCTCTTTTAGTCGGTTTTATTAGTAATTTGATGGAAAATCTTTTGCCACGTTTCATGGCGACGCCAGAGACTGGTATGGATTTGACCGTCTAGTTCATAGCGTATGAGTTTGGTTTTTTGGCTGATGGACTCCAGTTCAAAGTTTTGGAATTGAACTTGGTCGTTTGCGAGAGCCTCTATTAATTCTGCCTTGTTGTGTTCGTGACCGGTGTCGTCAATCAAGGTATAATTATCCGCTAGCAATGTATCAAACTCTTGCTTAGCATAGAGGCGTTTTTCGTAGGTCAAGAGTTTCTTTTCAACGTTTTCGATCAGCTCATCTTCAGGAATTGAGCTAGGTTCCACATGGACGTCAATGTCAAAGACTCCAAATTCTTCTTTCAGGAGATTCTCGACTTCTTCTGTGATCGCATGGCTTTCATAGACGGAAAGGTCGGGATTCATCTCCAAGACAACGTCCAGATAGATATTGCTTCCGTAGGTCCGTCCGCGTTGGTATTTCACACGCGCAATCTTAGGGAGTTTTAAAATAGCTTTTTCGTAATCTTCGAGGAGACTATCGTCAAAGCCGTCTGAAAGACTAAAGGAAGATTCCATAAAAATATCGTAGGCTGTTTTGAGGATAAAGAAGGTGATGATGATGGCTACGATTTTATCGACAATTGGATAGTTAAAAGCACTAGCAGCGATCGCGATCGACGTTCCAAGAGATGTGACGACGTCTGAAAGATTGTCTTTTGCGGCTGCTTTTAAGGCTTTTGATTTGGCCCGTTTTGCTAAGCGAAGATTGTAGAAATAAACGCCTAGCATGACAAGGGCTGAAACCACTCCGACGCCAGCACCGAGTGGATCAATGCTAACTGTTTCATTGCTGAAGATCTTTTGGAGGGTATCGCGTAAGACATCAAAACCGACATAAAACATAATGATGGAGGTGACTAGACTAGCTAGATCCTCAATTTTCCAGTGACCAAACTTGTGATCACGGTCAGCTGGTTGGCGAGCGAGACGAATCCCGATGAGCAGGGCAGCATTGCTGATGATATCAGATAAGTTGTTAAATCCATCGGCTACCAAACTGGATGAATGAAGTAGATGGCCGGTAGCCAATTTTACTGAAGAGAGCAATAAATAGGCTAGAATACTAATGATAGCGCCACGTTCGGCCAGTTTTAAGTTACTGTATGGTTTATCCAAAATATCCTCCTAGACCTCGGATGAAATCCTGTTTTCTTTAAGCTACTATTATATCGTTTTTGGAAGGGAAATTCAAATGAGTCCTTTTTTAAAAGAAGCTAGACCGGTTTTTGTGGTATAATAGAACGATTGAATGAATGAGGAGTATGAGATGAATCCTTTATTGAATGGTATGAATGATCGCCAAGCAGAGGCGGTCCAAACGACAGAAGGTCCCCTCTTGATCATGGCGGGGGCTGGTTCTGGTAAGACACGTGTCTTGACCCACCGCATCGCTTACTTGATCGATGAAAAAATGGTCAATCCTTGGAATATTTTGGCCATTACCTTTACCAATAAAGCCGCTCGGGAGATGAAGGAGCGGGCTTATCAATTGAATCCAGCCACCCAAGATTGCTTGATTGCGACCTTCCACTCCATGTGTGTGCGCATCCTTCGCCGAGATGCGGATCATATTGGCTACAATCGCAATTTTACCATTGTAGATCCAGGAGAACAACGGACCTTGATGAAGCGGATCTTGAAGTCCTTGAACTTGGATCCTAAAAAATGGAATGAACGGACCATCTTGGGGACTATTTCCAATGCCAAAAATGACCTGATCGATGAAGTGGCCTACGCCGCCCAGGCTGGCGATATGTACACCCAGATCGTCGCCAAGTGCTATGAGGCTTACCAAAAGGAACTCCGTCAGTCAGAAGCAGTGGACTTTGATGATTTGATCATGCTGACCTTGCGTCTTTTTGATCAGCATCCAGATGTGCTGACCTATTACCAGCAGAAGTTCCAATACATCCACGTAGACGAGTATCAAGATACCAACCATGCCCAATACCAGTTGGTCAAACTCTTGGCTTCACGCTTTAAAAATATCTGTGTCGTTGGGGATGCGGACCAGTCTATTTATGGCTGGCGGGGAGCAGATATGCAGAATATCCTGGACTTTGAGAAGGATTATAAAGAAGCTAAGGTCGTTTTGTTGGAGGAAAATTATCGTTCCACTAAAACTATCCTGCAAGCAGCCAATGATGTCATCAAAAACAATCGCCACCGCCGTCCGAAGAATCTCTGGACACAAAATGAAGACGGGGAAGAGATTGTTTATTATCGGGCTAATGACGAGCAGGATGAAGCAGTCTTTGTTGCTAAAACCATTGAAGAGCTCAGTCGCGAAGCTGGCTACAAGCACCGTGATTTTGCTGTTCTCTACCGAACCAATGCCCAGTCACGGACCATTGAAGAAGCGCTGCTCAAGTCCAACATTCCCTACACCATGGTGGGAGGCACCAAGTTCTACAGCCGGAAGGAAATTCGGGATGTCATTGCTTATCTGAACTTGATTGCCAACCTCAGTGACAATATCAGTTTTGAGCGCATTATCAATGAACCCAAGCGGGGAATCGGGCCAGGTACAGTGGATAAGATTCGTGACTTTGCCCAAATGCAAGAGTCTTCACTCCTGGATGCTTCAGCCAATATCATGCTCTCAGGCATCAAAGGAAAGGCCGCTCAAGCCATCTGGGACTTTGCCAATCTCATTCTTGATTTGAGAGAAAGATTGGACCAGCTCACCATTACAGAGTTGGTCGAAGAAGTCCTTGACAAGACAGGTTATATGACAGCCCTAACCAATCAGGGAAATTTGGAAAGTCAGGCCCGCATCGAGAATATCCAAGAGTTCCTATCTGTTACCAAGAATTTTGATGAAAATGGAGAGACCGTCGAAGACGAATCAGGTGTGGAAACCTTGAGTCGTTTCTTGAACGATTTGGCCTTGATTGCCGATACAGACGATGGGGCCCAAGAAACTTCAGAAGTCACCTTGATGACTCTTCATGCAGCCAAGGGATTGGAGTTCCCGGTCGTCTTCTTGATTGGAATGGAAGAAAATGTCTTTCCTCTTAGTCGTGCAGCAGAGGATCCAGATGAATTGGAGGAAGAACGTCGCTTGGCTTATGTGGGGATCACGCGGGCAGAGAAGGTTCTCTTCTTGACCAATGCCAACTCTCGTTTGCTCTTTGGACGGACCAGCTACAACCGTCCGACGCGTTTCATCAATGAAATTAGCTCGGATTTATTGACCTACCAAGGATTAGCCCGTCCAGTTAATACCAGCTTTAAGGCTTCTTATAGCAATGGAAGCGGAACGACATTTGGAAAAGGCATGAGCCTGTCTCAAGCCCTTCAAGAGCGCAAGAGACAAGCATCCCCAAGTGCTCTCACGTCATCAAGCCTACCTTTTGGTAATAGTAACCGAGCTGCTGCTAAAGAAAGCGTCGCTTGGTCCATTGGTGATATTGCCATTCACAAGAAGTGGGGAGAAGGAACTGTGCTTGAAGTATCTGGTAGTGGCAACACCCAAGAGCTCAAGATCAACTTCCCAGAAGTGGGTCTCAAGAAACTCTTGGCCAGTGTCGCGCCGATTGAGAAGAAATAAACTAAAGCCAGTAAGCTAAGTCCACTGTTTCAGATTATAAATAAGCAACATCTTTTCAGAAATCTAAAGTTATTACTGAATGAGACTATTGAAAAAAATATTTTGGAACTAGTGCAAAATAGATTGAGACTTTTCGCCGTGAGGAAAGCATCAGAAACGCATTAGTTTCTGGTGCTCGGTAGATTTGAGACGAAAGGCTCAAATCTAAGGTATGGAATCCCAAAGGGAGTCGCTACCGTCCGTCCTCACCTAAGGAAAGTCTCTATAAAAGAATGAATATTTACTTAAAACCAGCAAGCTTCGTTTGTTGGTTTTGATTTTACTGGTGGCATGATATAATATACTAAGAATAGAGAAAGAGGCAGGCTATGAACGAAATCAAGTGCCCCAACTGTGGGGAAGTTTTTACAGTTAATGAAAGTCAATACAGCGAGCTCTTGTCACAGGTACGGACAGCTGAGTTTGACAAGGAAATTCATGAGCGGATTCGGCAAGAATTGGCTTTGGCAGAGCAAAAGGCCCTAAATGAGCAGCAAGAGAGGTTAGCTAAGAAGGACCAAGAAATTGCCCAGTTACAGAACCAGATTCAACAGTTTGATACCGAAAAAGAATTGGCCAAAAAAGAGGTGGAGCAAACCGCTAGCCAAAGTCTGCTAGAGAAAGAAAAAGAAGTTCAACAACTTGAGAATCAGCTGGCGACCTTGCGCTTGGAGCATGAAAACAAACTGCAAAAGACGCTTTCTGACCTAGAGAAAGAAAGAGACCAGATCAAAAATCAGCTCCTTTTACAAGAAAAAGAAAACGAGCTTTCTCTGACTTCGGTGAAACAAAACTATGAAGCCCAGCTTAAAGCGGCCAATGAGCAAGTTGAGTTTTACAAGAATTTCAAGGCCCAACAATCAACCAAGGCCATTGGGGAAAGTCTGGAGCAGTATGCGGAGAGTGAGTTTAACAAGGTTCGTAGCTTTGCCTTCCCTAATGCCTATTTTGAAAAGGACAACAAGGTCTCTGCACGTGGGTCTAAAGGGGACTTTATCTTCCGTGACTTTGATGAAAATGGGCTGGAATTCATTTCCATCATGTTTGAGATGAAAAATGAAGCAGATGGAACTGAGAAGAAGCATAAGAACGCTGATTTTTACAAAGAATTAGACAAAGACCGTCGGGAAAAGAACTGTGAGTATGCTGTTTTGGTAAGTATGCTTGAAGCAGATAATGACTACTTCAACACAGGGATTGTCGATGTTAGCCACGAGTATGAGAAGATGTACGTCGTTCGTCCTCAGTTCTTTATCCAGTTGATTGGTCTCTTACGCAATGCGGCTCTTAACTCTCTAAAATACAAGCAAGAACTAGCACTTATCCGTGAGCAAAATATTGACATCACCCACTTTGAAGAAGACCTGGATGCATTTAAAGTTGCCTTTGCTAAGAACTACAATTCGGCTTCTGTCAACTTTGGCAAGGCTATCGATGAAATCGACAAGGCCATCAAACGGATGGAAGAAGTCAAGAAATTCTTGACTACGTCAGAAAACCAACTCCGCCTCGCTAACAACAAGTTGGATGATGTTTCCGTTAAAAAATTGACTCGGAAGAATCCAACCATGAAGGCTAAGTTTGATGCCTTGAAGGAAGACTAGGAGGCTCCTATGCAGATTCGAAAAGCAACCATAAAAGATGCTGAAGCCCTACTGTCTTTATACGAAGACTTGGGCTATCCAACAACCGCTTCTAAGCTGTCTCGACGTTTAGAAATGATACTTTCTCAGCCACATTATGGCTGTCTTCTAGCTGAAAGAAACGGAGTAATTTTAGGTTTCTTAGGTTATGCAAAGCTCTTCTTTTTTGAAGCAGATGGGTCTTACTATCGAATTTTAGCTTTGTCAGTTGCAAAAGAAACAAGACGACAAGGAATTGCTAGTAGGCTAATCGATGAATTGAAAAAACAAGCGGTAAAAGAAGGGGTTAAGGCGCTGGCTCTAAATAGTGGATTAACCGCTGAACGAAATGCTGCACATCAGTTTTATCAGGCAGTTGGATTTGAAAAAGTAACTGCCGGCTTTGCTCTGTATTTAAAAACTCAACATGAATAAACATGATAAAATAGGAGAGAAAACGAAGTAATGTCTTCAACAAAAGGGAAAACCTTATATTTGAACAAAAAGAGCATGGACTATGTAACATTTGGAAAAGGTAAACAGCCATTAGTGATCATACCAGGATTGGGGGATGGATTGCAGACGGTTAAAGGTATGGCTATGCCTTTTTCAATCACATACCGTATACTTGCCAAACGTTACAAAATCTATGTTTTTTCTCGAATCAATGAGCTGAGACAGGGCTATACAACGCGGGATATGGCAGCAGATGTAGCAGAAGCAATGGAGGCGCTGAACTTAGATACATCTTATGTTATGGGGATTTCGCAAGGTGGAATGATTGCCCAATGGTTGGTGGTGGATTTCCCTGAAAAGGTTCAAAAGCTCATCTTAGCCGTGACTACTGCAAAACCTAGTCAACTTGCTAGAGAGCGAATTGAGCATTGGCAAAAGCTTAGTCAATCTGGAACTTTTAAGCATCTCATGCTGGATATCGCAAAGCACTCCTATACGCAAAAGAGCTATCAAAAGTGGCGGTTCCTTTATAATATCATGGGTCGCTTGGGGCGAATCAAAGATGAAAATAGAATTGCCATTCAGTCTCAGTCTTGCCTTACTCACGATAGCATTGAGGTCTTAAAGGAAATTCAGTGTCCAACCTTTGTCCTTGGTGCGCTTGAAGATGATGTGATTGGTGTGGACGGATCCAAGGAACTAGCAAAAGCGATTTCGGATTGTCAACTCCTCATTCTTAAGCATTCTGGGCATGCTCTTTATGAAGAAAATAAAGCATTTCAAGAGGCTGTCTGTGGATTCTTAAACTAAAAAACGCTGGAAAAATTCCAGCGTTTTTATTCTAGTTAAATCGCAAAGAGATCGTTTAGGTTTTCTGCCATGGTTGGGTGGGTAAAGATTTGTTTTGCGATGTAAGTATAAGGGATCTTGTTGTCCATCGCCATGGTGATCAGGTTGATGATTTCGCCTGCAGCTTCTCCAAAGAGCGTCACTCCAAGAATTTCTTTAGTTTCTGGGTTGACCACGGCTTTGAAGGCACCTCGAAGGTCTGCATTGACGTGTCCGCGTGGCATAGCAGCAACTGACAATTCTTTAACAGCAACTGGAAGCCCTTTGTCGCGTGCTTCTTGCTCGGTCAAGCCGACTTGGGCCAAAGGAGGAGCAATGAAGAGTGTTGTCGCATAGTTTCCGCGTGTTTCGAGATTGTAGCTACCATCGCCTGTGAGGTAGTTGAAGACGATGCGGAAGTCATCGAGGGACATATAGGTGAATTGAGGACCACCATTGACATCCCCAACTGCAAAGACACCAGGGACGCTGGTTTCCAAATGACGGTTGACTTGAATCGCTCCACGATCAGTGACTTGGATGTCTGTGTTCTCAAGACCAAGACCAGCTGTATTTGGCTTACGTCCTGTTGCGTAGAGGAGGATATCGAACTCGAAGTTTCCTTTATCGGTTACAAGGGTTAAGCTGTTTTCGCCATCCTTAATTTCTTGGGTATGAACGCCTTGCAAGAATTGAATGCCATCTTCTTCAAGGTAGCCTTTTGCAAGAGCTGCAATGCTTGGCTCGATCCGTGGCAAGAATGCTTCAGAAGCGTCTAGTACCGTTACTTGGCTGCCCAAGGTATTGTAAAGGTGGGCAAATTCCAATCCGATTGGTCCACCACCAAGGACACCGAGGCGTTTAGGTAGGTTTTCCAAACGTTGAATACCGGTTGAATCCACGGCAAATTTACTTTCAGCTAATCCTGGGATCGGAAGGACATTTGGCACAGCACCAGTATTAATAATAATGGTTTCAGCTGTCAATTCTTCCTTTTCCTCACCAGCTTGAATTTCGATGACCTTGTTAGAAACGAAACGAGCCGTCGCATCGATAATGTCTACACCAGTTCCAGCAATCGTTGCGTAGTTCTTACCATTGAGACGAGTAGTGACTGCATTTTTCTCATTCATGGCTTGCTCAAAATCCAAGCCTTTTTCTGCTGCAACAATCAAGGTCTTGGTGGGAATACAAGCGATATTGATACAAGTACCACCGTACATAGATTTGCTCTTTTCAATCAGAGCGACTTTTTTTCCTTGGCTTGATAATTTCGCTGCGAGTGTTTTACCAGCTTTACCAAATCCAATCACAATAACATCATACATTAACATATGTTACACCTTCTTTCGCTTTCTATTGTATCAAATCCATTTTAAAAAGTCTGAAATCTGCTACGGGATTTTTTAGGAGCTCATGAGAAGGGGGAAAGAGGGACAAGAAGTCTTGTTTCATGGTATAATAAAGGGTCGGTGGACCGGATGGTCACACAATCAGTTAGAAAGAGCAAATCAGATGGACGGAATTATCAATGTAAAAAAGGAAGCAGGCATGACCTCACATGATGTGGTATTTAAACTGCGAAAAATCTTAGGAACTAAGAAGATCGGCCATGGGGGAACGCTGGATCCGGATGTGGTGGGAGTGCTTCCAATAGCAGTTGGCAAGGCGACCCGGATGGTCGAATTCATGCAAGATGAAGGCAAGGTCTATGAAGGAGAAATCACTCTGGGATTTTCTACCACAACGGAGGATGCCAGCGGGGATGTCGTGGAGCGGACCCCAGTGGAAGTGCCTTTAGATGCAGAAGAGGTCGATCGCATGATTGCCCAAATGGTGGGAGAGATCGAGCAGGTACCGCCTATGTACTCCGCGGTTAAGGTCAATGGGCGTAAGCTCTATGAGTATGCACGGGCAGGAGAAGAAGTGGAACGCCCTGTCCGACAGGTGACGATTTATGAATTCACGCGTACCAGTGAGATTGGCTACGAGGAAGGACTAGCCCGTTTTCGCTTCCGGGTTAAATGCAGCAAGGGCACCTATATCCGGACCTTGTCGGTGGATTTGGGTCAAAAACTGGGTTATGCAGCCCATATGTCTCATCTGACACGGACCAGTGCTGCCGGTTTGTCACTGGAAGATTCCCTGACCTTAGAAGAAGTGGCTGAAAAAGTAGCACAAGGAGATTTGAGCTTCCTTCACCCACTTGAAATTGGCACCGGGGATCTGGAAAAAGTAGAGCTGACAGTAGAAGAGGTTGGCGAAGTTCAAGTGGGACGCTTTATTCCAGTTGAGAGTGACTCCAAAGAGTTAGCTGCTTTTTACCAAGGAAAATTGGTAGCCATTTTAGAAAAAAGAGAAGAACTTTACAAACCTCGAAAAGTCTTTCTAACAGAAAGTGTGTTACAATAAATTCATGAATATTCGTACGATTACTACTGCTAACCAGATCCATTTGGAGAATGAGACAGTTTTGGTTCTGGGCTACTTTGATGGCCTGCATCTGGGGCATCAAGAACTCTTTAAAAAGGCGCGTCAGATCGCGGATGAAAAAGGCTTGAAGGTCGCTTTGTTAACCTTTCCTGAATCTCCTAAGTTAGCCTTTGTTCGCTACCAACCAGAATTACTGCTTCATTTGCAGAGTCCTGAGGATCGGTTCCAAAAATTAAACGAACTAGGAGTGGATGAGCTCTTCCTCATTGATTTTACGACCGATTTTGCTTCTAAAACCGCCAAAGAATTTGTTGATCAATTTGTCAAAGCCTTGAGGGCCCGAGTTTTAATTGCTGGATTTGATTATAGTTTTGGCTCTGATAAGAAAACGGCCTCTGACTTAGCTGATTATTTTGATGGTCAAGTGGAAGTCATTTCTCCTGTATTGGATCAGGGGGAAAAGATTAGTTCAACCCGCATTCGTCAAGCTATCCTAGAAGGACGCGTCCAAGAAGCTGCCCGTCTACTTGGTCACCCTTTATCTAGTCGAGGAATCGTCGTGCATGGGGATGCGCGTGGTCGCACCATTGGCTATCCTACCGCCAATTTAGCGCCGATTGACCGGACCTATCTCCCATCAGATGGCGTTTATGTAGTTGATGTCGATTTTAAAGGGCAGACCTACCGTGGCATGGCTTCTGTCGGGAAAAATATTACCTTTGATGGGAAAGAGCTTCGTTTCGAAGTCAATCTCTTTGATTTTACAGGAGATATCTACGGTCATACTTTGACTATTCATTGGTTGGATAAGATACGAGAAATGGTCAAATTCGATGGAATCGATCAACTAGTGGCGCAACTAGAAGAAGATGAAGCAGTTTCACGAAACTGGACCAAGAGAGTGGGACAGAAATCGGTAATTCGTTAGAATTCGATTTCGTCGCCCCACCTCCGCACAGTTGTGTAGGGCTGTAAAAGCTGATGAAATCAGCGTAGTAGAGCGCACTCAACCACTGCGTCTTGCTCGACAATCTAAAGATAACTGAGAGGCTAGGACTTTTGTCCCAGCCTCATTTTTCGGGCCTCTTCTTGGGAAAAATGAAAGGGATTTCTTTTTTCCACTGAAATTCAGAAAAATCGTCGAGAAATCAAAAAAGCGCTTTTCAAGCACCTAATTTTTTTGTATAATAGAGTTAGATAGTTATATATAAAAAAAGAAGTGAACCACATGATTACATTATTTTTATCACCGAGTTGTACATCATGTCGAAAAGCTCGGGCTTGGTTAAAAAAGCACGATGTTCCATTTAAAGAACACAATATAATGACAAGTCCTTTGAGCAAACAGGAGTTGACAAGTATATTGGCCTTGACCGAAAACGGAACAGACGACATTATTTCAACTCGTTCAAAAATTTTTCAAAAATTGGATGTTGATGTTGAAGATTTATCCATCTCAGCCTTGATTCATCTGATTGAGGAAAATCCAAGTCTCTTAAGGAGACCGATTATTTTAGATAACAAGCGCATGCAAATCGGCTTTAACGAAGACGAAATTCGGGCCTTCTTGCCGCGGAGTTATCGAAAACAAGAGTTACGCTCTGCCACTCTAAGAGCAGAAATAAACTAAGAAGTATGTCGAATGCAAAAAAATTATAGTTACCCACTGGACTTATCGTGGAGCACTGAAGAGCTTGCTTCAGTGCTTTCTTTTTTCAATAAAGTTGAAGAAGCCTATGAAAGTAAGGTAGAGGCCAAAGAATACATGGAAGCCTACCGCGCTTTTAAGAAGGTCGTGCCTAGTATCGGAGAAGAAAAACGTCTCGGACGGGAGTTCGAAGAAGTGAGCGGTTATTCTCTCTATCGTGCGACCCAGGCTGCAAAGCAAAAAGAGGAAGGATGGTTTTCTCTTGAAGAATAAATTAGAGTTTGCCAAACAAATCGTTTTAGAGGCTGGAGACTACTTGCGTCTTCATCTCCATGATGACTTGATGATCTCAAAAAAGACTGGGCCGACAGATTTAGTCACCCAGATGGACCAACAGGTTCAAAAGGATTTGGTTGAAAAAATCACAAATCGCTACCCAGAAGATCGGATTTTTGCGGAGGAAGATGGCCTTCGTTCACCGATTTCAGAAGGATCCGTTTGGGTGATTGATCCCATTGATGGGACCAATAATTTTGTGACCCAAAAGGAAGATTTTGCGGTCATGGTGGCCTATTTCGAAGACGGAATCGGTCGGTTTGGCCTGATCTACGATGTGATGCGGGATCACCTTTTTTTCGGGGGTGGAGAATTCCCAGTTTATCGCAATGAGGTTGAACTGACACCCTTTGTGGACCAACCTCTGGAAAACCTTTTGATTGCTTCAAATGTCGGCATGCTTGAGAAAAATGACTGGGGCATGGCCGATCTTGGTATGGACTCTCTTGGCATTCGGGTCTACGGAAGTGCCGGTATTAGTTTTTCAAAAATTCTCTCAGGTGGGATTCTAGCTTATTTTAGCTATATCTGGCCCTGGGATTATGCTGCAGCTGCGATCATGGGGGAACAGTTGGGCTATACCGTCCTAAATCTAAATGGGGATAAACCTAATTACCAGACAGTCGAACCCATTATGATGGTTCCAAAGGTGAAGTTAACAGAGATTCAAACCTATCTTAAGAAAGGGAGAAGTTAAATGAATTTTCCCCATGGTTTTAAAGAAAAATACCAGCATCTTCTAGGTGAGGATGCTGCTGCTTTTTTTGCGACCTTTGATCAAGAAGCAGTAGCAGCCTTTCGCACCAATCCTTTGAAAGAAGCACAAAAAGTATTTGATGATCCGATTCCCAATACTCCTTGGGGTCATTATGGAAAGGTCTCAGGGAAATCCATCGAACACGCAACGGGCTTGGTCTATTCACAAGAACCAGCAGCTCAGATAGTGGCCCAAGTCGCCCAGCCGAAGCCAGGGATGAAGGTCCTAGACTTGGCCGCAGCACCTGGTGGTAAGACGACGCAACTCTTGTCTTATTTGGACAATCAAGGACTCTTGGTCTCCAATGAAATCCACAAGGGACGCTCGAAAATTCTCGTAGAGAATGTCGAACGTTTCGGTGCCCGAAATGTATTGGTGACCAATGAGTCTGCCGATCGTCTGGCCAAAGTTTTCTCAGGCTTTTTTGATCTGATTGTACTAGACGCCCCGTGTTCAGGTGAGGGGATGTTCCGTAAGCAACCAGATGCCATGGACTATTGGTCCATCGATTATCCTCGAGAGTGTAGTCTTCTTCAAAGAGAAATTCTAGAGGATGCTCTCAAGATGTTGGTTCCAGGTGGTTCCTTGGTTTATTCAACCTGTACCTGGGCTCCTGAGGAAAATGAAGAGATCGTATCCTGGCTCTTAGATAATTTTGATCTAGAATTGGAAACGATCGAGAAGATCAATGGTATGGCAGAAGGCATTGACCATCCAGAAACGGCGCGCATGTATCCTCATCTCTTTAAAGGGGAGGGACAATTTGTTGCTAAGTTCCGTTATCTAGGAGAGAATCGTCCTGCCAAAATCCCTTCCAAAAAGGACCAATTATCTGCTGAACAAAAGAAATTATGGCAGGAATTTGCTAAGAAACATTTGAAGATTACTCTAGAAGGGGTCCTTGAAATCTTTGGTGACGAGCTATATTTGGTTCCACTTGGTTTACCTGATTTGCGAAAAGTAAAAATTGCCCGAAATGGCTTGCACCTAGGAACCTTCAAGAAAAATCGATTTGAACCTAGTTTTGCCCTTGGTCTAGCTCTGAAACCGAGTGAAGTCAAAGAGACCGTTTCGATCACGCCTGAGGACTTTGTTCATTATGTGGCGGGAGAGACGGTTCAATTGAAGGAAACGCATCCAAATGGATGGTACCAGGTCCTTGTCGAAGGCAATGGTTTGGGCTTTGCCAAAGTGACCGGACAGACCCTGAAAAATTTCTATCCAAAGGGGCTTCGTTTTAGGTAAAATGCTGGGCAAAGAACTCGTTCTATGATATAGTGGAAGTACAGGTTTTTTTGAAAAAAACTTGTCAAAATCATAAGTGAAATAGTGAATTATCAAGGAGACATGATTTGAAAAAGTCTAAAAAGCTGATCCTAGGACTAGCAACGATCGTATTAGCAGGAAGTTTATCTGCTTGTGCTTCTTGGATCAATCGCGGAGAATCCATCACTGCTGTCGGATCGACTGCCTTACAACCCTTGGTTGAAGGAGTAGTAGATCGCTACATTGAAGAACATCCTGGTAAGATTGTGAATGTACAAGGAGGAGGTTCTGGTACAGGACTTTCACAAGTTCAATCAGGCGCTGTGGACATCGGAAATAGTGACCTCTTTGCAGAGGAAAAATCTGGGATCGATGCCTCTAGTCTGGTCGACCATCAGGTAGCCGTAGCAGGAACAGCCATCATTGCCAATAAAAATATCTCAATCGACAATTTGACAACGGAGCAATTGCGAAAGATCTTTACGGGTGAATATACCAACTGGAAGCAATTGGGAGGTCCAGATCTTGAAATCACGATTGTGAACCGGGCGGTTGGTTCTGGTAGCCGTGCTGTCTTTGATGCCATTATCATGGATGGCAAACAACCCAAGCAGGCACAAGAGCAAGACTCTAATGGAATGTTGAAAAACATCGTTTCTCAAACGCCAGGAGCCATCTCTTATCTAGCCTTTACCTACTTGGATAGCAGTGTCAAAACCATGAAGCTCAATGGCTATCAACCAACCAAAGCCAATGTCGTCAACAATAACTGGCCAATCTGGTCCTACGAACATATGTATACCAAGGGAAAACCCAATGAGTTGTCTAAAAAATTCATTGACTACATGATGACGGATGAGGTTCAGCAAAAAGTTGTTGGCAAGATGGGCTATATCCCAATCAATGATATGAAAGTCACCCGTGATTTAAAAGGGAATGTGTCAAAAAAATAAAAGAATTAGGTAAAAAATGAACGAAGTAGCAAAAAAAATGCTGACGAAATCAAAAAATTCCCGCCTAGAAAAATTTGGGAAAACCATTACTTTTTTATGTATGAGTTTGATTGTTGTCGTCGTTGCCATGATTTTGATTTTCGTGGCCCAAAAAGGTTTATCGACTTTCTTTGTCAATAAAGTCAATATCTTTAGTTTTCTATTTGGGAGTACTTGGAATCCTGCTGCAAAGGAATTCGGAGCCCTACCAATGATTCTAGGTTCCTTTATTGTAACCTTGCTTTCTGCCCTCTTGGCAACGCCGTTTGCCATTGGTGCAGCAGTTTTCATGACAGAAGTCTCACCCAAAGGAGCTCGTTTCTTGCAACCAGCCATTGAGCTCTTAGTGGGGATTCCTTCAGTTGTTTACGGATTCATTGGCCTTCAAGTGGTCGTCCCATTTACGCGTAGTCTCTTTGGAGGGACTGGTTTTGGGATCCTCTCAGGGGTCTTTGTCCTCTTTGTTATGATCCTGCCAACTGTTACCTTTATGACGACCGATAGCCTTCGAGCTGTGCCCCGTCATTACCGGGAAGCTAGTATGGCTATGGGTGCGACCCGCTGGCAAACCATTTGGCATGTCACGCTCAAGGCAGCCCGCTCAGGAATTTTTACAGCGGTTGTCTTTGGTATGGCGCGTGCCTTCGGGGAAGCCTTGGCGATCCAGATGGTGGTCGGAAACTCGGCAGTGGTACCAACCTCGCTCACAACACCAGCTTCCACCCTCACCTCTATTTTGACCATGGGAATTGGAAATACCGTCATGGGTACGGTCAATAACAATGTTCTTTGGTCACTCGCCTTGGTATTGCTCCTCATGAGTCTTGCCTTTAACAGTGTGATTAAACTGATTACGAAAGAAAGAGGTAAGAAGAACTATGCACGCTAAACGAATGGATAAAATTGCGACAGGAGTGCTGTATGCTATTTCAGGGATCATCGTTGCGATTCTTGCCTCATTGATCCTTTATATCTTGGTCCGTGGCTTGCCCCATGTATCTTGGCACTTCTTGACTGGGAAATCTTCTTCTTACCAAGCAGGAGGAGGGATCGGAATTCAATTGTATAATTCCTTCTTCCTCTTGGTCATTACCTTGGTGATTTCCTTCCCACTTTCTCTTGGAGCTGGGATTTACCTCTCTGAGTACGCAAAAAAAGGTCGCTTGACCAATTTGGTTCGGACCTGTATTGAGATCTTGTCTTCCTTGCCATCTGTCGTTGTAGGTCTCTTTGGTTACTTGGTTTTCGTTGTCCAGTTCAAATATGGATTTTCGATCATTTCAGGGGCCTTGGCCTTGACCGTCTTTAACCTACCTCAGATGACCCGTAATATCGAAGATAGCTTGCAGCACGTCCATCATACGCAGCGCGAAGCAGGTCTAGCACTGGGCTTGTCTCGCTGGGAAACTGTGATCCATGTTGTGGTACCAGAAGCTCTTCCAAGTATTATCACTGGGGTCGTCTTGGCCTCAGGACGGATCTTCGGGGAAGCCGCTGCCTTGATCTATACAGCAGGTCAATCGGCTCCAGCTCTTGATTGGTCAAACTGGAACATCTTTAGTGTGACGAGTCCGATTTCGATCTTTCGTCAGGCTGAAACCTTGGCCGTCCATATCTGGAAGGTCAACAGTGAAGGAACCATTCCAGACTCGATCGAAGTCTCAGCCGGTTCTGCCGCAGTTCTTTTGATCTTTATCTTGATCTTTAACTTTGGAGCCCGCAAACTCGGAAGTTACCTCCATAAAAAACTAACATCTGCTTAAAGGAGAAGAAATGTCAAAATACAATTGGGATGAGAGACACATCATTACTTTTCCTGAAGAAAAGGTGGTCCTATCGACCAAAGATTTGCATGTCTATTATGGAACGAACGAGTCCATCAAAGGCGTCGACATGCAGTTTGAAAAGAATAAGATTACAGCCTTGATTGGCCCTTCAGGATCGGGGAAATCTACCTACCTTCGTAGTTTGAACCGGATGAATGATACCATTGATATTGCGCGTGTTACGGGTGAAATTTGGTATGAAGGAATCGATGTCAACCGTCCAGATATCAATGTCTATGAAATGCGCAAGCACATCGGGATGGTTTTCCAACGGCCCAATCCTTTTGCCAAATCGATTTACAAAAATATCACCTTCCCGCATGAACGTGCTGGTGTGAAAGACAAGAAAGTCTTGGACGAATTGGTCGAAACTTCTTTGAAACAGGCAGCTCTATGGGATCAGGTAAAGGATGATCTTCACAAATCAGCCCTGACACTTTCAGGCGGTCAACAGCAACGACTTTGTATCGCACGGGCCATCTCTGTGAAGCCAGATATCTTGCTTATGGACGAGCCAGCCTCAGCGCTTGATCCGATTGCAACAGCGCAATTAGAAGAAACCATGCTTGAGTTGAAGAAGGATTACACCATTGTAATTGTGACCCACAGCATGCAACAAGCAGCCCGTGCTAGTGATTATACCGGTTTCTTTTATCTGGGAAACCTCATTGAGTACGATAAGACTTCGAATATTTTCCAAAATGCGAAATTGCAATCGACCAACGATTATGTATCCGGTCACTTTGGATAAAGTAATATGACAACAAAAAGGAAAATAGAATGACAGAACCAATTTTGCAAGTCAAGGACTTGTCGGTTTATTACAATAAAAAGAAGGCTTTGAATAGTGTCTCTTTGGATTTTGCTCCAAAGGAGATTACAGCCTTGATTGGTCCTTCAGGATCAGGGAAATCTACCCTTTTAAAAGCCATTAACCGCATGGGAGACCTTAACCATGAGGTCACCACCACAGGGACCGTCCTCTACAACGGTCACAATATCTACGGACCACGGACCGATACGGTCGAATTGCGTAAGGAAATCGGAATGGTCTTCCAACAGCCCAATCCCTTTCCAATGTCCATTTATGATAATGTGACTTATGGATTGATGATTAATGGTGTCAAGGATAAGGCTGTCTTAGATGAGACAGTTGAAACCTCATTGAAACGCGCTTCCATCTGGGATGAAGTCAAGGATCGACTGCATGATTCAGCTATCGGACTTTCCGGTGGTCAGCAGCAGCGGGTTTGTGTGGCGCGGGTTCTTGCGACCAGTCCAAAGATTATTCTTTTGGATGAACCAACTTCAGCGCTGGATCCGATTTCAGCTGGTAAGATTGAAGAAACACTGTATGGACTAAAAGACCGTTACACTATGCTTTTGGTGACCCGCTCCATGCAGCAAGCGAGTCGGATTTCCGATAAAACAGCCTTTTTCTTGGATGGGGATTTGATTGAGTACAATGACACCAATGAAATGTTCTTGAACCCAGCTAAGAAAGAAACAGAAGACTATGTCTCTGGTAAATTTGGATAGGAAGAAAATAAAATGTTACGAGTTCAATTTGAAGAAGATTTAGAGAAGTTGCATAACCAGTTTTATGCAATGGGAAATGAAGTGTTGAGTCAGATCAACCGTACGGTCCGTGCTTTCGTGACCCATGACCGTGAATTGGCCCGCCAGGTCATCGAAGATGATGCGGAGATCAACGACTACGAAGTGAAATTAGAGCGTAAATCCTTTGAGATTATTGCCCTTCAACAGCCCGTTTCACAAGACCTTCGTGTCGTGATGACTGTCTTAAAAGCGGTCTCTGACTTAGAGCGGATGGGTGACCACGCAGTATCAATTGCCAAGGCAACCATTCGCATGAAAGGGGAAGTCCGTATTCAATCTGTTGAGGAAGAGATCAGCAAGATGGGCCGTGAAGTCAAAGATTTTGTCGAAGCGACACTAGATGTTTACCTCAAAGGCGATGTGGATTTGGCCTATGAAGTTGCTTCACGAGACGAAGTCATCAACCATTACTTCGATAGCATCCAAGAATTAGCAACAGAAGAAATTCGGAAAAATCCAGAGTCCATCGTGACCGGACGGGATTATTTCCAAGTGATCAACTTCTTGGAACGCATCGGAGATTATGCAAAAAACATCTGTGAATGGGTGGTTTACTTCGAAACAGGTAAAATTATCGAAATGTAAGATCATGGAGTCTTTTCGATATCAGACGGGCATTCTAATGCTTGTCTTTTCTTTTATCTTAACTTTGTGATAAAATAGTTTTATTAGGGCTTTTGATTGGGAAAGCATGAAACATTTAAAGGAGGAAATTATGCAAGCAGTTGCACATTTTGTAGAAACATTCGTTCCAGAACATTACGAAGTGTTTTTGGATTTAAGTCGTAAAACCAAGACCTTTAGCGGTCGTGTGGTGATCACAGGTCAAGCCAAGGCGGACAAGATCTCGCTTCACCAAAAGGATTTGACCATCGAAACAGTAGAAGTAGCCGGTCAAGCCCGTCCATTTACGATTGATGATGCCAATGAAGCAGTTTATGTTGAATTGGAAGGCACAGGTCAAGTGACAGTTACCCTGACCTATTCTGGTAAGATCACAGACAATATGACTGGGATTTACCCATCTTACTACAGTATTGATGGTGTGAAGAAGGAAGTCCTTTCAACTCAGTTTGAGAGCCATTTTGCGCGTGAAGCCTTTCCAAGTGTGGACGAGCCTGAAGCTAAAGCAACGTTCGATCTTTCTTTGAAATTTGACCAAGAAGAAGGTGAAATTGCCCTTTCAAATATGCCTGAAATCGATGTGGAGAACCGCAAAGAAACAGGCATTTGGAAATTTGCTACGACTCCACGGATGTCTTCTTACCTCCTTGCTTTTGCTGCTGGAGATCTTCAAGGGATCACAGCCAAAACAAAAAATGGCACTCTCGTAGGTATCTATTCAACCAAGGCGCATCCGTTGAAAAACTTAGAATTTTCTCTTGATGTAGCGGTACGTGTCATCGAATTTTATGAAGACTATTATAGCGTGAAGTATCCAATTCCTCAATCCCTCCATGTAGCGCTTCCTGATTTCTCAGCTGGAGCGATGGAAAACTGGGGCTTGGTGACGTACCGTGAAGTCTATCTCCTTGTAGATGAAAACTCAACTGCAGTTAGCCGTCAACAAGTTGCTCTTGTAGTCGCTCACGAATTGGCTCACCAATGGTTTGGTAACCTAGTAACCATGAAGTGGTGGGATGACCTCTGGTTGAACGAAAGTTTTGCCAACATGATGGAATATGTATCTGTCAATGCCATCGAACCAAGCTGGAATATCTTCGAAGACTTCCAAACAACAGGTGTTCCATTGGCCTTGAAACGCGATGCAACCGATGGAGTTCAATCTGTCCATGTGGAAGTTAAACACCCTGATGAAATCAATACTCTTTTTGACCCAGCTATCGTCTACGCTAAAGGTAGCCGTCTCATGCATATGCTCCGCCGCTGGTTAGGGGATGATGCTTTCCGTAAAGGTCTTAAAGCTTACTTTGAAAAACATCAATACGGCAATACCATCGGTCGTGACCTTTGGAATGCCCTAGGTGATGCATCTGGCCGTGATGTAGCAGCCTTCATGGATTCTTGGTTGGAACAACCTGGTTATCCAGTTCTTACAGCAGTGGTGGAAAATGATACCTTGAAGATCAGCCAAAAACAATTCTTCATTGGAGAACATGAAGACCAAGGCCGCCAATGGGTTGTGCCATTGAACAGCAACTGGTCTGGTATTCCAGACACACTTGAAACAGAAACGCTTGAAATCCCAGGTTATGCTGCCCTTGCTACTGAAAATAATGAACCGCTTCGTTTCAATACGGAAAATACAGCCCACTACATTACAGATTACCAAGGAGAGCTCTTGGATGCGATTGTAGACAACATGGCTTCCTTGGATAACTTGAGCAAGCAACAAATCCTTCAAGAACGTCGTCTCTTGGCAGAAAGTGGTGTCATCTCTTATGCAAGTCTCTTGCCAGTCATCGAGAAATTGACCCAAGAAACGTCTTATTTGGTTGTATCTGCAGTATCATCAATCCTTCAAGGTCTCAGCCTCTTTGTAGATGAAGGTACGGAAGTAGAAGCAGCCTATAAGAAGTTGCTCGTAACCTTCAACCAATTCAACTTTGAACGCCTTGGTTTTGAACCAAAAGCTGGAGAAGCCGATGAAGATGAAATGGTTCGTCAATTGGTTATTTCAAATATGATCAAGGGGGATGATGCCAAAGCAAGCGCCAAAGCAAGTGAAATCTATGCAGCCCATGCAGAGGATATCAGCAAGCTTCCAGCCGCTATTCGTTTGCAAATCTTGATTAACCAAATCAAACACCATGAAAACAAAGAATTGACTGATTTGTACTTGAACACTTATGCCCAAGCGACAGATGGCAACTTCAAGCGTCAATTGTCTACAGCTCTGGCTTATACAACCGATGCAGACACTGTTGAAAAGATTTTGACAGAGTGGAAGAACAAGGATGTTGTGAAACCACAAGACTTGGCAATGAGTTGGTATTTCACCTTCTTACACCATGAGTTCACCCAAGAATCTGCCTGGACTTGGGCGCGTGAAAACTGGGAATGGGTCAAAGCAGCTCTTGGCGGAGACATGAGCTTTGACAAGTTTGTCATCTACCCAGCCAATACCTTCAAAACAGCAGAGCGCTTAGCAGAATTCAAAGCCTTCTTTGAACCACAATTGTCTGATATGGCTATCAGCCGAAACATCAGCATGGGAATCAAGGAAATCGCAGCGCGTGTGGATTTGATTCAACGGGAAAAAGCAGCAGTAGAAGCCGCTATCCTTGCGACAAAATAGATTTAAAAAAATCGATACAGAAATTTCTGTATCGATTTTTTAGCGTCCTTTGTATCTTATTTGAAATACCAGTGGTGTTTGAGGCTGGCAAAAATCGCCTTGCTGGTGATTGTGATGATGATCAGTTTGATGAGGTCGGCAAGGATAAAGGGAACAACGACCAAAGCAAATGCTTTTTGGAGATCAGTATGCGTGACCAGCATAAAGCCGATAGCTCCGGATACAAAGAGGAGAGCACTACTGAGGAGATTGGCAAAAAAGATAGTGAAAATGCTGGATTTAGCATTGGTAAATAGAGATGTGATCCATGCTCGGAATGGGAAAAAGAGGAGGAAACCAGCGGTAGGGCCAAGGAAATGCGAAGCGCCACCAGCACCGCCTGCAAATACTGGAAAGCCTAAGAAGCCTAAAAGCAGGTAGAGGCAGACTGTGACAAAGGCATGGCTGGGTTTATAGATGGTCCCGATGATCCCGATCATGAGTGTCTGCAGGGTCAAAGGAATTGGACCAAAGGGAATGGTGAATTGAGATAGGACGGAGATCATGGCCACTCCAATGGAGATGAGCACTAAAGGAAAGATTTTTTTCATAACAGTTAACCTCGTATTTATTTTATGGTAACTATTCTACAATAAGGGGCTCAACCTGTCAATAGCCCACACTTGTTTTAGGATTTTTTAAGTAAAAATTTAGGCAGGCTTAAGACTCCTGAAGTATAATCGCTTTACTAAAGGATCGAGCTCCCTTTAAATTTTTAAAAGACAAGTGCTTGTACAAAAAGATAAAAGGTAAAAAGATGAATCAAAAAGAAACAAAACAAGTAGTCGAAACGCAAGAATCCAAAGAAAAAATGGTTGTCCTAAAACGAAGTCCTAAGTGGTGGATTGGCATGGCAGCAGTTGGTGGATTGTTAGTTGGTGCTGGAAGCGGCTTTGGTGTCGGTGTCATCGCCTCTCAATCCTCCAATAACCAACAATTTTCTCAACCAGTCCAAACGGGTCAGAACCAAGGATCTAATCAGCAACAAAATAGCCAAAATGCCCATGCTTCACAAGGAAACCAGCAAAATGGTGGCCCACAGGATGGCGGTCCTCAAGGCGGTGGTCCACAAGGTGGTGGCCAAGGACAAGGCGGCCCACAAGGTGGCGGACCTGGTCAGATGCCACAGGAAGGCAATGGTGGCCCACAAGGGAATGGTCCAGATAACGGCATGAACCAATCTGGCGGACAAGAAGGGAACCAGGGTTCCTCTAAAAAGTCCAACAAGAAGAATTCAAAAAATAAAAACAAGACGAGTGATAGTCAAAGTAACAAAGAAAACACGACAAACTCATAGAATTAGCCTTCCTCAGGCAGGCTGAATTTGATCATAAAACCAGGTTCTAAACTATAGGAAATGAAGGCAAGTCGTGTTATAATGGTTAAGAATAGATTAGAAAGACTCGCTCACGAAAGAGAAGAGGATACGATAATGATTAAAATTCTATTGGTCGAAGATGACCTTGGTTTGTCAAATTCAGTATTTGATTTTTTAGATGATTTTGCGGATGTCATGCAGGTCTTTGACGGAGAAGAAGGTCTTTACGAAGCAGAAAGCGGGATCTATGATTTGATTTTGCTGGACCTGATGCTTCCTGAAAAAGACGGTTTCCATGTCTTGAAAGAATTGCGTGAAAAAGGCGTGACAACCCCTGTTTTGATCATGACAGCTAAAGAAAGTCTGGATGACAAAGGGCACGGCTTTGAGCTAGGGGCAGACGATTACCTCACCAAGCCTTTCTACCTAGAAGAGCTTAAGATGCGGATTCAAGCTCTCTTGAAGCGCTCAGGAAAGGTCAATGAAAACACCCTTAATTATGGCAATTTGAAGGTCAATTTATCTACCAATTCGACTTATGTGGATGGGAAAGAAGTGGAACTTCTTGGGAAGGAATTTGATCTTTTGGTCTATTTCCTTCAAAACCAAAATGTCATCCTTCCAAAGACCCAGATCTTCGATCGTCTCTGGGGCTTTGATAGTGACACAACCATCTCAGTGGTTGAAGTCTATGTTTCAAAAATCCGTAAGAAATTAAAAGGTACTGATTTCGTTGAGAACTTGCAAACATTGCGCAGTGTGGGGTATATCTTAAAAGATGCTAACCAGAATTAAGAAAACCGTCGGGGAAGATGATTTTTCCTACTTCATCCGATATTTTGGGCTCTTTACTTTGATATTCTCAGCCATGACCCTGATTATCATTCAGGTCATGCGCTCGAGTCTCTATACAACGGTCGATGAGAACCTCAAGACTCTCAGTCAGGATCCCTACTCGCTTGTAGCGATTGCTTATCGAGACCAGCGACAGTCAAATACCAAAGGAGATGATAATGATCATGAGATGATGATCCCAGATCATGATAAATCAGAACCTAAAGGGGATGTCACATCCAATACCACTGTTGTTTTGCTCAATAAAAAATATGAAAACTTGACAACCGGTAATGGGTTTTTAAACTTCAAAACAGTGACGTTTGGTCGAAAGCTCCTCAACAAGGTTTCCCAGCTTCAAATTACAAACAGCTATGGGAAAAAAGAAAGTTACAGGGCCTATATGGCAGAGTTGAGTTTATCTGATGATGAAAGTGATAGTGATATCAAGTATGCGGTTGTCATGACCAATATCAGTCAGCTAGAGCAGACCAGTGAAGAGCACGAAAGCCAAATCGCCCTTGTCATGATCTGCTTCTGGGGAATCTCGTTATTTGCTAGTCTCTTCTTAGCACGTCTCAGCGTCAAGCCCCTTCTTGAGAGTATGCAAAAGCAAAAGGCTTTCGTGGAAAATGCTTCCCATGAGTTGCGGACGCCTTTAGCAGTCCTGCAAAATCGCCTCGAAACGCTTTTTAGAAAGCCTGAAGCGACCATTATGGAATCGAGCGAGAGCATTGCATCTAGCTTAGATGAAGTTCGAAATATGAAGCTCTTGACCACCAACCTTCTCAATATCGCCCGAAGAGATGATGGCTTGAAGCCAGAGATGGAAGACATCGAACCAAGCTTTTTCGATCAGACCTTCTCGAATTTTGAGATCATTGCGGAAGAAAATGGCAAAATCTTCCGAGGAGACAATCAGGTGGACAAAGTCATTTGTTCTGATAGAACGCTCCTCAAGCAATTGATGACCATTCTCTATGACAATGCCTTGAAGTATACCGATGAAGATGGTGAGATCCAGTTTGAAGTTCAATTGAAGGATAAAAATCTTCTTTTGAGAGTGCTGGATAATGGTCCAGGGATTCGAGATGAGGATAAGAAACGGATCTTTGATCGTTTTTACCGGGTCGACAAGGCCAGAACCCGTCAAAAAGGTGGATTTGGTTTGGGGTTATCCCTCGCTAAGCAGATCGTAGAAGCCTTTAAAGGGACCATTCAAGTCAAAGATAATAAACCAAAAGGGACCATCTTTGAAGTGAAATTATCCATTAAGACGGAAAGTCGTAAAAAAAATCGTTCATAATCTTTTAAAAATAGAAAAGAGGAAAACCTATGAGTTCAAAAATGTTGCACACTTGCCTTCGTGTGGAAAACTTAGAAAAATCAATCGCTTTTTACCAAGATGCTTTTGGTTTTGAAGAAAAACGTCGGAAAGATTTCCCAGACTACAAGTTCACGATTGTTTATTTGGCCTTGCCTGGAGATGACTATGAGCTGGAATTGACTTACAATTATGATCATGGTCCATATGTCATCGGAGATGGCTATGCTCACGTTGCCTTGAGTACTCCTGATCTAGAAGGTTTGAATGCGGAACACAAGGCTAAAGGCTATGAAGTGACAGAACCAAAAGGTCTTCCAGGGACGCAACCGAATTACTATTTCGTTGTAGATCCGGATGGGTATAAAGTAGAAGTCATTCGCGAAAAATAAGAGAGACTAAAAATAGGAGGCTGGGATAAAAGTCCTAGCCTCTCAATT
>NZ_KV794434.1:285838-326237 GCF_001808745.1 Streptococcus sp. HMSC057G03
TACCGATTTCTGTCCCACTCTCTCTTTTTTATGAAACCATTTACAAAAAAGGAATGTTTTTTCGAGAGAAATTTGCTATAATAAAGTTATGAGATTCAAACACACGAAAACTATTTTATTAATCATTATAAATCTCCTTTTTCTGAGTCTTTTGTATATCGGCTATCAAAAGATTCAAAGGGTTCGTGAACAAAAAGCCTATCAGGATCAGTTTGCTAAGGTTACCCAACTTGAGAAAAGCTCTGAAAAAGGGAAAGATGTTCAAGTTCAGGAAGGGATTTTAGGAACTTCTTATGTGACGGCTTATTATCCTACTAAGGATGGACAGCCTGTTGAGATTGTGAAAGAGAAGATCCAAGAAGACCTTCAGCGTCTAGGATCCGATGAGAAAATCAAAGAGCCAAAGCATTTGACCTTCTACCATAGTGAAGAAGCAGAAGGGCCTTTTGTTGGCTATCACCCGATCCAGATTAAGCGGTCTGAATACCAGTACAAAAAAGGGAAATTCATCAAAGATGAGACGGTGAAGTTGCCCCTCTTTTACTTGGATGATGAGAACAATCCTCTGACCCTCAGCCAGGTCTTTGCGGATCCAGATGGAGCCAAGCAGATCTTTTTGGAGGAATTACGAGGGAATCTAGCCTTTCGTCAGTTGGACGAGGAAAGCATTGATCAAATGGTTGCCCACTTCTCAGAGTTGGATTTGAGCCAATGGGAATTCCAATATGAAAAAGGAAATTTCACCATTCCATTTCCAACCAAGGTTAAGGGAGACGATACCTTCACTGTTCCCTTGTCTAAATTCTATGATGTGATTGATACAGAACGCTTGCTTCCTGATGATCTAGCTTCTTACGAATCCTATATAGAAGAACGCCACCGTAAGATGATTGCTCTGACCTTTGATGATGGACCAGATCCAACCACGACTCCTCAGGCGCTGGCCATCTTAAAGAAATACAATGCCAAAGCTACCTTCTTTATGGTCGGAAAAAATGTCAGTGCGAATCCGGATATTGCTAAACAAGTCCGCAAAGAAGGTCATCAAATCGGGAACCATACCTGGGATCACCCTCAATTACCAAAATTGAGCTTGGATAATGCTAAAAAAGAGATTTTGGATACCCAAGAAGCAATTCAAAAAGCGACAGGCGTCCAAACCAAGATTACCCGTCCTCCATATGGAGCCATCAATAACGCCATCCAATACGGTGTCGACCAATCCTTCATCATGTGGGATGTGGATAGTCTAGATTGGAAGACACATAATACGACGGCCATTCTCAATGAAGTGAAAAAAGAAGTCAAACCGGGTTCGATTATCCTCATGCATGATATCCATCAAACCACGATTGACGCTCTACCGACCGTCCTTGACTACCTCAAATCACAAGGCTATACCTTTGTAACGGTGGATGAGTTGTTGGATTATCAACTTGAAAGCCATCGCATCTATTACAATGGAAATTAACATAAAAATCCTCTGCAGTTCATTCACTAGCAGAGGATTTTCTTATTCATTTAAAAAGAGTTCGGAATTTTTTAAAACCAGTTCACGGACAGAAGCGTATTTTTTCAAGGCTTTGAGTTCTTCTGGGTGGGTGATAAAGGTGATCACATAGCCATCACGCCCCATTCGTCCTGTTCGACCGGCACGGTGGGTATAGGTCTCCACATCACGAGGAATATCGTAGTTAATCACACACTCAAGATGTTCAATATCGATTCCACGAGCGACCAAATCGGTGGCCAGCAAGAGGGTCAGCTGATGGTCTTTGAAGCGTTCCAGAATGACCTTGCGGTATTTGACATTGACATCACTGGCGAGCGATACGGCCTCAACACCACGGTATTGTAGTTTTTCTTCAGCACTACCCAGATCAGACAGGCTATTGAAAAAAGCCAGACCACGAAAATCTTCGACGTAGGCGAGTTTGCGGAGCAATTCGACCTTGTCCCGCTTATCCACTTGCATATAAAAATGTTGGATATTTTCCAAAGAAACTCCATCAACCGTAATGCGAAGGGTATTTTCTTCTAGCTGGTCTGGATCGACCTTGGCTGTGGCACTCATATAGATATATTGGTGGTCGCGGGGAGCATAGTGGCTGATCTTGTCGACGAAGTGGTACTGAGAATCGCTCAGTAATTGGTCGAATTCATCTAAAATGATGGTTTCCACATTCATCATTTTGATCTTTTTCAGCTTGATCAGTTCAAAGATCCGACCAGGCGTCCCAACCAGGATTTCGGGTCCTTTTTTGAGGCGTTCGATTTGCCGTTTTTGACTAGATCCTGAAAGGAAGAGTTGTGTCTGGAGACCGAGAGGCTCTGCCCATTGTTTGGTGACATCAAAAATTTGTCCAGCCAACTCCGTATTAGGGGCTAAGATTAAGAGCTGTTGGGCCTTCTTCGGTTTGAGTTTGAGCAAGCTCGGAAAGAGGTAGGCGAGTGTCTTACCAGTACCGGTAGGACTGATCCCGAGGACATTTTCTCCTTCATAGATAGGGGAGAAGATCTGTTCCTGAATTTCAGTGAATGTATCAAATCCGAGTGTTTCTAACTGGACTTTCCAGCTTTGTGGAAATTGTTCTTTCATTCTTTTTCATCCTTAAATTGTATTCCAGCGCTCTGACGCATCTGGTAGAGGGTTTCATGGACCTGCTCAGCCGTTTGTAACCACTCAAGATAAGCAGACGGCTTTTGATGAGCGATGGCAAGGGCAAAGGCTTCCGCCTCTTCTTGCATTTGGTGTGGGCAGGCCTGGATCGGAAGGTCGATGGCTTCCCCAGAATGGCTGACGAAGCGGGCCTGGTTGAAGGATGCTACAGCATTGAGAGTTAGTGTTCCAGTTTTGGTGTAGATTTCAGCAGGTAGATGGCTGGTGATATTTTTCCCTGCCTGAATAGCAACCTGAAAATCTGGATAAATCAAGACGCCTTGACCATAGAGATCAACCGAATTGGGTAATTGCTGAGCAGTATAGTGGCTGGAGATCGGTTCTCCAAAGAAGCCAATGGCCAGGTAGAGGCAGTAGACTCCCAGATCCATCAAGGCTCCACCTGCATAGACATCTGAGAAAATATTGGGCATCTCACCTGCAAGAAGGGCCGGCAATTTAGAAGAATATTTGGCAAAGGTGAAGTTAGCGCCTAGTATTTCCTGGTTAGAGAGGAAGTCTTTAACTACTTGAAAGGCTGCTTCTTGATAATTTCTGGCAGCTTCAAAGAGATAGACCTGGTGCTCCTTAGCGAGCTTGACCAGTTCCCTCCATTCAGAAGGATTGGTCACAGCGGGTTTTTCAATGATGACATGCTTCTTGGCCAGAATAGCAAGCTTGGCCTGAGCGAAATGAAGAGAATTGGGGCTGGCTATGTAGATCACATCCAGCTCACTGTCTAAGAAGTCGATGAAATCCGTGTAGCAAGAGATCGCTCCATAAGGCTCGCAAAACTCTTGAGCCGTCTTCATTTTTCTCGAATACACAGCCTGCAAGTGATAGTGGCCTGTCTGATAAGCAGCTGTAATAAATTCATGTGAAATCCAACTCGTACCAATAATTCCCAGCTTTAACATAAGGTGTCCTTCCGTCATCGATTCACTCTATTATACCATGAAAAGGGGGAGGCGCGGGGTGAAAAATACTAGGGTTTACGAGAGTTTTTTGTTACAATAGAAAGTGAATAAGTCAAGGAGTAAGAGATGACACTATCAGTTGTAGTCCCATGTTTTAACGAAGAAGAATCGATTCCATTGTTTTATCGAGAAATGGAACGTGTTCGGATGAAGATGGGAGAAAAGTTTGAATATATTTTTATAAATGATGGCTCTTCAGATGGTACGCTATCTGTTCTTCAAAAACTACATGTTACAGATTCAAATGTGCACTATCTTTCTTTTTCTCGAAATTTCGGGAAAGAGGCGGCGCTGTACGCTGGACTTGAGCGTGCAAGTGGTGAATACGTGACCGTCATGGATGTAGATCTGCAGGACCCTCCGGAGTTATTGATCGAAATGATGCAGAAGTTGGAGGAACAGCCGAATTTAGACTGTGTCGGAACGAGACGCGTAACCCGTGATGGGGAACCACCGATCCGCTCTTTCTTTGCACGCATGTTTTATAAATTGATCAATCATATTAGTCAAGTGGAAATGGTTGACGGGGCGCGTGATTTTCGTTTAATGCGTCGTCCTATGGTCGATGCGATTCTTGAGCTCTCGGAGTACAATCGTTTCTCAAAAGGAATTTTTGCTTGGGTAGGATTTGAGACAGAATACCTGGAATATAAAAATGTTGAGCGCGTGGCAGGAGAGACGTCTTGGAATTTTTGGTCCCTCTTCAAATACTCGATCGAAGGGATTGTCAATTTTTCTGATGCTCCACTAAATATTGCCTTTATTGGTGGACTGTTATCTTGGATCTTGGCCTTTATCATGGTGATTCTGATTGTGATCCGTACCTTGGTCTTTGGAGATCCTACTTCAGGTTGGCCATCCCTCATGACAGTGATTCTTTTCCTAGGAGGGTTCCAATTACTAACCATTGGGATTTTAGGGAAATATATCGGTAAAATTTTTATGGAAACCAAGAAACGTCCAATCTATGTTATCAAAGAGAAAAGTGAGTAAAAAGCAGAAAACTTCTGCTTTTTTTGCTATAATGATAGGGAAAAAGCATTTGAAAGGAATTTAACATGATTTTAATTACAGGAGCAAATGGGCAACTTGGAACAGAACTTCGCCATTTGTTAGACGAACGAAATGAAGAATATGTAGCTGTTGATGTAGCTGAAATGGATATCACAAATGCAGAGAAAGTAGACGAGGTATTTGCGGAAGTAAAACCAACCTTGGTCTACCACTGTGCTGCTTACACAGCTGTTGATGCTGCGGAAGATGAAGGTAAAGAGTTGGACTATGCGATCAACGTGACTGGTACGGAAAATGTAGCAAAAGCGTCTGAAAAACACGGTGCAACCTTGGTTTATATCTCAACAGACTATGTTTTTGATGGTAAAAAACCAGTGGGACAAGAATGGGAAGTAGACGATCAACCAGATCCTCAAACAGAGTACGGTCGTACCAAACGTATGGGGGAAGAATTGGTTGAGAAACATGTTTCTAACTTCTATATCATCCGTACTGCTTGGGTATTTGGAAACTACGGTAAAAACTTCGTCTTTACCATGCAAAACCTAGCGAAGACTCACAAAACACTTACAGTCGTCAACGACCAACATGGTCGTCCAACCTGGACCCGTACTCTCGCAGAGTTTATGACTTATTTGGCTGAAAACCGTAAAGAATATGGTTATTACCATCTATCAAATGATGCTGAAGAAGATACAACTTGGTATGACTTTGCAGTTGAAATCCTCAAAGATACTGATGTAGAAGTGAAGCCAGTGGATTCCAGCCAATTCCCAGCTAAAGCGAAACGTCCACTGAACTCAACGATGAGCTTGGCTAAGGCTAAGGCTACAGGATTCGTTATTCCAACCTGGAAGGATGCCTTGAAAGAGTTTTACAAACAAGAAGTGAAATAATTAAAGTGAAAAAGATGGTAGTAAGCCATCTTTTCATTTGATTGAAAGGAGCGTTATGAAAAAGAGAAATATTAACATAGATGTTTTAAAATGTATTGCTGTCATGTTTGTGGTATCCGTTCATTTTTTTCTTCATACCAATTATTATGGTCGATCTTTCAGTTTTAAAAGCATTTTCTATTCTTCTTTTATTTGGATAATTTTTATGACCTGTGTTCCGTTATTTATCATGGTCACAGGTTGTTTAATGAAAGATAAAACCTATAATAAAGCCTATTTTTTGAAGTTACTCCCAGTACTTGGGACATATGCCTTAACAGCATCCGTTTATACATTATTTGATACTAAGGCTTTAAATATAGAGTATTTGGAAAAATTAGTTGTTAATATAGTTACATTCAGTCATTACGCATGGTATGTAAATATGTATATAGGGCTGTATCTTTTGATTCCTTTATTAAATAGTGGTTATAAATCATTAAAAAATCACAGAGTTCAAGCTGTAGTGACATTAATTCTGATTATTCTTACTGTTTTACCACCTACATTTTCATTAATAGCCAATAATCAAAATTTCATCATTATTCAACATCTAGTTCCCGACTATTGGAAGGGTATTTGGCCTATTACTTATTACTTTCTTGGGATATTTCTTGCTTCGTTAAACAAAAAATGGAATATAAAGATGGTGTTTTTATCTATCATCATAGTTGATGTTTTAAGCATAGTTGGAATCGCAAGGGTGTCAGAAAATAGTTTAGTTGTTGAATTTGCAGTTCTTCCTATATTACTTTTATCTTCTTCAATTTATTATTTAGTATTACATCTACCTATTGACATAAAAAAAATTTGGCTTCAAAAGATAATTTATTTCATCTCAAATAACACGCTCTCGATCTATTTGTTGTCTGTGATCGGAGATAATTACTGGTATCCTAAGATTATTGAAAAATTGGGAGATTTTTCTAACATATTTCCGAAGTTTCCTTTGATTGTGTTTTTATTATTCTTGCAATCTCTAATAATTACATTTATTTTAGTGTTTGGAATAAAAATATTTCTAGATATTGTTGCTAAACTTTCTCAATCAACTAAAGGTAGAATTTTTGATAAATGAAATAGTTACTTATAAATTGATTTAAAAAATGGATTAAGAGTTATCTTTTGAATAATTTTTTTTAGTAAGGTTTATGATATAATAAAGGCAATATACTGATTGAAAGTGAGTTGTAATACTTGGAAAATGTAACTCCCCAAAAGGTTTTTTTCTGGAATATTTTAGGAAGTATGTCTTCGGCAGCTGTTTCAGTTATTCTTCTTTTTATTGTTACACGCGCCTTGAATAGTGCTTCAGCAGATATTTACAGTTTTGCCTATGCAATTGCAAACCTATTTGTTATTGTTGCTAGTTTTCAGGTCAGAGATTTTCAGGCAACAGACATCAGAGAAAAGTATTCTTTTGATACCTATTTTGTTACGAGGATCATTTCAAACATTGCAATGGTTCTTCTTTTAGTGATGTATCTCATTTTTAATCCGAATACGCATTCAAATGTTGGAATCATATTTTGGGTCTCTTTTTTCCGAGTTAGTGAAGCTTTATCAGATGTTTTTCAAGGATTATTTCAGCAGAAGGAACGTTTGGATATTGCTGGAAAGTCTCTCTTTCTGAGAAATACCCTCTCAACAATTGTATTTGCTCTAACTTTAGTTATTTCTAAAAATCTTTTGTGGTCGGTCATTTCACAAACGATCAGTTCATTCGTATTTATTGCTTTATTTGATTACCCTAATTCAAAACTGTTTCATAAATTAAATCCTGTTAATGTTTATTTTAGTGATATCATTAGTGTATTGAAAGATTGTTTGCCTTTGTTTATTAATGCTTTTTTGCTGGTTTCAATTTATAACCAACCTAAATATGCATTGAATGATATTTTTAATCAAGGACTAATTGGAAATGGTGTTCAAAGGGATTTCAGTATTTTATTTACCCCTATTTTTGCCATGAATCTGATGATTGTGTTTCTAAGACCTATGATTACCCAACTCGCGGTTTTCTTGGAAGAAAAGAAGATTTCACATTTTATCACATACAAAAATAATCTCTTCAAGATTTTACTTGGTACGTGTACCTTCATTTTTCTTTTAGGTATCTTTCTTGCAATTCCAGTTTTAAATATTGTATATGGGACAGATCTAGGGCAATATAAAACAAGTTTTATAGTATTGCTACTTGGGGGGATAGCAAGTACATTTTCAACTGTATGTGATAACATTTTAACAGTATTTCGAAAGCAGCGCTATTTGGTGATTTCTTTTGTTGTAGGATATATTGTGTCTCTTTTAACTGCTAAACCCTTAGTATCAAAATTTGAAATCTTTGGAGCCTCTCTATCATTTCTTTGTTCAATGGTAGCTTGGTTAGTAGCTTCATTAGTCATTTATTTTATAACGAATCCATACACTTTTATTAGAAAGAATAAGTAAAATGAAATTTTCAATTGTGGTAGCTGCCTATAATGTGGCAGAGTATTTAGAAGAATGTGTAGATAGTCTTGCAAATCAAAATTTCCCTAATTCTGAATATGAAGTTGTTATTGTTGATGATGGTTCTACAGATGGTCAAACGAGTATACTTTGTGACGAATTATCATCTAAATATGAAGTTGTTAGAACTATTCATCAAGAAAATGGTGGCTTATCCTCGGCAAGAAATACTGGGATAAGAGAATCTAAGGGAGATTATTTATTATTTGTTGATGGTGATGATTTTTGGAGTAATCCAGAATTTCTTCATACACTATCGGAAAATATTGAAAACTATCAAAGTGATGTCATCGTATTTTCTTATAATAAATATTATGAATCAGATAATGGTGTTAAGGTTAGTTTCGATTTTATTCCTAATAAAGGTGATATCAATGATGAACTGGCTGAATTAGTTAAAAAGGAGGTTTTAACTGCACCAGCGTGGAATAAATGTGTGAGGAGAAATCTGTTTAAACAAGGTTTAGATTTTCCTATTGGCTTTTTATCTGAGGATTGTTTATATTGCGCAGACCTATTAAAATTGATGTCTTCTTATTCGATTTTGAATGTCGACTGTTATCAATATAGACAGAATCGTTTAGGAAGTATTACCAATATCATTAAAGAGCAAAATGTAATTGATATTTTAAAGAGCATTGAAATTGGTTTAACTGACATTGATAAATTGAGTTCTAATGTTAAGCATGCATTGAATATTTATTTTGCGATTTCTTATATTTCAATCCTACCTTTTGTTAATCAATATTCTAGTCATCCTGAGATTCAACGTTTACTTAGAGATTATAAATTTCTTCTTAAATTTTCAAATGAAATAAAAAATAAATCCTTTAAATACACTGGATTGTTAACTAGATTATTTGGAGTGAATTTATCAATTAAGATATTCCCACACCTAATGAAATTATATAAAAAGTTTTAATGCGTAACAGTAAAATAATTAGAAAGGATCATATGTCTAATCCAATCGTTTCCGTAATTATACCTGTATATAATGCTCAAGAGGGTATTAAACAGTGCTTAGATTCACTCTTAAACCAAACATTTACAGATTATGAGATTATTCTTCTGAATGATGGGTCTACAGATAACACCATAGAAGTTATAAAAAGTTATGCTTCTAAAAATGACTGTATCAGGGTTATTGATAAGGAAAACGAGGGAGTTGCTAAAACTAGAAATAAAGGCATTCACCTCGCTAAGGGTGAGTATATCGTCTTTATTGATAATGATGACTTTGTTGATTCTGATTATTTAGAGCGTTTTTATAATGCAATAGATCAAGAACAACTAGATATTGTTCTTGGTGGCTATAAGCGTGTTAATCAGGACTTGAAGACACTTTTCAAGCAAGACCTCACACAGTCTGAATGGTCTAAATATATTATAGTTGCACCTTGGGCACGTATCTATCGAACTTCATTTTTAATTGATAATGAGATTGAGTTTTTTGATTATCCAATTGGTGAGGATGTTATTTTTACGTTATCAGCTTACAATTTAACAGAAAAAATTAAAATAATTGATTATAATGGCTATAATTGGTTTTTTAACGAGAAGAGTATCTCAAACACATCTCAAAGAGGCTTTAATCCGAATATAGATATTGTGTATTTCCTGAGTAACTTGCTTCAAGTTGCTGGCGATTCAAAATATATCCGCTATTTTATAAAACGATATTACATTTGGTACTTACTCTTTTCTGGAAGAGCCGCTTCAAGTTCGTCATTTATGGATCAATATAGAAGAATTAAAGAATGGGTTTCTAAAGAAAATATTGATTCAAATTTAACACCATTATCATCTGAGATAACTGGGGAACGAATTCAAACAGTTATTTCTGTAATGGTTTTTAGAACTTTAGAACATTTGAGGTTAGTTCCACTGTTTTCGAAGTTTTACTGTAAAGGAAAGGAGAAGTAGTTGAGAGTTTTAATGATAATTCCTGCCTACAATGAGGAGGAAAGTATTTTCGATACGGTAACAAGTATTGTGAATTACCGCAAGAAAGTTGATTTTGATTTGGACTATGTTGTGATCAATGACGGATCAACGGATAAGACAAAACAAATTTTGGAAGAGAATCATTTTAACGCTGTTCATCTTGTGATGAATCTTGGGATTGGCGGTGCGGTTCAAACAGGATATAAATATGCACTAGAGAATGATTATGATGTAGCGGTTCAATTTGATGGCGATGGTCAGCATGATATTGAATCCTTATCAGATTTGCTAGAACCAATTCAAAAAAATGAAGCAGACCTAGTAATTGGTTCTCGTTTTGTTGGTGATGTTAAGTCTGAATTTCAGACGACTTTTATGCGACGTTTTGGTATTAGCGTCATTTCTAATCTGATTAAATGGACAACTGGACAAAGAGTTTTAGATACGACATCGGGCTATCGTTTAGCTGATAAAGCTGTTATTAAACAGTTCGCTATGCGTTATCCAATCAAGTATCCTGAACCAGAAACTATTGTTCACATTTTGAAACGTAAATATAAGGTTGTGGAAAAACCTGCTAATATGTTTGAACGTACAGGTGGAGTATCCTCCATCACCCCTATCAAGTCTATTCGTTACATGATAGAAGTATGTTCATCAATTCTTATCGCAGCCTTTATGAAGGAGAGTGAATAATGTCAGTTTTATCTATTGTGATGTTGATAGCTTCAATCTTTTTCCTTTATTTAGTCATTAGAAATATCAACAAAAATAATATCTTATTTGAACAAGCATTCATGTGGATTGTTATCAGTCTTGTCATGATTGTAATTTCAGTGTTTGATTCTATTCCTGGATACTTTGCTAAATTACTTGGATTTGAATTGACCTCCAATTTTCTATTGTCTCTTACTATTTTTTTCCTGTTGGTCATTGGATTTTTGCAAACCATGACTTTGTCAAAACAAAAAGAACAGATAAAGCATTTAGTTCAAGAATTATCTATTTTAAAAAGTCAAGTAGAAACGAAAGAGGAGAATGATGAACAGTAATCATACTTGGGTGATCTGTGCTTATGGTGAGAGCGAATACTTGGAAGCTTGTATTCAATCCTTGAAGAATCAAACTCTCCAATCACAGATTATCTGTTATAGTTCAACACCACTGAACTCGATCAAAGAACTTTGTCAGCGTTTTGCTATTCCATTTTACACCAAGCAAGGTGGTGGGATTGGTAAGGATTGGAACAATGCCATGTCTTTTGTAGAGACGAAGTATGCTACCATCGCCCATCAGGATGATTATTATGAGCCGGACTATGCTGAGAAAGTTTTGGCTAAGATGGAAAAAAATCAAGATGTGTTGATTGGGTATTCTGATTATTTTGAAGAAAAAGATGGCCATAAAATTCCTGCGAATACAAATCTGAAGATCAAAACCTTGATGTTAAAAACTATGAATCTTTTTCCTGCTAGTCACTTTTGGCGAAACCGTGTGATGGCTTTTGGGAATCCGATTTGTTGTCCAGCTGTCACCTATAATCGTAAAAATTTGAAGAATTTTTATTTTGATGAAGGGATGAGAGTGAGTTTGGATTGGTACGCATGGTATAAGATCAGCGAGTATAAAGGTCGTTTCGCTTATGTATCTGACAAGCTCATGTGCCACCGTATCCATGGAGAGTCTGAAACATCAAAAACCATTGCAGACAATACGCGTAGTAAAGAAGATCTATTCATGTATGAACTCTTCTGGCCTAAATGGATGGCCAAGTTGTTGATGAGACAATATGTGAAGAGTCAGAAGACGAATAATTAATTTTTGTGTTTTGAAAAATAGAAGTAGCTGTAGAGCTGCTTTTCTTTTTTGGTTAAAATATAGTATAATTAATTTGATTATACTTTTAAAGATTGCTAAAAGGCAATCCTCGAAGTACAGTAGTATTAGTAGTTATCATATACTAATTTATGTTTTATTAAAAAAATGGACGGAAATAATGAAAAATTTAATCTCTGTGATTGTAACTTGTTATAATCACGAAAAGTATATTGAGCAATGCTTGCGAAGTGTTTTTAAACAGACTTATCAGAATATCGAACTAATTGTTCTGGACGATGGGTCTACAGATGGATCTAAGCAGATTATTCTTAAGACTTTAAAGGACTCGCCTTTCGAGGTAAAGTTTGAATCTCATAAAAATATGGGGGTTGTAAAAACAAGGAATAAGGGTATAGAACTGATTAATGGAAAATA
This sequence comes from Streptococcus sp. HMSC057G03, assembly GCF_001808745.1. NCBI lineage: Bacteria > Bacillati > Bacillota > Bacilli > Lactobacillales > Streptococcaceae > Streptococcus > Streptococcus sp. HMSC057G03. The sequence continues at coordinate 298,132 of NZ_KV794434.1, forward strand.
TTTTCTCTTTGTTGATAGTGATGATTATTTGCCAGATGACTATGTTGAAGAACTTTATTCATGTGCAATAAATCAACAGGCGGATATTGTTTATTGTGATTTGTTTGATTTTGAAAAAAATGAAATTTATTTAAAAGCTAGAAATTTTGAAATATATAGCTTTTTGACGGCAAATTATATTTCCAATTGTTCGTTAGTTAGAAAAGATATTCTTGGTGAAATCAGATATGATGAACATTTATCAGGAAAAAAATTGGAAGATTATGATTTTTTCTTGAATCTTGTAATTAATAGAAATGCTAAAGCTTGTTACCAACCAAATACAAAGTTATTTTATCGAGTATTTGAAACAGGATCTATTTCTTTACGTAATTCAGTCAAATATCATTATGAAATATATCTTGAGATCCTTGAGAAGTATTTGGATAAACTTCCTCATGAGATTTATAAAGCAGTTTGTGATAATCTCATGACTTTAGAAGATCGTTTAGAAAGTTTAATAAGTCACCATAATGATGTTTCTGAATATGTAAAAGAATTACAAAGAAAGCAGAAACAACTTCATCGTAAGAGTCAAACGCAAGTAGAAGAATTGAAAGAGGCTCGTAAAGAAATACAACTGATTCGAAGTTCTCTTTCGTATCGTATAGGGAATTCTCTGATTAAACCTATTAAAATCACGAAGGTTTTATTAAAAAATCCACGAAAAATCAAGTCTTATTTAAATGCTACAAAGGAGAAAATTGTTAGATTACGTCGTCATGTGACCCCACTTAAGGTTCGTCGGTTACGTCGTCTTAGAAATAGTCAACGGTCTGCTCTGTCATTTACTGGTAAAAGAGCGCTAGTCTATGTCATTTTCGAATCTGAAAATCGGCTGCAAGAATACAAATTACGTTTTTTACAGGCCTTGTCCCCGTTGATGGATGATGTCATTGTTGTTGTAAACGGTCAGCTTCATGTTGAAGATATCAATACACTTGAACCCTATGGACAAGTTTTGACTCGTGACAATAAGGGATATGACACAGCTGCCTTTAGAGAGGGGATCTTTGCTCTTGGTAAAGATAAGCTTAAAGATTACGATCAACTGTTCTTGGTCAATGATACCAATATTGGACCGATGAGGGATCTGTCTCAAGTTTGTCAAGAGATGACTGATAAGCATCTTGATTTCTGGGGGATTTCCTTTGGAGAAGAGCAAGAAGATGTTACGAAGGAGAACCCATACGGCTATATTCCTAAGCACCTTCAGTCGTATTTTCTAGTTATTGAAAAGCTCATGTTAAATGATGATGCCTTTTATGAATATTGGACACATTTGACAGACACAGATTCTCGCGATAAGGCTATTGGTCGACATGAGACACGTTTTACCAAGTATTTTTCTGATTTAGGTTATCGTTTCGATGCTGTGGTGCATGAATACGAAGATTCTGCTATGTATATTCACCCGTTGAGGATGCTGAAAGCAGGTAGCCCTTTGGTCAAATACACAGCTTTGAAAAATTATGATGAGGATCAATTCTTGTGGCAAGGTCTTGAGCGTGAGTCAGAAGTTCCGGATTTGCTCGAGTATGTTGCTGAGAAGACAGATTACCCAGTGTCAATTTTGCAAGATATTGTCAATAAATTCAAAGCTGTTCCTCGTGAACAATATATTTTATTGATTGATGGTGTTGAAAATATTATTCCACAATGTACGCGCTATCGTGTTTTAAATAAAGCAGAGCAATTACGGAAACATGGATTTAAAGTTAAGGTAGTAAATTTATCAGAATTCGAATTGACTCAAGCTCAAAATGCAAGTCATATTATCATATATCGGTCACCAATTTCTCCTGAACTTCTCCGTCTTTGCCATTTGGCAAAGGACTATGGAAAACCAATTTTCTTTGATATTGATGATTTGGTGTTTGATACGCTATATACTGATCAATTGAGTTATACTAAAGGATTACCACACCATGAGAAGGAAAATTATGATGCTAATGTTCGAAACTATGGTTATATGCTAGAGAACTGTGACGGTGCTATTACTTCAACGAATCAGTTGCAAAAAGAGTTGAAGAAGTATCAAAGCAAGGTTTTGCTGAATCGTAATCTAGCCTCTGATGAGTTAATCTCTATCAGTAGTCAATTTCTTAAGGACTATTCTCAAGTCTCAGACGTGGTTAAGATTGGTTATTTCTCTGGTTCAATAAGTCATAATGAGAATTTTGAATTGATTAAACCAGCTATTAAGCAACTGCTTAAAAAATACAGTAATGTTCAATTACATATTGTCGGAATTCTTGATATTCCAAAAGATATGAAGCCCTTTGAAAATCAAATTGTCACTCACGATTATGTGGACTGGGACAAATTACCTGTATTGATTAGCGAGGTCGATATTAACCTAGCACCGCTTGTGGATTCTATCTTTAATCGTGCCAAATCTGAGATTAAGTGGATTGAAGCTGCTTTGGTGAAAGTACCAACAGTAGCAAGCAAGATAGGAGCTTTCTCAGATATGGTTATTGATGGTGAAACAGGTCTGTTAGCTACTGATGATCAGTGGTTTGACAAGCTAGAAGCTTTAGTTTTATCTCCAGAATTAAGGCAAAACTTAGCAGAATCAGCATACCGAGCAGTCCTTGAAAATTGTACCTTAAGCAAGAAAGATGAAATGGTGACTTATTTTGAACAGAATTAAACAGATAAAAGTTGAAAATTTATTTTTCATATTAGCAACGATTTTTATTTTTTCATTTATGTTTCTGTTTCCGATTAATCGTGTGCCAGATGAAATGAACCACGCGCGTATGACTTGGGAGACTTTCCACAAACCAACGGAGAATTCCTTTAAGTGGATGGATGAGATACCAAGTAATGATAAGGTTAAACCAAAGGAATATAAACAACTCCTAGCACGCAAAATTGAAATGAAGAATGAGCCATTTAAAGTTGGTATTAGTCTAAAAACGATTTCCTTTTTACCTCAATTAATTGGGATGACGATAGGAAGTTGGATTAGTCCCTCGGTTGGGATGATCATTTATATGGGGCGTATCTTTAATGCATTAGCTTATATACTTGGGTTATACTTTTTAATACGTTATTTTAAGTATGGAAAGACAGCCTTGATGTTTATATCACTATTACCAATTATGGTCCAACAAGCTTCATCTCTTTCTTATGATGTGATGAATTACTTGGAAGTGATGTTGGCTATTGGTTTTATCACGAATCTCGCCTATTCGAAACGATTTACCAATCGTAATTTTGTTCAAGTGATTGGCCTTGCGATTTTGCTTCTAGCAACAAAACCAAATAATATTTTGTTATTAGGTTTGATACCTTTTGTATCATTTGAATTTAAGGGTGTATTAAAAGTTTTAAATAGACCGTTTGAGTCATTAAAGATTATAGTTTCTAGATATAAGTTTGTCTTTTATCTTTTACTACTTATAACAATAGGTTTCATTTTACAATTTTTAATGAGAAATGAAGGTGGTCTCGTCCATTATATTCATGTCCTTTTAAATACACTTGTAAATGCAAGGCAAAATGGAGATTTAAATTCTATTCTCACAATAGGAGTTTTTGGTTATTTAGGAAACTTTACATTGCAGTTACCTCTATGGCTGATTTTTATAGATATAGCAGTATTGGTTTTAATTTTCTTAGCTAATGAAAAAGATTTCTTTTCAAAAGATTTTTCAATTTTTGCAGCCTGGTTGTTTCCAATTCAAGTTCTAGCTACTGTAACAGTTATGTACCTTCAATGGACACCGATTGTTCTTGGACACGGGGCTTCTGTTTCAGTTGGTTCTCAAGGAAGATATTTTACACCATTTTTAATCCTCTTTTTACCTTTAGTGGCAAATTTAGGAAACTTTGAAATCTCGCAAAATAAAGTTTTAAAAATTTCAACCATAACACTACTAGTAAATTTTCTAATTTCCATTTTTTTGATAATTCCTTTCTATTGGATGTAGGAGAAAAATTATGGCCAAAACAATTCTATTCATTTCCCCAACAGGAACGTTGGATAATGGTGCTGAAATCTCAATTGTAAATCTGATGGAATTTCTTGTGAAAAAAGGTTATCGTGTATTAAACGTTTTTCCTGATTATAAAGTTCCATCTCAAGAAGAGTATCAAGTAAGACTTCAGAAAGAAGGGATTGAGACCTATGGTCTTTCAGCTGTCAAATGGTGGTGGGAAGAAGCACCGGGTGGTTTGCCGGCTAATCATTTTATACGAGTGAATTCTTATAATAAAAATGTTAAAGATATTCAAAATATTATTGTAGATAACAAGGTGGAACTTGTCATCAGTAATACAGTCAACGTCTTTCAAGGAGCACTTGCTGCAGCTTTTGAGAATGTCAAACATTTTTGGTTGATTCATGAATTTCCTGAGGGGGAGTTCGGTTACTACAAAGAAAAACTAGATTTTATAGATAAGTTTTCTGATGAAATCTTTGCTGTAACAGGAGCTTTAACTGAGGATTTAGAAAAGTATTTTCCAAATAGGAAGATTTATTCCTTTGCACCCTATACTCAAATTGAACCAAAAGAAGATGTAAAAACTGAATCTAATGATCAACATCGTATTGTTTCAGTTGGTCGCTTGACTCAGAGAAAGAATCAGCTTGAGTTAATTAAAGCTTTTCAGATGCTTAATCGAGCAGGAACTGAACTTGTATTTTTAGGCGCATGGGATGAGGATTACAAACAACTCTGTGATGATTATATTGCAGAGCAAGATTTGAAAAATATCTCATTTTTGGGGTATTTAGATGATCCTTGGTCGGAGATTACTGATAAGGATTTAGCTGTTTTTCCATCTAGTATGGAGACGTTTGGTCTTGTTTATGTTGAGTCTGTTTTAAATGGTATTCCAACAATTTTATCAGATAATGCGGGACATAAATCTGCTTTTGAATATATGAATGAGCAAGGTCGCATCTACCCTTTGGGTGATTTAGATGCTTTAACTAGAATGATTTCAGAGGTCCTTGATGGATTTGACCAAGAGAAATTTGAAGCAGTACAATCTGTTCCAAGTTTAAAAGAGAGATATTCTCTTGAGAAAGTTTATGCTAATATTACTGAAAAGATTGAGGATGATGAATTGCGTCATAAAAAAGTAAATCAGAAAGATACAGATTTTTTAAACAGCCGAAAAGCTCTAATAAAGAGTGTAAAATCTGCTTTTAAAAAAATATTTAGACTGAAGAAACTTGGTTAGAATTCTTTATCATTGTGGGAGTGTTACAGAAGGAATTTTATTTAAAGCTCCTTCTGTGACACTCCCTTTTCTGTTTGCATTAGGCAAAAAGCTTAGAAAATGGTATAATTGAATGGACTGTGAATGATTTGAAAGGGAACTCTATGCAACATGTTTTTATTATCGGAAGTCGTGGGCTTCCGGCTCAATATGGCGGTTTTGAGACTTTTGTGGACCAATTGGTTTCGCATCAAGTGTCTCCAGATATCCAGTACCATGTTGCTTGTCTTTCTAATGATCAAGCTTATCAACATTTTGACTACAAGGGTGTGGATTGTTTTACGATTAAAGCCCCTAAGCTTGGGCCTGCGCGTGTCATCGCCTATGATATGATGGCCATCAACTATGCCTTGAAGCTTATTAAGAAACAAGGAATTGAACTTCCGATTTTTTACGTCTTGGGCAATACAATCGGAGCCTTTGTGGCGCCTTTTGCGCATAAGATCCATAAATTGGGGGGACGATTCTATATCAACCCAGATGGACTGGAGTGGAAGCGGGCCAAGTGGGCTAAACCGATTCAAGCCTATCTCAAGTATTCTGAAAAGATCATGACGCGCCACGCTGACTTGGTAATTTCAGACAACCCAGGTATTGAGTCCTATATCAAGGAAACCTATCCTTGGTCCAAAACGACCTATATTGCCTATGGGACGGACTTGTCACCGACCAGCCTAAACAGTCAGGATGATAAGGTCCGAGAATTCTATCACAAGTGGAAGACTCAGGAGAAAAACTATTACTTAATTTTGGGTCGCTTTGTTCCAGAAAATAATTATGAGACCGCCATTCGTGAATTTATGGCCTCTTCCACCAAACGGGATTTGGTGATCATTTGTAACCAGGAAGGCAATCCTTATTTTGAGGAGCTCCGAGATTGTACTGGATTTGATCAGGATCCTCGTGTTAAGTTTGTAGGAACCGTCTATGATCAAGACCTGTTGAAGTATATCCGTAAAGAAGCCTTTGCCTATATCCATGGTCATGAAGTGGGCGGAACCAATCCTGGTCTCCTAGAGGCTCTTGCCCAGACGGATCTGAATTTAGTTTTAGGGGTCTCCTTTAACCAAACGGTTGCCAAGGACACAGCTCAATATTGGACCAAAGAAACTGGGAATTTGGCGCATTTGATTGACCAGGTTGATTCTTTAGAAGATGTATCTGAATGGGGTCAACGTGCCAAGGCTAATATGAAGCAAAACTTTACCTGGGAAAAAATTGTAGGTGAGTACGAGGAATTATTCTTATCATGAAAGTAAATATCTTGTTGTCCACCTATAATGGGGAACAGTATCTAAAAGAGCAGGTCAAAAGTATCCAAGACCAGACTTATCAAGACTGGCAACTCTTGATCCGAGATGATGGGTCAACCGACGGTACGGTAGAGATTATTCAAGAGTTGGTGGCCCAGGATGAGCGTATCCGCTTTATCAATCAAGGAGCTATCGAAAATCTGGGTGTCATCAAGAGCTTCCATGCGCTTCTGAAATATGAAAAAGCTGATTTTTATTGCTTCAGTGATCAAGATGATGTTTGGCTTCCTGAAAAAATTGCTCTTCAAGTAGCAGAAGCGGCCAAGCACCCTCAAGAAGTGCCTTTACTGGTCTACACAGATTTAAAAGTGGTCGATGAAAACTTGAACGTGCAGCATGAGAGTATGATTCGCACCCAGTCTGATCATGCCAATACCGAACTGATTCAAGAGCTGACAGAAAATACGGTAACTGGCGGTGTAGCCATGATTAACCACGCATTGGCAGAGTTATGGACAGGTCAAGAAAAACATGATCTCCTCATGCATGACTGGTATTTGGCCTTGTTGGCAACTGCCTTTGGGAAGCTCATCTATATCGATCAGCCAACAGAACTGTACCGGCAACACAGTAGCAATGTTCTGGGAGCTCGTACCCTTAGAAAACGGGTCAAAAACTGGGTTCGCCCTCATATTCTGTTTGCTAAATATTGGAATCTCATCGAGTCCAGTCAAGAACAAGCAAAAAATTTATTGGATCTGCCTGTCAGTCTCCAAAATAAAGAAATCATTGAAAACTTTGTGACAATCATGGACGTCCCGTTCAAGGAACGTTTGGCTCGTATTCGCAAGTATGGTTATCGTAAGAACCGAGCCTTTCACACCTTTGTGTTTACCAGCTTGATTCTGACAAAGTTTGCATATCGAGGTAAAAAATAATGTTTGACGTTTTTAGTCAGAAAAATCGAATTTTATTACGAGAGTTAATCAAAACAGACTTTAAATTACGCTACCAAGGATCAGCGATCGGTTATCTTTGGTCTATTTTAAAGCCCCTGATGATGTTTAGTATCATGTATGTGGTATTTGTTCGCTTCTTAAGATTTGATGATGGAACACCGCATTATGCTGTTGGATTGCTTTTATCAATGATCTTTTGGACGTTCTTTACGGAAGCAACAAATATGGGAATGTTGTCTATTGTTTCAAGAGGAGATTTGCTACGCAAATTGAATTTTCCTAAGCAAACAATTGTTGTCTCTTCAGTTTTTGGAGCTGCAATTAATTTTTCTATTAATCTTTTAGTAGTATTTGTATTTGCTCTCATAAATAATGTTTCATTTGGTATTCATTCTCTAATAATTATTCCTTTATTTATTGAGATGTTAATCTTAGCTATGGGGTGTGCATTTATCCTATCGGCCTTATTTGTTAAATATCGAGATATTGGTCCGGTCTGGGAAGTTGTTCTTCAAGCAGGTATGTACGCCAGTCCTATTATTTATTCGATTACCTATTTATTGCAACGAAATCATTTGGCAGTTGCTAAAATGTTGATGATGAATCCAATAGCTCAAATGCTACAAGATATGCGTCATTTTATTATTGATCCAGTTAATCCACGTGGTTGGGATATCTTTGATAATAAAATGATAGCTTGTATTCCATATTGTATTCCAGTATTCATTTTTGTGATTGGTTTGATTGTTTTCAATAAAAATTCGAAACGATTTGCGGAGATTTTATAATGTCAAGTAATGTAGCAGTTAAGGTAGACCATGTAAGTAAATTTTTTAAATTACCAACAGAGTCAACTCAAAGTTTACGAACAACACTAGTAAACCGTTTTAGGGGGATTAAGGGTTACAAGAAACAAGAAGTTTTACGTGATATTTCTTTTGAGGTTGAAAAAGGTGATTTTTATGGTATCGTAGGTCGAAATGGTTCTGGAAAATCGACTCTATTAAAAATAATTTCAGAAATCTATGTGCCGGAAAAAGGTTCTGTTACCATCAATGGGAAATTGGTGTCTTTCATTGAGCTTGGAGTGGGCTTTAACCCAGAACTGACAGGTCGGGAAAATGTCTATATGAACGGGGCCATGCTGGGCTTCTCAACGGCTGAAATTGATGCCATGTATGATGACATCGTAGACTTTGCTGAGTTGCATGAATTCATGAACCAGAAGCTAAAGAACTACTCATCAGGCATGCAGGTTCGTCTAGCCTTTTCGGTTGCGATTAAGGCCCAAGGTGATATCTTGATTTTGGACGAGGTCCTTGCAGTAGGAGATGAAGCCTTCCAACGCAAGTGTAATGATTACTTTATGGAACGTAAAAAATCAGGTAAGACGACGATTCTTGTTACCCATGATATGAATGCCGTAAAAAAATATTGTAATAAAGCAGTTTTAATTGAAAATGGGTTGGTTAAAGTAGTTGGAAACCCTGACGATGTTGCAAATCAATATAGTTATGATAATGCATCAAGTCAAAGGGTTTCAAATGATGATGTTACAGTTGAGGATTCAGCTGTAAGCAATTTAAATATAAAATTGCTTTCGAATAAAATGTCAAGTCCTGAAGATCCCATTGAGTTTGAGGTGTCATATGATGTTAATCAGGAAATTAAAACTTACATAGCTTTCTCACTAACTGAAATAGACCGCGGACTTTGGGTATATAACGATAATTCTTTAGATTTTTTGACAGCTGGAAAAGGAAGAAAGAATTTCCGTTACTCATGTAGTTTATCAAGTTTGAATGATATCAAATTAAAACTTCAAATTTCTGTAAGAGATAGTTCGAATACAATACTTGCATTTGCAAAGGGAAATAATTCACCTATAATTTTGTTAAATCGAACAGATATTTCTGCTGATGATATTTCTGCAAAAGACTCTGCTACTGGATTGATTCAGAGGAATGGTCATTGGGAGACTTTAGTTGATGAATAGAATTCTTCTGTACATTCATTATAATAAATTTGATGAGGTGAGTGAGCATGTTCTTTATCAGTTAGAGCAAATAAAACCACTTTTTTCCCGTGTAATTTTAATATCCAACAGTCGTTTAGAAAAGAATTACATGCGAAAATTAGAAATGATTGGAATAACTGAAATTATTCAAAGAGCAAATATCGGATTTGATTTTGCAGCTTGGCGAGATGGAATGGAATACGTTGGTTTTGATCATTTGGAAAAGTATGATTCTGTGACATTAATGAATGACACTTGTATAGGTCCTCTTTGGCCATTAGAACCTTATTTTAGATCATTTGAATCCGCTATAGATTGTGATTTTTGGGGAATGACAAACTTTAAAAAAACAAAATATTTTCGAGAACATGTGCAAAGTTATTTTGTTTCCTATTCCCGAGAAGTTGTTTCATCAAAAGTGTTTAAAAGTTTTTGGATGAATGTAAAATCTTATGATAATGTGAGACAAGTTATTGATAATTATGAAACGAAATTTACATCTGAATTAAAAAGAACAGGATTTAACTACCAGGTTGTATTTAATACTTTAGGGGAAAAATCAGATGATATGCTTCATCCCGATTTTTCTTACTATAGACCGTTTGACATCTTGAATCATAGGGTACCATTTTTAAAAATAAAAGCGCTACAATCACATCAAGAACAAGCAAATCAATTAAAATGTGAAATAAAATCAATTTCAGACTTTCCTTCTGAAATCTTGGAAAATGTGTATTCATCAATAGAATTTTTCTCAAACGAAATTGTGAGAAATGAGAAAATTAGTATCTTTAAAAAAGTAGTTAATAAATTAAAGAGAGTAGTAGAGAGAAGTTAATGGAATTAAAGAGAGTAGTAGAGAGAAGTTAATGGAATTAAAGAGAAAGATAATAAAGGCTAAAGAGTTATATTATTTGAAGAATTTATTTTTGATAAAATATTTATTTTCACTAATAATTTCATTACTGGCTATCAGTAGTACAAAAAATTTTGGTTATACAATCATATCTTTAATTGAATTGTCATTAATTTTTTTTCTGAGTAATTTCTTTATCAAGAGATTTCAAGTTATCACTCAAATTTTCAATAGTGTGTTACTGCTGTTGTATAATACACAAATACTTGTGTTAAATTTTGGAACTTCGTATGTTACATTGACTATGGTTGATAACATAAGTTCATGGGAAGCATTGGGTGGTAGAGCGTTTATCTATGGTTTTGCTATTTTACTATTATTGTTTTTTAGTTTTTTACCGATTAATAAAATTGAATTGTTAGATACGTCAAAATTCAAAAGAGCAAATCTGCAAGATGACCCAATATGGAAATTCCAAGATCTTATTTTTGCTATTTTGATTTTAGTATTTGAATTAATTGTATTACAATTTTTACCGGTAAAAATGTCTCCTACTGTTTCAACATATAATTTGGTACAAGATAAAATTGAGTTTGAAAAAGTAAAACGAGAGACCCTAATAAAATCAGAAAAGCTTAAACAAAAATTTCTTAAAGATGGAGTTCAAGATTATGTTAAAAAACCATCAAACCTCCCTGATAAGCCAAATATAATCTTAATTTTTACTGAGGGATTTTCACATCATATTATCGATGACAGTAGAAATATTACTCCAACAATTAAAGAATATGAGTCGAAATCTATATCGTTTAGAAATTATTATAATCATACGTTTGCAACATACCGAGGTATAGAAAGTCAATTATTCTCGGGTTATCAAATTGAGAATAATTCACGGAATTACTTAATTTCTCTTCCTAAATTTTTAAGTGGACAAGGATATAAAACTGAATTTATAAATACTGAACCTAAAAATAAAGAATTTACAGATTACCTTTCTGATTTAGGTTTTGATAATATCTATAGTTCAAAGTTGGAAAATGGTAGAAAAATCTCATTTGACAAAGAAGCGTACGAGGAACTGTTCTCACAAATAGAGAATTATTCAAAAAATAAATCTCCGTTTCTAATTTCAATGTACACATTTGGGACACATATAGGTTCTGACGGATATAATTATAAATTAGGAGATGGTAATGATAGAGTTCTCAATCGATTCTATGAGATGGATCAGCAGTTTAAAAAATTCATGGATCGATTTAATTCAAGTCCAATCTCAGAAAATACAGTCCTTATTTTCACCACTGACCATGCGACGTATGTTGATGATGAATATAAAAAAGCATTCCCAAATGAAAACCGTGATCATGTAAGTTTGGATAAAATTCCATTTTTTATATACTATAAAGGTGTATCGTCTCAGACAATAGACGTGAATGGGAAAAATTCTCTTAATATGACACCTACTGTTCTAGATTTTTTAGATTATTCTTCGACAAATTATTTTTTAGGCACCTCCCTATTTTCACAAGATAACAATGACAATATGTTCAGTTCTATATACTCCGAAGGTACTGTTTTGAAAAAAACATCAGGGAGTAAGGTAGAGGAAATTCCTGAAAGTGAATTAAAAATGATCAAAGAAAAAGTTTATGAATACTTTAGAGTATCTCAAAATAAGAACTAGAACAGAATGAAACTTTTAAAAGGAGTGCTAGCAGGTAAAAATCTTTGTGATTTTGGCTGTCTGGCTCCCTTTTTTTTGTTTTTTATGCTAAACTATTAGATGGGGGTACGCTCATGATTAAGATATTTGGAAAGGTCCATTATCATTGGCAACCGGACTTATCTATTCTTGTGATTTATTGGTCTATTGCAGTGATTCCGGTCTTTATTGGACTGGCCTTGATGTATGAGAGCTCTAGTGTGCCAACGCTAGTTTTGTTTTCGTTCTTTTTATTTATGGTCTTGCTCGCGATTGGGGTCCATCGTTACTTCACGATCTATGAGGATGGGATCTTGCGGATTATTACAGCCAATCCTTTTACTCCAATCAAGGTGAAGATTGACTCGATTGAAAAGGTCGAAGTAAATAAGAAATCGATCAAGCTCATTTTTAATGATGGTTCGCGCAGTCGGACATTCTGTATGCGTAAATGGCCGAAAAAATACTTTATCAATGCGCTTGCCTTAAATCCTTATTTTAAGGGAGAAGTAATCCTGACGGACAATTTCATCCATGTGGATTACTACGAGATGTATTATGCAAACAAATAAAAAGCCCTCTTAATCTTTTAAGAGAGCATGAGTGGGGCATTCTTTAATAGCCTCGAGAACATCGTTTGTGACAGGGACTTCCTTTTCAAGGAGGTCGTCCTCTTCAGCAGCAAATTTAACGATGCCATTGTCATGGTAATCAAATAATTCAGAATAGGTCTGACAGAGACCGCAAGCGATGCAACGATCTGGAATTAACGTAACTTTCATACTTCTATTGTAATGATTTTTACGAGAAAAAACAAGGAGGAAGTCATGGCAAAAGAACCATGGGAAGAAGATATTTACGATGATGGAGAAGAAACATTGAAAAGAACGAGTAAGTTAAACGGAATCAAGGCAGATCGTCTATTGACGATTTTAGCCATTATTTTCTTTGTAGTAGTAGTGGCGATGGTCTGCTTGTTGATCTTCCTTTCAACAGGTGGCAGCAATAAATCAAAACAAATGTCTGGTTTCTACAATGGAGAGACTAAGGTTGAACAGAAATCATCAGCCCCTGCAGCACAAACTGACCAAGCGGCTAAAGACGATAGTTCAAAAGATGAGAACTCTGAAGAAGGTACGATCACTGTTCAAGCAGGTGAAGGGGAAGCAGCGATTGCTGCGCGTGCTGGTATTTCCATTGCCCAATTGGAACAGTTAAATCCATCTCACATGTCTACAGGATCATGGTATGCGAATCCTGGTGATGTCGTTAAGATTCAGTAGGAGTTGAAGACAGAATGAAACAAATTCAAATTGCCATTGATGGACCGGCTTCTAGTGGAAAGTCCACAGTTGCAAAGATTATTGCCAAGGATCTAGGCTATACGTATTTAGACACGGGAGCTATGTATCGTGCAGCGACTTATCTAGCTTTGCAAAATAATCTGACAGCTGAACAGGTTGATGACCTCTTAGCCCTTTTAGATCAGTATCCAATTAGTTTCGGTCGTTCAGAAGAAGGAGAGCAGCTTGTCTTTGTAGCAGACGTGGATATTACCCACCCAATTCGCGATAATCAAGTGACCAACAATGTTTCATGGGTTGCAGCGCTTGCGCCAGTCCGTGAAAAACTTGTCACTCTACAGCAAGAAATTGCAGCAGAGGGGGGCATCGTTATGGACGGACGCGATATTGGGACGGTCGTCCTTCCACATGCAGAGTTGAAGATCTTTTTGGTTGCTTCGGTTGAGGAGCGGGCAGAACGTCGCTATAAGGAAAATGTTGAAAAGGGCATCACAGCGGATCTTGAATTGTTGAAAAAAGAAATCGCTGAGCGGGACTATAAGGACAGCCACCGTGCCGTTTCTCCTTTGAAACCGGCAGCTGATGCCATTCATTTTGACACAACGGGTGTTGGAATTGCAGACGTTGTTGCCTTTATTGAAGAAAAAGCAAAAAAACTTCTTGACAAAGAATAAAAAACTTGATATCATATAAAAGTTGAGAAAAGCAGAAGTGAGAACTTCTCGCCTTGTGACGCAAGTTGCCTGGCCCCTACGGATCAAGTTTCAGTAATGAAATACATCATGTAGTTCGGGCCTGTATTGCAGGTCCGTTCTTTGTTTTTCTCGAATAATAAAAAAGAGGTGAAAACCATAGCAAAGCAAGACTTATTCATCAATGATGAAATTCGTGTACGTGAAGTTCGCTTAATCGGTCTTGAAGGTGAGCAATTGGGTATCAAACCACTTAGCGAAGCGCAAGCACTTGCAGACGACGCTAATGTTGACTTGGTTCTCATTCAACCTCAAGCTAAACCTCCTGTTGCGAAAATTATGGACTACGGTAAGTTCAAATTTGAGTACCAGAAGAAGCAAAAAGAACAACGCAAAAAACAAAGCGTTGTGACCGTGAAAGAAGTTCGTTTGAGCCCAGTGATTGACAAGGGTGATTTCGATACAAAACTTCGCAATGCTCGCAAATTCCTTGAAAAAGGAAATAAAGTGAAGGTATCCATTCGCTTTAAGGGTCGTATGATTACCCACAAAGAGATTGGTGCTAAAGTTTTAGCCGACTTCGCTGAAGCGACACAAGATGTGGCGATCATCGAACAACGAGCTAAGATGGATGGACGTCAAATGTTCATGCAATTGGCGCCAGCAACTGACAAGAAATAATCTGTCAGAAAGTTAAAAAAAGGAGAAAATATCATGCCAAAACAAAAAACACACCGCGCATCAGCTAAACGTTTCAAACGTACAGGTTCTGGTGGACTTAAACGTTTCCGTGCTTACACTTCTCACCGTTTCCACGGAAAAACTAAGAAACAACGTCGTCATCTTCGTAAAGCATCTATGGTGCATGCAGGAGATTTCAAACGTATCAAAGCAATGCTTACTCGCTTGAAATAATCGCGTATTCGTAAGTAAAGAATTCTAGGAAATATTGGAGGAAATATAAATGGCACGTGTTAAAGGTGGCGTTGTATCACGCAAACGTCGTAAACGTATTCTTAAATTAGCTAAAGGTTACTATGGAGCTAAACATATCTTGTTCCGTACTGCAAAAGAACAAGTAATGAACTCTTACTACTATGCATACCGTGACCGTCGTCAAAAGAAACGTGACTTCCGTAAATTGTGGATCACACGTATCAATGCGGCAGCTCGTTTGAACGGACTTTCATACTCACAATTGATGCATGGTTTGAAATTGGCTGAGATCGAAGTTAACCGTAAAATGCTTGCTGACTTGGCTGTTAACGATGCAGCAGCTTTCACAGCTCTTGCAGATGCAGCTAAAGCAAAACTTGGTAAATAATGTTTATAATAGGCTGGGCAAAAGTTGTCCAGCCTTTGATGTATGATAGAAATAACTGTATGACGCAGTGGTTGATTGGTATCTTTATTCGCTTTTTAAGCTCTAAAGATGACCTAATCAACTGTGCGGGGGTGGGAAAACGAACTCTTTTTTACTAGTCAGAGTTCTTTCCCACTCCCTTTTTTTCTTGTTGATTTCATGCTATAATGAAAATAATCGTAACCGATATGAGGAGAGATGGAGGATATAAAGGTGACACACAATCGACTAGCATGGGATGAATATTTTGCAGCACAGGCCTTACTGATTTCGAATCGAGCGACATGTAATAGAGCGAAAGTAGGTGCTGTTCTAGTTAAGGATAATAAGGTCATTGCAACCGGGTATAATGGGTCTGTTTCTGGGACAGATCACTGTTTAGAGGATGGCTGCCTCATGGTCGAGGGACACTGTGTCCGGACGATTCATGCGGAAGTCAATGCTATTTTGCAAGGAGCTGAACGTGGAATTCCCAAAGGCTTTACAGCTTATGTGACGCATTTTCCTTGCCTCAATTGCACCAAGCAGTTGCTTCAAGTCGGTTGCAAGCGGGTAGTATATATTCATCAATACCGCATCGATGAATATGCCGAATACCTCTACCGTGAAAAAGAAGTAGAACTGGTCAATTTACCAATTGAAGAAGTGAAAAGAGCTATTGCAGAGGCTGATTTTATTTAGGGAAGATTTCCAGCCTATTTCATGATATGTTAGCAATCTAATTGGCAACCTGTCCAAATTAATGTTTATGAGATAGCATTGAATAGATGGATATCATGAAAAGAATGATGGAATCAAGAATAATGGTGTTAAAGGAAAAACATAAAAATATAAGAAAGGAAGGAGAAAGTGATGACAAACCAAGAGAAACATTTTGAGGAAAATAAAGAACATAGCAAGATCAGTGAAGATTATCCCAATTCTGTATCTGTTCAGAATCCTCCAAAAGAAAATAGCTTACATTCTATTCTTCTTTCAGTGACATTTTACTTATCCATTATCTATCTTGTATTGTTTTTCTTTTACTTTGCACCTTGGGGTGATGGTTGGGGATTTGTCGTTTTGATTTTCCTTGGTCCAAACTTATTAAGTCTTGCGATTGGAGCCTCTCTAATTCGACTAGGGATGAAGAAGGGGAATAAAAGCCTTCTCTATGCGAGTGTTGGACTCTATCTGCTGTCTATCATCTTGGCTTTTGATCCGGACTGGGAAATATTTCGAATTGCTCCCTTATGTTTAGGTATTTTGGATTTAATCGGAACACTCCTGGTTAAAGAAGAGAAAAGCTCTTAATCAAAAAATGGGTATGGTCAACTCTACTCAATAAAAAGTATTCGGGTCGATCAAAGAGATAGTTAAATCAGTTCTCCGCTCTATTTTTAAGCGCTATTATTGGAAAGAATAACTAAAAATGTTAGGAAAAAGTTATGACAGATCAACAAAAAAATCCTGAAGTAGATAAAGAAAATGAGGCATATGCTTCAGATGAAAGTCTTTTTCCGAACAATGAAATGAAGCCAGAGAAGAGAATTGGAAATTCTGTAATCCTTTCTATTGCTTTGTTCTTGGCCATTGTTTATATAGTTTTACTTTTATTAGGTCTCTTTTCAATGGGAGCGTGGGCTGGTGGCTTTTTGTACTTTTTGGGAATCCATATGATTAGCTTTGTGATTGCAACCATCCTGCTTTGGAATGGAATAGTGAATGCCAATAAAGCAACTCTTTATATAGCAGTAGCTATTTATGTTTTTTCATTTATTGCTGCGGGTGATCCGGATTGGGTGATTAATCATATACCACAGTTTGTGGTAGGAGTGCTGGTATTGATTGGAACTGTATTGTTAAAAAATGAAGAGTGATGATAGCAGGTAGGATGTTCAATCCTATCTTTTTTATTTATTTAGTACTGATAACGCACTGAGAAAACGGTTACAAATTGTGTTATAATTTAAATAAATGGATCGTTAAATACTTTTCTTAGAAAGCGGAGGAGAATCTATGTCTAGAAAAAAATGGTATGGTATACTGCTAATTCTTGAAGCAATTCTTTATCTTGTTTCTTATGGTAGTAGTCTAGTAGAGAGCTATAATGTCCAAAATTTAAATGGAAATACACCACTGATCACTACCTCTAGTATTTTTTCTATATGGAATGGAATGATTATTTGCTGGGTAATTTGGAGAATCATGAAGCAGCGTTTAAATGTTGAAGGATTGATAGCTGCTCTTCTCCTCTCAATTACCCAACTACTGATGTTTTTTTTACCACCTTTCTCCCCAACAAATCTGATGAACATTTCCTTTGTGCTAAATATCATTTGTTTAATATGGATTTGCTTGCTTATAAAGAATGTAGAAATGAGGGAGCTTTTAAACAATTGGAAAAGTAAAGATGGTTGGAAATCATCGATAGCTTATTTAGTACTATTTGTTGCCTCTACAAATATTTCTCCACTATTTATATTGATTGGTATGGATAGAACGAGTGATATTTACGCTTTTACACTTCGATACAGTGTAATGGAGTTAATGTTTTTACTTCTGATTAATGTTATGATCACAAGTACAAGTGAGAAACTTCAGAAAGTATTTTCTCTCTTGCTCATTTTATCTTCTCTTGTTGTGATAGGTGCAGTATACTCTTTCATCTCTCGTATAAGCTTTTACGGTCTCTTTTATCTTCTCTTATCGATTTATATTGCTTGTCGTGTTTTTAGTTTACTTGAGAAAGTTGCAGTTAGCTGGGAGTCCAAGGTGAAAGTACAAGATCTATCATCTATTGACACTAAACCAGAGATGGCGGACTCTCAAGTAGAAGGAGACATAGATGTAAACGATCAGTTGAATGCTGATATACAATCAAACAATGATAAAGAAAATTCGCCAAAGAGGATTATTCTTCATTCGTCTTGGTTATGGAGCGCCCTTATAATAGCAGTCTGCCACCTTGGTATTATGATTTTTCCTTTATTTTTAGGAAACCCCATGTATCTACTGATCTTATATATTGGTGCCATCCATTATATTTGTTTTATGATTGCGACTTTCATCCTTTTCATAGCTATGAGGAATGGAAATGTGGGTCTCTTAAATACATCAGCCGTCTTATTTATTGTTTCCATCATAGGTACGCTAGATCCTTATTGGACAGGTCCAAATATTTTATCCTTGGTTTTAGGAGTCCTGGTATTTATTGGAGGTATATTATTTAAAAATGGAGACTGATTAAAGTAGATAGGGTTGAAAATTTTTAAAGAACTGTTATCATTTAAGTAGGTGGTAGGTTTTCGAGTACCCATTGGTACGCGGACGCCTATCATTTTTGAAGATAAAAAAAGCACCGTGTGAGGGTGCTAGATCTTGCCTGCTGAACTCGTCAATTGATAGATACCCTACGGGGTATTTTTTGTGAACTTTTTAGGAACTTTGAGGACTGTTTAAGTCAGTTTAACTGGGTAGTACATAGATCGAAAAAGCTGATTTAATGGGCTTTTTGAAAAATCATTTTCCATATCATATGTAATGTGTTATAATGAAGTGTTATATGGTCCCGATAAGGTGGTAGAAATCTTCTATCAGTACTTTGTAACTCTATAACAATATTTTTTAAGGGGGGACATTTTTATGTCAGAACGTAAACTTTTCACGTCTGAATCTGTATCTGAGGGGCATCCAGATAAGATTGCAGACCAAATTTCAGATGCTATTTTAGATGCTATTTTAGAACAAGATCCAGAAGCTCACGTGGCTGCCGAAACAGCTGTTTATACTGGTTCCGTGCATGTCTTCGGAGAGATTTCAACGACTGCTTATGTGGATATTAACCGTGTGGTTCGTGATACCATTGCAGAAATTGGATATACTAATACGGAATATGGATTCTCAGCTGAAACTGTAGGAGTACACCCATCTTTGGTGGAACAATCTCCTGATATTGCCCAAGGGGTTAATGAAGCCTTGGAAGTACGTGGAAATGCAGATCAAGATCCACTTGATTTGATCGGAGCAGGAGACCAAGGTCTCATGTTTGGTTTTGCGGTGGATGAAACAGAAGAACTCATGCCATTGCCAATTTCACTCAGCCACAAGTTGGTTCGTCGTTTGGCAGAGCTTCGTAAGTCTGGTGAAATCAGCTATCTTCGTCCAGATGCCAAGTCACAAGTTACTGTTGAGTACGATGAAAACGACCGCCCAGCGCGCGTGGATACAGTGGTTATTTCAACTCAACACGATCCAGATGTCAGCAATGAACAAATCCACGAAGATGTGATTAACAAGGTCATCAAAGAAGTGATTCCAGCTTCTTACCTAGATGAGGAGACTAAATTCTTCATCAACCCAACTGGTCGCTTCGTTATCGGTGGGCCTCAAGGGGACTCAGGTTTGACAGGTCGTAAGATCATCGTGGATACTTATGGTGGTTATTCACGTCACGGTGGTGGTGCCTTCTCTGGTAAGGATGCCACTAAGGTGGACCGTTCTGCTTCTTATGCAGCTCGCTACATTGCCAAAAACATCGTAGCGGCAGGTCTTGCTAAGAAAGCAGAAGTGCAATTGGCTTATGCCATTGGGGTTGCTCAACCTGTCTCTGTTCGTATTGATACCTTCGGTACTGGAACAGTCGCTGAAAGTAAGCTTGAAAAAGCAGCACGTGAGCTCTTTGATCTTCGTCCTGCAGGGATTATTCAAATGTTGGATTTGAAACGTCCAATCTACCGTCAAACAGCGGCTTATGGCCATATGGGACGGACAGATATTGACCTTCCATGGGAACGTTTGGACAAGGTAGAAGCCTTGAAAGAAGCTGTAAAATAATTAGTTGAAATGGAAAAGTTAGGGTCAAGTTGATCCTAGCTTTTTTTCGTTTTGAAAATTCCTACAGATGGAAAAATAGGTCGATCTGTGGTATAATAGATGCAGTATTTTGAATACGTTGTCCCTTTTATTTCCGTTACAAAAAACGATAGTAAAAGGAAAAAGACTTGAAAGAGCTAATAAATTATTAAGATGAAAAAAATTGTAATAAATGGTGGTCGCCCTCTAAAAGGAGAGGTGACCATTAGTGGTGCAAAAAATAGTGTAGTAGCCTTGATTCCGGCGACCATTCTGGCGGATGATATCGTGACCCTTGATGGGGTACCGGATATCTCCGACGTGGCGAGTCTGATTGAAATCATGACCATCATGGGGGCTAAGATCGAGCGCAAAGAAGACAGTTTGATCATTGATCCACGTGGGGTGAAGAATATGCCCATGCCATTTGGAAAAATCAACAGTCTGCGAGCTTCCTATTATTTCTATGGCAGCTTATTAGGACGCTATGGTCAAGCAACTGTTGGGCTTCCTGGTGGGTGTGATCTTGGCCCACGTCCGATTGATTTGCATTTGAAGGCCTTTGAAGCGATGGGAGCCGCTATGACCATGGATGGCTCTAGTATGAAACTTGCGACTGATGGCAAGCCTCTTCAAGGAGCAAACATCTACATGGATACTGTTAGTGTCGGTGCAACGATCAATACGATTTTGGCAGCAGTCAAGGCTGAAGGCCGGACGGTGATCGAAAATGCTGCGCGGGAACCTGAGATTATCGATGTGGTGACCTTGCTCAACAACATGGGAGCCCATATTCGTGGAGCAGGAACAGACATTATTATCATTGATGGTGTTCCACAATTGCATGGAACGAGACATCAGGTGATTCCAGATCGCATCGAAGCTGGAACCTATATTGCCCTTGCAGCTGCTATTGGAGAAGGTATCCAGATCAATAATGTCCTGTATGAGCATTTAGAGAGCTATATTGCTAAGTTAGAGGAAATGGGTGTGCGCATGACCATTTCTGAAGATAGTATCTTTGTAGAAAAGCAGACGGGCTTGAAGGCCATCCAGATCAAAACGTCTCCTTATCCTGGTTTTGCGACTGATTTGCAACAACCGATCACACCTTTGCTCTTAACGGCTGCAGGACGTGGACGCATTGTTGATACAATTTATGAAAAACGGGTCAACCATGTACCAGAATTAGCTAAAATGGGGGCCACCATTTCGACCTTGAACGACCACATTATTTATGAAGGGCCAAATCAATTGACAGGATCCAGTGTGAAAGCGACGGATCTTCGAGCTGGTGCGGCTTTAGTGATCGCCGGTCTCATGGCTTCTGGAACAACAGAAATTACAAATGTGGAATACATCCTTCGCGGGTATTCAGATATTATTCATAAATTGACCCAACTTGGAGCAGACATCCAGTTGGTAGAGGAATAGTGACAGAACTTGGGATCTGATAGTGGCGGCTGGATACACGAACAATGGAGTTTGAAATGAATATTTGGACGAACTTAGCTGCCTATTCACTAATTGAAACACAAAGGTTGTATTTACGACCTTTTCTCTTTGAGGATGCGGAAGATTTTTATAAGATTGCTTCGAATCCTGAAAATTTACAATTTATCTTCCCTGCACAAGCCGATCTTGCTGAAACTCAATATGTACTAGCCAACTATTTCATGAAAAATCCTTTGGGGGTTTGGGCGATCTGTGATAAGGAAACCAATCAGATGATTGGCTCCATCAAGTTTGAAAAGTTGGATGAAATTAAGGGAGAGGCTGAGTTAGGCTACTTTTTACACAAAGATTTTTGGGGAAAGGGTCTGATGACAGAAGCGGTCAAAGAGTTGGTCTCTCTATCGTTTGAAAAATTTCAACTGAAGGAGCTTAAGATTGTCACCCATGTTGAAAATGCAGGGAGTCAAAAGGTTGCTTTGAAGGCTGGTTTTCGTCTCTTTCGTCAATTCAAAGGGAGTGACCGCTATACGCGTAAAATGCGCGATTATTATGATTTCCGCCTAGGTAGAGGGGACTTCTATGAGTAAACACCAAGAGATTTTAGACTATCTCGAAAAATTACCGATTGGAAAACGGGTCAGTGTCCGCAGTATCTCCAATTTTTTGAATGTCAGTGATGGGACGGCCTATCGTGCCATTAAAGAAGCTGAAAATCAAGGAATTGTCGAAACGCGTCCTAGAAGCGGGACCATCCGTGTCAAATCGCAAAAAGCTGTACTAGAGCACCTGACTTATCGGGAAATTTTAGAAATCACCGGTTCTGAAATATTAGCTGGTGAAGAGGGACTCGAAAAAGAATTTAATAAATTTTATATCGGTGCCATGACAGAAAAGCACGTCCTTGACTATGTGTCTGAAGGGGGGCTTTTGATCGTGGGTGACCGCACTAGCATCCAACGATTGGCTCTTAAGCATGACAATGCGGTCTTAGTGACGGGTGGCTTTGAAGTGAGTGAGGATGTGATTGATCTGGCCAATCAGGTACAAATCCCAGTCATCCGAACTTCACACGATACCTATACCGTCGCGACCATGATCAATAAGGCTTTGTCTAACATGCAGATCAAGACGGATATCTTGACAGTCGAGCAGGTCTATCGGCCCTTCCATGAGTACGGCTATCTTTCTGAGACGGATACGGTAAGGGATTATTTAGATTTGGTTCGAAAGAATCGCTTTAGTCGTTTTCCGGTTGTCAATCAGCACCAGATGGTAGTGGGCGTCGTAACCATGAGAGATGCTGGAGATAAGGCGCCTCAGACGACCCTTGATAAGGTGATGTCACGGACCATTTTTACCACTAATTTGTCCACCAGCATTGCGACGATTAGCCAACGGATGATCGCTGAAGATTATGAAATGATTCCTGTTGTTCGTAATAACCAGACCTTGCTGGGGGTTATTACGCGTCGGGATGTCATGGATCGGATTAGCAAGGTGCAGTTTTCGAGCTTACCAACCTTTAGTGAGCAGATCGGTCAAAAGATTCAGACAGAGAACGACCATTACCAATTCACAGTGGAGCCAAGTATGCTGGAGAAAAGCGGTGTTTTGGCCAATGGGGTCATGATCGAAGTGCTGATGAAGATTATTCGCAAGATGATGCAACACAGTGGGCGTAGCTTGATTGTCGAACAGTTGATCATCAATTTTTTACAGGCTGTACAGGTGGATGATGTGATCCGCATTGAACCACAACTAGTTCGACGAACCAGACGTTCGGCCTTGGTTGATTTTAGCTTGTATTTAGATCTGCAGCTAGTTGCGAAAGCAACCATTACAATTAAGATTAATTAAACAAAAAGAAATGAGGAGACAATGATTACATTAAAATCACAACGTGAAATTGAAGCCATGGATCGTGCAGGTGATATCCTTGCCAGTATCCATATTGGATTACGTGACTTGATCAAGCCAGGGCTTGACCTATGGGAAGTAGAAGAATATGTCCGTCGTCGCTGTAAAGAAGCCAATGTCTTGCCGCTTCAAATCGGTGTAGAAGGTAGTCTCATGGACTATCCTTATGCGACTTGCTGTGGTTTGAATGACGAAGTAGCCCATGCTTTTCCACGTCACGTCATTCTCAAAGATGGTGATCTCCTCAAGGTAGACATGGTCTTGTCAGAACCGCTTGATAAGTCTGTTTTGGATGTATCGAAATTAGATTTTGATAATGTAGCGCAAGTCAAGAAATACACGGAGTCTTATAGTGGTGGCTTGGCGGACTCTTGCTGGGCTTATGCGGTTGGAAATGTTTCGCAAGAAGTCAAAGATTTGATGGACGTGACCAAAGAATGTCTCTATAAGGGAATTGAGAAAGCGGTCGTTGGCAATCGCTTGGGAGATATTGGTGCAGCGATTCAAGAGTATGCAGAAAGCAAAGGCTATGGCGTGGTGCGTGATTTGGTCGGACACGGTGTCGGGCCTACCATGCATGAAGAACCAATGGTCCCGCATTATGGTCGTGCTGGACGCGGTCTTCGCTTACGTGAAGGGATGGTCTTGACGATTGAGCCAATGATTAATACCGGTACTTGGGAGATTGATACAGATATGGAAACTGGTTGGGCCCATAAGACCCTCGACGGTGGCCTTTCTTGTCAATACGAGCATCAATTTGTGATTACAAAAGATGGTCCAGTGATCTTGACTAGTCAAGGTGAAGAAGGAACATACTAAAACTAGAGAGGAAAGAATGGAGCTGAAGGCAAGTGTCTGGTTTCGCTCTTTGCTCTTTTTTAGTAAAATGGGGAGGTGACGAATGAAAAAGGTCCTACAAAAAGTACTGGGACAGCCATTTATAAAGGGCTTCGTGCGGTTTTATCAGAGTGCAGAGTCTGACATCACTAGCATTGCGGTGGCCTATTATTTGCTGATCTCCATTTTCCCTTTGATGCTGATTGCAGCCAATATTTTACCCTACTTTCATATTCGTCCCACTCAGATTCTTTTAAGCTTACAAAAAGTCTTGCCAGCCTCCTTATATCGAATAGTGGCACAGATGATTTCGAGTGTCTTGACCAAACCTTCGACAGGCTTACTGAGTTTCTCGATTATTTCTGCTTTGTGGATCTTCTCTCAGAGCATTGCCTACCTCCAAAAAGCCTATAACAAGAGTTATGGGGTGGAAAAGGAGCGTGGTATTATCTGGGGGCGACTCTTTAGCTTCCTGATCAGTTTTGCCTTGCAGGGCTTGTTTGGACTCTCGCTGATCCTTTCCATGTTTGGGAAAATGATCGTTCGCTATCTCTATCGGACCTTTTCATTTGATCGGACGATTTATGTGCGCTTACTGAATTTGACAGAGCCGACCATCTATCTCTTGCTTTTTGTCAGTCTGGTCTTGCTCTATTACACCCTTCCAAATGTCAAAATTCCGAAATTTAGATATGTATTGCCAGGGGCGACCTTTGTTGTTGCTGTCCTGTATGCGATCTTGAATATCTTTTGGAAATATGTGGATCGTTATGTGAGTCATTTCTTAGATGCTCGTTTCTTCGGTTCGGTCGTCCTAGCGGTCATCATGTTCTGGTTTATCTTGGTGGCAAAAATCATGATTATTGGTTGTATTTTAAATGCCAGTATCCAATTTGCTAGAGAAGCAAAGTTCCAAACGCGCAGTGGAGAAATTGTCTCTAAGTTAAAATCAGAAGAAGTGGACTTCCGGCATAGAGAAGTTTCACAAAAATTAAAGCGTCGGTTACGCTTGATAAAAAAAGAAAAAACGGAATAAGGGAGAGTGGGACAGAAAACGGTCATTCGTTAAAATTCGATTTCGTCGTCCCACCTCCGCACAGTTGTGTAGGGCTGTAAAAGCTGATAAAATCAGCGTAGTAGAGCCCACTCAACCACTGCGTCTTGCTCCACAATTCAAAAATAATTGAGAGGCTAGAACTTTTGTTCCAGCCTCTTTTTTTATCCATTTTATTGCAAATGCAACAAAAATGTGTTATGCTATTGTCAATAGGAAAGGAGGAGTGAGATGAGTATTTTGCGTGAGATAGGCATCATTGCGCGAGCTCTGGATTCTATAGCAAATATTGAATTTCGAGATTTGGATTTGGCGCGTGGTCAATACCTTTACCTGGTGCGAATTGCGGAGCAACCTGGAATGATTCAGGAAGAACTCTCTGAGCTCTTAAAAGTAGATCGCTCAACTGTTGCCCGATCCGTAAAAAGACTAGAAGAACGAGGACTGATTCAACAGCGCCCAAAGGGTGAAAACCTTAAAACCAAGGAATGGGAATTAACTGAAAAAGGTAAGCAGATTTACCCCTTCATTTTAGGGGAGCATCTTTACTCTGAGACAACTGCCTTAAAAGGATTTTCCAAAGAAGAAGTCGCACAGTTAGAAGAGTATCTGATCCGAGTTCGTGAGAATATCACCTTGGATTGGGAACTAGTCAAAAAAGGTCAAAAAAGAAATTATAGTGAGGTAAAGCAATGAAAGTGACAGTCGATCAAGCATTTTGGGATTTATTTCCAACAGCTAGAATTACAGTGATGTCCTTGTATGGTATTGATAATACAGTAGATGAAGCCAAGGATCCTTATTTCAAAGAATTGTTGGACAAGGGTGCCAAGCGAGCATGGGAATTTATCGATGAAGAAAACTATACCCAGAGTGAGTTCGTTCAAGAGTGGCGCCAAGCTTTTAGCAAGTTTAAAACAAAAAAAGGAGCCCGATCTTCAATCGAAGCACTCTTAAAACGGGTTCACCAGGGTCGTGAATTTTATCCGATTAATCCCTTGGTTGATTTATACAATAGTGTGTCTATGGCTTATGCCCTTCCTTGTGGAGGAGAAGACATGGATAAATTAGTGGGTGGACTCTCTCTAGGACAGGCGAAAGGAGGCGAACCGTTCTTTCCATTAGGAGCTGAAGAAGATGCGCCAGCTTTGGAAGGGGAGATCATCTACTATGACCAAGAAGGAGCCGTTTGTCGTTGTTTGAATTGGCGAGAAGCTCAAAGAACCATGCTAACTGAAGATACCAAGGATGCTATTTTGGTGATTGAAGCCATTGATGAGGAGCAGGCCAAACGTGCACAAACAGCTATGCAGGAATTGAAAGAGCTAGCCAAGGATTATTTTGGGGTCGAGGGAACGATCTATCAATTAAGTGCAGAGCATGCAAGTATAGAAGTTTAAAATAATAAGGCTGAAACAATTGTTTCAAGCCTTGTTTTTATTTTTAAAGACAAAGAGTTTACTAAAGACATAATTGAGGACCACTATAGCAACTTGCGCAAAGAGGGTTTCAATTAGATTGATTTGACTCTTGTTGTTGTGGACAAATTGCCCGATGATTCCTGGGAATTGCTTGACAAAAATCTCGGTCAAGGCCATGTCTAGTATAAAGGTCCCAGAGCGGGCAATCGCAAATCGGATCAAGCGCTGAAACCAGCCCTTTCTTTCTTGCTTAAAGACGATGGTATCGTTGGTCGCAAAGGCAAAGAGGATCCCAGCAATGTTTCCAATCGCTGTCGCCAATCGTTCATCACGAGACATATGATAGATGAAGAGGCGGGTTCCGACGGAAACAACGGTTGTGGCGACTCCAAAGAAGAGATAGGATAAAATCTCATTATCAAAAAATTTTTTAATTAGTGTTTTCATAAATTCAGTCTACCATAAAACCTCAAAATATGCTATACTTGAAAGGTTGAAGAAATCAAACCTTCAACCCTTGGTGCTTAAGATCCTTTCGCCAAGCATATTACACGCGGGAAAACCGCTAAAGGAGAATAAATGAAACAGTTAACTGCTCGTGATATGGCACAAATTGCCATTGTTGCTGCGATTTATATCGTATTGACCATTACCCCACCTCTCAATGCTATGGCCTACTATGGCTATCAATTCCGTGTTTCGGAGATGATGAATTTCTTAGCCTTCTACAATAAGAAGTACTTGATTGGAGTGACTCTTGGTTGTATGATTGCTAACTTATTTAGTTTTGGGTGGATCGATGTCTTTGTTGGTGGAGGTTCAACCTTTGTCTTCCTAGGACTTGGACTCATTCTATTTGGTCGTTTTAAAAACAAGTTCTTGTTTGACGGTCTTATTCGGTTGGACCATTTCTTGTTTGCGATTTTCTTTTCCATTTCCATGTTTACGATTGCCTTGGAACTTTATTACCTTCAAGGCCAACCATTCTTCTATAACTGGTTGACCATGGGAGTGGGTGAATTTGCATCCTTGATTTTTGGAGCGATTGTGATCAATCAACTTTCTAAACGGATTGATTTTACAAAATAAGAAGAGAGTGGGACAGAAATCGGTAATTCCTTAGAATTCGATTTCGTCGTCTCACCTCCGCACAGTTGAGT
>NZ_KV794434.1:326337-346357 GCF_001808745.1 Streptococcus sp. HMSC057G03
GAGGCTAGGACTTTTGTCCCAGCCCCTTTTTTTCATGCTAAGAATGCAGTAAATTCAAGGCTAAATTGTGATTTTATGATAAAATAAGAACATGAAAACCAGAATGAAAGAATTAGTGGAATTACTCAATCGATATGCTTACGAGTATTACACAAAAGACGCTCCATCTGTTTCAGATAGTGAATATGATCAATTATATCGGGAGTTGGTGGAACTAGAAACTGCTCATCCAGATGAGATCTTACCAGAGAGTCCAACTCACCGTGTAGGTGGGGTGGTTTTAAAAGGCTTTACCAAATACCAGCACCAGTATCCCCTTTATAGTTTGCAAGATGCTTTTTCGCGTGAAGAATTAGAAGCCTTTGATCAGCGTGTCCGTAAGGAATTTCCTTCTATCAGCTATGTATGTGAGCTGAAAATTGATGGCTTGTCCATTTCCCTCACCTATGAAAATGGAGTCCTCGTAACGGGGGCGACACGTGGGGATGGTTCTGTCGGTGAGGATATTACAGAGAACCTCAAGCGGGTCAAGGACATTCCTTTAGTGTTACCAGAGCCAGTGAACATCACGGTTCGAGGCGAGTGCTATATGCCACGGGCTTCCTTTGATCGGGTCAATCAGATCCGTCAAGAAAACGGTGAGCCTGAGTTTGCTAATCCACGGAATGCTGCTGCAGGAACGCTTCGCCAATTGGATACGAAAATCGTGGCCAAGCGAAATCTCGCAACCTTCTTGTATCAAGAAGTGAGTCCGACGGATCAAAGCAGTCAGGAAGGCGTGCTTCAGAAATTAGCCCGCTTAGGGTTTGTCGTGAACCAAGAGCGAGTGCTGGCTGAGGATATGGAGCAAATTTGGGACTTCATCCAAAAAGTAGCTCAGCTTCGAGAGGATCTTCCCTACGATATCGATGGGATCGTCATCAAGGTCAATGATCTAGCTGTTCAAGAAGAACTAGGCTTTACCGTAAAAGCTCCTAAATGGGCTGTCGCCTATAAGTTTCCAGCTGAAGAAAAAGAAGCGAAAATCTTATCGGTGGATTGGACGGTTGGACGGACCGGAGTTGTGACCCCAACGGCCAATCTAACTCCAGTCCAGCTAGCAGGAACCACTGTTAGTCGGGCAACCTTGCACAATGTGGACTATATTGCTGAAAAAGATATCCATCAGGATGATACCGTCATTGTCTACAAGGCGGGTGATATCATTCCAGCGGTCTTACGTGTCGTCAAAGATAAGCGAGTCTCTGATCAAGCATTAGCCATTCCAAGTCATTGTCCGAGCTGCCAAAGTGAGTTGCTTCATTTTGAGGATGAGGTGGCTCTTCGCTGTATCAATCCGCTCTGTCCAGCTCAGATTAAGGAGGGATTGAACCACTTTGCAAGTCGGGATGCTATGAATATCACAGGCTTGGGTCCAGCTGTTGTAGAGAAACTCTTCGCGGCTCAGTTGGTAGAGGATGTAGCTGGGATCTACCGGCTCACTGTAGAGGATCTATTAACCTTAGAAGGCTTCAAAGAAAAATCGGCTGAAAAACTCTATGAAGCCATTCAAGCTTCAAAAGAGAATTCAGCTGAAAAGTTACTCTTTGGTTTGGGAATCCGCCATGTCGGAAGCAAGGTCAGTCAAATCTTGCTCCAAGAATTCCATGACCTCGATCAACTGGCTACTGCTGATCCAGAACGGATTGCCAGCATTGATAGTCTCGGTATGGTCGTGGCTGAAAGTCTCAAGTCTTATTTCGCACAAGAGGGATCCAAGCGTCTCCTGCATGAGTTGAAAGAAGCTGGAGTCAATCTGACCTACCTTGGTGGAAAAGCTGCTGCCGATGCGGCCCTTTCAGGGATGACAGTTGTTTTGACTGGGAAGC
Organism: Streptococcus sp. HMSC057G03; assembly: GCF_001808745.1. NCBI lineage: Bacteria > Bacillati > Bacillota > Bacilli > Lactobacillales > Streptococcaceae > Streptococcus > Streptococcus sp. HMSC057G03. The sequence continues at coordinate 328,206 of NZ_KV794434.1, forward strand.
TAGAGCGGCTCACACGTTCAGAAGCAAAGGCCAAATTAGAGAGTCTGGGTGCTAAGGTAACTGGTTCTGTTTCCAAAAAAACAGATTTGGTCGTAGCAGGTAGTGACGCTGGTAGCAAGTTAACCAAAGCACAAGAATTAGGAATCCAGGTAGAAGATGAGGCCTGGCTTGAAAGTTTATAGAGGATCTTTATGGTAGAACGAATCAAAAAAGCCCGTTTAATTTATAATCCGACCTCTGGGCAAGAAATTATCAAGAAAAATATTGCGGAAGTCTTGGACGTACTCGAAGACGTGGGCTATGAAACCAGCGCTTATCAAACGACTCCAGAACCATTTTCTGCCCAAAATGAAGCAGAAAGAGCTGCTAAAGCAGGCTTTGATTTAATCATTGCCGCTGGTGGAGATGGTACGATTAACGAAGTGGTCAATGGGGTCGCAGGTCTGGAAAATCGTCCGCAGATGGCCTTTATCCCGACCGGTACCACCAATGACTATGCGCGTGCCTTGAAGATCCCGATGGGTGATCCTGTGGCGGCTGCTCGCATTATCGAAAAGAATCAAACCATTCAGATGGATATTGGTCGTGCCTATGGCAGTAAGTATTTCATCAACATTGCTGCAGCAGGAACCATGACAGAATTGACCTTCAGTGTTCCAAGTAGTGTTAAATCTCGCTTGGGTTACTTTGCCTATGTGGCAGAAGCTGCTAAAATGTTGCCGCGAAACAAGGCTCGTAAGGTGCGGATTGAGCATGACAATGGTGTCTTTGAAGGGCCAGCGTCTATGATTTTCGTGGCCTTGACCAACTCGATTGCTGGTTTTGAAAGTGTCGCGCCAGATGCTAAGCTTGATGATGGGAACTTTACCTTGATTATCGTAAAAACTGCTAAGCTCTTTAACATGTTGTCCTTGATGATTCAGGCCATCAATGGAGGCAAGCATGTGCACGATGAAAATGTAGAATATCTCAAGACCAAGAAGTTGACGATCGAAATGTTAGGAAAAAATGCTCAACCATTCCGTATCAATCTAGATGGGGAGTACGGAGGAGATACGCCGGTTGAATTGGAAGTCTTCCATAATCACTTGGAATTCTTTGCGAATATTGATGAAATCAACAACGATGCTTTGGTTCACCCATCTGAAGAATAAAAACAAATAGTTGGAGTCCATTACGTGTTTTACAAGCGGATGGTTCCTTCGGTATTAAATTGGAAATAGGAAAATGTTATGCGACAATACCATGTAAAGCTTCATTTTCATAAGCAAAAAGGAAATTATTTTGCCTATGATATGTGGCAGTGGCAGGATCAAGTAGAAGGAAAATCGGTCTCTTTCTCCAAGTTGGATTATTTTGGAGTGGAGGGAAATCTGGTATACGAGAGTGAGCATGCCTTGAACCGGGGCCATGTCCTGGTTAAAGAAGGGGATTGGCTCACCAAGACCCGTGATTTTGAAATCGAACTCTTACCAGAAGGGCATGTTCGAGAAGTGTGGATTCTTGATGGAGACGATACAGTCTATTATTCTTTGCAAGCTGCTTTGACGAGTCATGCATACAGCCATCGTCAGCCTCATGCCTACGATATGGCGATGCACCCTAGAGAGTTTGATGCTAAATGGGCGTATCAAGGCTGGCTCGGTCATCGGGAGGAAGAAGGGGAGCATTGCTTTAAACTATGGGCACCAACGGCTAAGAAAGTTGAATTGTTGCTTTATCAATCAACTGAGCTGGATGCGCCTATTTGGAAGACTATTCCGATGATGCGAGGCAAACAAGAGTCTAGCTACCATCCAGAAAACACCCAAGGTGTTTGGATTCTAGATTTTCTAGGAAATTTAAGTGGCATGGCTTATCAATATCGTGTGCATTTTGAACACCAGACTCAAGTGACGCGCGATCCTTATAGCATTGCAACGACAGCCGATGGAATGCGTTCAGCCATTCTCTCAAGAGCAGATCGTCAGTTTGATTGGGGCAATAAAAAATGCGCCGATGCGACTCCTTGGCGTTTGGACAATCCTTGTCAAGCAGTGATTTATGAGATGCACCTTCGGGATTTGACCAAGTCACCGACATCAGGTGTAGACGAAGTCCTGCGTGGGACCTATCTGGGGGCTTGTCAAAAAGGAACCGTCAATAGCCATGGTGATGCAACTGCCTTTGATTATATCCGTCAGTTAGGGGTCAATGTCGTGCAACTTCAGCCCATTTCTGATCGCTTTAAACAGTACGACGAAGAAGGCCAGGTGACCTATAATTGGGGCTACGACGTTCAGAATTATTCTGCACCAGAAACTAGCTTTTCGACGGATCCATCCAATCCGAAACAAACCATGAAAGAGCTCAAAACCATGATCCGGGCTTATCATGAGGCAGGAATTTCTGTGGTCATGGATGTGGTCTACAATCATATCTACTCGACCGAACATGGTCCTTTCCAAAATACAGTACCTGATTATTATTACCGGATGGAGCCAGATGGTCGCTTCCAAAATGGGACAGGTGTTGGGAATGAAACAGCTAGTGAGCATGAAATGTACCGCAAGTACATGATTGATTCCCTCACACACTGGGTCAAGGAGTACCAGATCGATGGTTTCCGCTTTGATTTGATGGGCATTCACGATGTGACGACAATGAATGCTATTCGGGAGGCGATGGATGCTCTGGATCCTCGCATTCTCCTTTATGGAGAAGGTTGGGACATGGGAACCGGTCTCGCACCAGAGGACAAGGCTAAGAAAGACAATGCAGCGCAATTGCCTCGAATTGGTTTCTTTAATGATACGGAGCGCGATGCCATTAAAGGGGCTGAGGTTTATGGTTCCATCAAACGTGGCTTCGTCAGTCGAAAATCGACGGAGAATATCGTTGCACGTGCTGCTTTAGGTAGTGCGGAGCTTGGCAATTATTTAAGTCCCAATCAGGTCTTGAATTATGTGGAAGCTCACGATAATTATAATCTTTATGACTTGCTTCAGACCCTTCATCCGAATGAAGAAGTAGCAGGCTTGGTCAAGCGCTCAGAGTTGGCTACAGCCATGAATCTGCTCTTCCAGGGCATGGCCTTTATGCAATTGGGTCAAGAGTTCATGAGGACTAAATTGGTAGCGACAGGTCCTGATGGTGAGATCACCCCTTTGGATCGTGAACGGGCCATGAATTCCTACAATGCTCCAGATTTTGTGAATCAGGTCAATTGGGATCTGGTCAGTCAAAACAAGGAATCAATTGCCTATATCCGAAGCTTGATCAATTTGAAGACAAGTCTTCCTGTCTTAGGATTTGAAAGCTATGATAAAATCTATCAACAAGTCTTTATTCAATCTGCAACTGATACCAGCGGTCTTGTCATCTATGAACTAACAGGAGACAAGAAGTACTTGGTCATCTTCAACGCCAGCGGACTTCCATATTACCTCCAAAATTCAAATAAATTGAAATTGATGGTTGGGAATAGTCGTCATAAACGACCATTCTACGTGGAGAATTTAACAGCTTCTGTTTTTGAAGTCCTAGACTAAGTATTTTTAAAAGAAATCATAAAATCCCTGAGTTTTTAAACTCAGGGATTCTTTTTATTTAGAAGAACTGCTACTGGTATCTGTTGAGGAAGAACTATCGTCTTCTGGGTGCAATTCTTTATAAGTTGGTGCCTTGAAGAGATCGACGGTGGACTGATTGCCACGTTGGTTATAAAGGCTGGTTGATTTGTCACCTTTTTCCTTTTCAATCTTCTTCAATGCCTTGAAGGAATTGGTGTAGGAATAATCTTCTGGATTGACTTTTCCAAGATCATTGCCCTTGAAGAAGCGAAGGAGGTCACCGGTCTGGATGCTATCGCTAATCTTCAATTGAAGGTTAGCAGCTTCCCTGATCTTGTCCAGTTCTTCCTTGGTTTTTTCGTCTGGGTTGGTGATTTCCTCACCTGTTTTGGTGTAATAGGTCCGGCCACTATAGCTCGTATACTCTGGAGTAACAAAGTAGTTAGCGGAACGGAAGGCGACGATTTGATCATGTTCTGGTGAGAGCATATCTTGACCAACTTGGAGGAATTTGTTGGATTCAATACCTAGCAAATGTTCCAAGGTTGGGAGCATATCAATTTCACCACCATAGGTATCAATGATGCCACCCTTATCCATACCTGGAATGACTACCATATAAGGTACGCGTTGCAACATGGCATTGTCATAGCTTGACCACGTTTCAGAGTTCTTACCAAGTAGAGGAGCAAGAGCTGGGTTGCGGGAGTTTGAAATTCCGTAGTGGTCCCCATAGAGAACGATGATGGAATTTTTGTAAAGACCAGATTCTTTCAGGTAATCAAAGAAGGCTTTGATCGAAGAATCTAGATAGTTAGCGGTCGCAAAATAGCCATTGATGGTTTCGTCCTGAGTCTTAGCTAGAGGGAAGCCGAGATCATCTCCTGACAAGCTGGTCGTATAAGGATAATGGTTTGAAACCGTAATGAACTTCGTATAGAAAGGCTGTTGCAATCTTTCTAGGTATTTGATGGAATCCTTGAGCATGTATTTGTCATTAAGACCATACTGGAAGGAATTGCTGCTGTTTTGTTTGGTGAAGTAGCTGGCATCAAAGAAGTAATTGTAGCCCCATTGTTTATAGGCGGTATTTCGGTTCCAGAAACTTCCAGCATTCCCGTGGAAAACAGCGCTCGAGTTGTAACCATTTTTTGAAAGAATAAATGGTGCAGCCTGTTGGGTATTGGTTCCACCATAGTTCACCATAAAGGAACCTTGGTTGAGTCCAAAGAGCCCAGTTTCAATCATGGTCTCAGCATCAGACGTTTTCCCTGCCTTGACTTGGTTAAAGACATTCGAAAAGGCAAAGGTTTCCTTCGAATGATAGAGGGAATTTAAGAAAGGCGTCACTTCATATTCTTTATCGTCTACTTTCAACTTGTAATCGATCAAGAATTGTTGGAAACTTTCCAAGTGAATGTAGATGACATTACGGCCTTTGGCCATTCCGAAGTATTCAGGATTAGCTTTGGCATAATGCTGTTGGATATATTCTTCAACCGGTTTTAGATCTGCCTCAGATGCTTTGGAACGCTCTTTGTTTGCAACATAAGTTTGATTAGCGCTGTATCCTAGAAAAGCAGGAAGACCCAAGGCACGAACAACATAGTAGTTTGAGAACCCACGAGTCAGGAGCTCAGGTCGGTCAATTTCTGCGAGGAAAAGGTTGGCCGAAAAGAGCATGGCCGATAAAGAGGTAACCGCAAAACTAGCTCGTTTATTGAAGGGACGATTGTCCATTCGAATCCATTTCTTAAAGAAGAAGAAAGCTAGAATAGGGAAATCTAGAATGTAGATCACATCCCAAGGGCGGAACAATTCTAAAGCAGCAGCTCCGAGGCCAGCAGAAACCTTGCTGGAAGCCAACATGGTATTGACCGTTACGAAGTCTGTAAATTCTCGATAATAGATGGAGTTAGAAATCAACCAAATAAATAAGAGAAGGTAGATCCCAAAGGCCAAACTATAAAAGAGCTTGGTTCGTTTGATATAGAGTGCTAGACCGATGAAGAGCAAACTGATCGGCAGTGGGTTGATCACTGCTAGAAAAATCTGATAGGGTCCTTGAATGTCTAAATTAAAATCAACTGAATAGGCCCACATGGTTTTGAACCAGTAGAGCAACAGAAGGGTCAAGACAAATCCTAGTCTGGTACTCATGAAATTGAGTATCGAATTCGTAATTTTTTTCACAAAATGTTACTTCCTTGTCTTATTTCCTAAAAATTTTCATATACAAGTATACCACAATTTTATGTAGAAAGAAAAAAATGACTGTAAAGGAGAGGAAAGAAATAGGAAAGATCCGGCATTTTATATCATTTGAAGCTAAATGATGAGAACTAGGATAAAATGGTAAAAAAAGTTCCAGTAAATAAAGCCTCTCTTTGTGAAAACTGCAGACTTTTGCTATAATAGAGGGTATGAAAAAACTCACGGTCAGTCGCCAAGTCGCAACAAAAATCAAACAAGGACAATCCCTTCTTGAAAAGCAAGATTTTGAGTCACTTCCTGCTTTGAATCAAGCGGTTCAATTGCTTTCAGGAGATGGACAATCCCTCGGGGTCGGATACTTATCTGAACAAAATAAAGGGATTGGATGGTTTGTTTCACAAGAGTTGGTCGCTTTTGATCAAGACTTTTTTAAAAAGCTTTTCATCAAAGCCAAGCAATACCGTCGTTCTTATTATGCGGATGAAACGACGACAGCCTTTCGTCTTTTTAACCAAGAGGGAGATGGTTTTGGTGGCTTCACGGTTGACTTGTATGGTGAGTTTGTTGTTTTTTCTTGGTACAATCCCTTCGTATTTCAGATTAAGGAAACCATTCTAGCAGCCTTTCAAGAAGCTTTTTCAGAAGTCCGAGGTGGCTATGAAAAGATTCGCTTTAAAGGTTTGGACTATGAATCGGCTCATGTCTATGGAGAAGAAGCACCGCAAGAATTTTTGATTCTTGAAAATGGGGTCTCTTACCAAGTCTTTCTCAATGATGGCTTGATGACGGGGATCTTTTTGGACCAGCATGAAGTCCGAGGAAGTTTAGTTGAGGGGCTCGCTGCTGGTAAGTCCTTGCTCAATATGTTCTCTTATACAGCTGCTTTTTCTGTTGCAGCTGCCATGGGCGGAGCAGTAGAGACGACTTCGGTCGATCTGGCTAAGAGAAGTAGAGAATTATCAGAAGCGCATTTTGTGGCAAATGGCTTGGCGCTGGATGCTCATCGTTTTGTCGTGATGGATGTCTTTGACTATTACAAATATGCCAAACGCCATGACCTAAGCTATGATGTGATCGTGCTTGATCCGCCTAGCTTTGCGCGGAATAAAAAACGGACATTTTCAGTCGCTAAAGATTACCATCGATTGGTCAGCGAGGCACTCGAGATTTTAAATCCAGGTGGGATCTTGATTCTCAGTACCAATGCGGCAAATGTGACCAAAGAAAAATTTAAAAAACAAATCGAAAAGGGATTTCAAGGCCGTAAGCATCGCTTTCTAGCGGAATACGGACTTCCGGGAGATTTTCGATGGAACAAGAAAGAAGAAAGTAGTAATTACTTAAAAGTATTTACGATTAGGGTGGATGTATGAAATTAGTTGTTTCGATTATGCCTCGCTCCTTAGAAGAGGCGCAACAACTAGATAGTTCGCGTTACGAGGATGCAGATGTTATTGAGTGGCGTGCGGACTTTTTAGAAAAAAGCGAGATCTTAACCGTCGCTCCTGCAGTTTTTGAGAAATTTGCTGGACGCGAGATTTTATTCACCTTGCGGACTCGAGCTGAAGGTGGAGGGATGGAGCTGACTAATGAAGAATATGTTGGGATCCTGAAAGATATTCAATCCATCTATCATCCGGATTATATCGATTTCGAGTATTATAGTCACCGTGAAGTCTTTGAAGAGATGTTGGAATTTTCAAATCTTGTTCTCAGCTACCATAACTTCCAAGAAACTCCGGAAAATATGATGGAGATCTTATCGGAATTGACCAGTTTTTCTCCAAAATTAGTCAAAGTATCTGTCATGGCCCACAATGAACAAGATGTTCTTGACTTGATGAATTATACGCGTGGTTTCAAGACACTGAACCCTGAGCAAGAATATGTAACGATTTCCATGGGCAAGGTCGGGAAGATTTCGCGCTTGACAGCTGATTTGACAGGCTCTTCTTGGTCTTATGCTAGAGTCGGAGATGAAAGTGCTCCAGGTCAAATTCCTCTTGAAAATATGAGAAGAATTCGGGAGTTATTAAATGAAGATTGACGGATATACTCGGATGGCAGCGGTCATTGCCCATCCCATTCGTCATAGTATCTCTCCTTTCATCCATAACCTAGCCTATGAATTAACAGCGACCAATGCTGCTTACCTTGCTTGGGATATTGCTGAAGAAGATTTAGAAAGCACTGTCAGCCAAATTCGTAAGTTAGATATGATTGGGGCCAATATTTCCATGCCTTTTAAGCAAAAGGTTTTTCCTTATCTAGATGAAGTGGATGAGATGGCCCGAAAGATCGGTTCTGTCAATACCATTGTTCACCGTGATGGCAAGCTTAAGGGCTATAATACGGATGGAATTGGTTTCTTTCGTAGTTTACCTCCTGCTTTCTCCATTAAGGGAAAAACAATGGTTCTCTTAGGTGCAGGTGGTGCAGCTTTAGCGATTATTGCACAGGCCATTCATCTAGGTGTGAAACGTATCCTTGTCTTTGTGAGAGAGGAAAGATTGGTCCATTATCGTTCCAAGGTTCAGTTGCTAGAAGATGCCTTTGATTTCTTGATAGAATTGTATGCGATTGAGAAAGATGAAGAAGTTCAAAACTCTTTTCATCAAGCCGATCTTATCTTAAATGCCACTGGTGTAGGCATGGATGGTCATTCTCTTCCGATAGCGAGTTACTTGACCTTTCCCCTACATGCCTTAATCGTAGAGATGGCCTACTATCCGGCAGTGACCCCCTTTCTGCAATTAGCAGTGAATCAAGGAAACCAGAGGGTAAATGGGCTGGGAATGCTCTTTTATCAAGCTGAAGCAGCCTTTGAATTAATGACTGGGAAAGTATTTCCTACAGAGTCTGTATGGGAAGCATTGACAACAGAATATCGCCAATTTGTATGTGACTAAGAGAGGGGTTTACCTTTTCCTATTGAAAAAGCTTTATGAGATTAGAACAAGAACTGATTTTAAAAAAACAGTCTTGCTCTAGTCTCTTTTTCATTTTGATTGAGACATGTGCCCTATTTCATGATAAGATAGAATCAAAGAAAAACGCGAAGGAGATTCCTATGAACGTATCGGTACCTATTCCAGGACATTCCTATGATATTGTGATTGAAAGAGGTGGTCTCAACCAGGTTGGAGACTGGTTGCGCACTCTTTGGGGCGATAAAAAAGTCGCCATTATTTCCGATAACCGCGTGGCTAAGCTATATGCCTCTATCGTAGAGAAGAGCCTTGAGAAAGCTGGTTTTCAAGTGGTGCGCTTTGAGTTTCTTCAAGGAGAAGCCAGTAAGAATCTAACCACTGTTTCAAAAGTCTATGACTTTCTAGCTACCCAGGGCATGACGCGCAGTGATGGTATCGTCGCTCTTGGGGGTGGCGTAGTTGGTGATTTGGCTGGTTTTGCTGCCTCGACCTATATGCGAGGAATTTCCTTTGTTCAGATCCCGACTAGCTTGACCGCACAGGTGGACTCCTCTATCGGAGGAAAAACAGGAGTCAACACAGCACTTGCTAAAAACATGGTAGGGACCTTTGCTCAACCAGATGGTGTGTTTATTGATCCTGAAGTGTTGAGCACTTTAGGGCAACGTGAATTGATCGAGGGGATGGGCGAAGTCATCAAGTACGGCCTCATCCAAGATACGGAACTTTGGGAAGAATTGGAAGCCATGGATGGTTCCATCGAGAGTATTTTAGAGCATGCAGAGAGCATCATTTCCCATTCTTGCCTGGTGAAGCGAGACCATGTGGTGGCAGACGAGCTGGACAATGGCATTCGACTGTATCTCAATTTTGGTCATACCATCGGGCATGCCATTGAAGCGACAGCTGGTTATGGTCAAGTTATGCATGGAGAAGCTGTCAGTATGGGCATGGTGCAGCTCTCCCGAGTTGCAGAAGAAAAGGGCTTGATGCCAAAAGGAATCAGCCAACAAATCGAAGAAATGTGCCGGAAATTTGGCCTTCCGGTGACCTATGAGAACTGGGATAAAGAAGCCCTTTATCAAGCCTTGACCCATGACAAAAAGGCGCGTGGGACGAACTTGAAATTAGTAATTGTTCCAGAGTTGGGGCAAGCAGCGATTCATCAAATCCCTCTTCAAGAAATGAAGGACTTTTTAGAAAGAAAGGAATAAGGTCGTATGAGATATTTAACAGCAGGAGAGTCCCATGGGCCTCGATTAACAGCCATCATCGAGGGCGTTCCAGCAGGCCTTCCTTTATCTGAAGAGGATATTAATAAAGAGCTCAAACGTCGACAAGGTGGCTATGGTCGTGGTGCTCGGATGAAAATTGAGATTGACCGGGTCGAGATCACATCAGGGGTCCGTCATGGCTTGACCATGGGAGGTCCGATTACTCTGAACGTGACCAATCTGGATCATCAAAAATGGCTAGAGATCATGAATGTAGCACCGGTCGAAGAGAAAAAGAAAAATCTGCGTAAGATCACCAAGCCACGTCCTGGTCATGCCGATCTAGTCGGAGGGATGAAATACCGTTTCGATGATCTCCGTAATTCCTTAGAGCGTTCTTCTGCACGTGAGACGACCATGCGTGTAGCCGTTGGTGCAGTTGCTAAACGGATTTTAGAAGAGATCGGCCTTGAAGTAGCCAGCCACATTGTGAATTTTGGGGGAATCGAGATTGCAATTCCCGAGAATCTAACCGTTTCAGAAATCAAGGAAAAGGCAGGTCAGTCGGAAGTTTCGATCGTTGTGCCAGAACAAGAAGAAGCCGTTAAGGCCTATATTGACCAAGTGAAAAAAGATGGCGATACCATAGGGGGAATTGTGGAAACCTTGGTTGGCGGTGTGCCTGTTGGACTAGGATCCTATGTGCAATGGGACAAGAAATTGGATGCCAAAATCGCTCAAGGAGTGGTCTCTATCAATGCCTTTAAGGGAGTTGAGTTTGGCCTTGGTTTTGAAGCAGGTCGCCTAAAAGGTAGTCAAGTTATGGATGAAATCATCTGGTCTCAGGACACCGGTTATACCCGTCGCACCAATAATCTTGGTGGTTTTGAAGGGGGCATGACCAATGGTGAGCCCATTCTGGTTCGTGGCGTCATGAAGCCTATTCCGACCCTCTACAAACCTTTGATGAGTGTGGATATTGAAACCCATGAGCCCTATAAGGCAACGGTTGAGCGCAGCGACCCAACGGCTCTACCCGCTGCAGGAGTGGTAATGGAAGCAGTGGTCGCAACGGTTCTTGCTACAGAAGTGCTTGAAAAATTCTCATCCGATAACTTGGAAGAATTGAAAGAAGCCGTTGCTAAGCACCGGGACTTTACGAAGAATTTTTAAGAGAAAGAGTTTTCCTTTGGAGAAGAAAGTTGTATATATTGCAGGCTTGGGCTTGATTGGTGCTTCACTCGCGCTAGGCATTAAGAGAGCCCACCCAAACGTGACCATTCTTGGTTACAATCGAAGTGAAGCCTCTCGAACCATCGCCCTTGAAAGAGGAATGGTGGATCAAGTGACGGATGATTTCGAAGCCTTTGCCCCTTTAGCAGATATCATTATTTTGTCCCTTCCCATCAAGCAAACCAAGTCTTACTTAGAAACCTTAGCTGGCTTGCATTTGAAAGACCGGGTACTGGTGACAGATGCAGGCTCTACCAAGGCAGAAATTGTCGCACAAGCTGAAAAAGTGTTTACAGATAAGGCTGTTCGCTTTGTGGGAGGACATCCCATGGCTGGTAGTCATAAGACAGGTGCTGCAGCAGCAGATGCCACCTTATTTGAGAACGCTTATTATATTTTTACCCCTTCCAGCTTGACCACAGGGGGTGCCATGGAAGAGTTGAAAGAGCTTCTGAGTGGATTGAGATCTCGATTTATTGAAATCGATGCCGAGGAACACGATCGGGTGACTTCCCAGATCAGCCATTTTCCTCATATTTTGGCCTCGACTCTGGTCGAGCAGGCCGTAGCTTATGGGGAAGAGCATGAAATGACCCGCCGTTTTGCGGCTGGAGGCTTTCGGGATATGACACGGATTGCGGAAAGTGAGCCAGGCATGTGGACTTCTATTCTCTTGTCCAACCCTCAAGCGATATTAGAGCGGATTGCAGATTTCAAAGAGCGTTTGGATCAAGTGGCCGAGACCATCCAAGCAGATAACGAAGAGGCCATTTGGTCCTTTTTCCAAGAAGGGCGCAAGCACCGAAAAGAAATGCAGATCCATCAGCGTGCTGGACGCGATAGTGCCTATGATCTTTTTATCGATGTTCCCGATCAGGAAGGCGTCATTCTTGAGATTCTGCAAATTCTACAAGGGATTTCATTGGTCAATATTCACATCAATGAAGAAAATCGTGAAGATATCCACGGGATTTTGCAGCTGACCTTTAAAAATGCAGAGGATCAAGAGCGGGCTCAAACCTTGATCAGCCGGGCGACCTCTTATACCGTCCTTGCTCGATAGGTCTACAGAAGGATTTGCATCAAAATGCCTACTTCATTTTAGGAATATTGAGGGAAAAGCAGTATAATAGAAGTATCTTATCAGTAAAGGAGCCCATAAAATGGCAAATATTTATGATGTAGCAAACGAACTCTCTCGGACCCTGCGAGACCTTCCTGAATATAAGGCTGTCGTAGAAAGCAAGCAAGCGATCGAAGCAAATCCAGAAGCGAAAACGCTGTTTGACGAATACGTCGCTTTCCAAAATCAACTGCAAGGCTTGATGCAATCCGGTCAACTTCCAACAGAAGCTGTACAACAAGAAATGAAGGACTATATGGAAAAAATCCAAGCAAGTCCGATTGTGAATGAATTTTTCACTAAACAACAGCAATTGTCTATTTATCTTGCAGATCTTGAAAAGATCATCTTTGAGCCGATTCAAGATTTATACAAGTAGAAATTTCTACCAGAGTTGTCATTTCGACTCTGGTATTTTCGTTCGCCACTAGATCAAAAGAAGCTCAAAAAAAGCTAGGAAACATTCGTTTTTTGTTCCAAATTTTTGATCAAAAATTGAATTCATACCTTAATTATGATAGAATATGAGGAAAAGCATCTGGAGAAGGCAATGAAATTAAGAACCAATAGCAAGGGTCTAAAGGGAACCATTCGTGTCCCTGGTGACAAATCCATCAGTCACCGATCCATTATTTTTGGAAGTCTTGCAAAGGGCGAAACCAAGGTCTATGATATCTTGCGAGGCGAAGATGTGCTCTCTACAATCCAGGTGTTTCGAGATTTAGGAGTCTCCATCCAGGATGACGGGGATGTGATTCGGATTCAAGGGGTAGGCTTTCAGGGCCTACAAGTTCCGACAGCTCCCCTTGATATGGGTAATTCAGGGACTTCTATTCGTTTGATATCAGGTGTCCTAGCGGGCCAGGATTTTTCAGTGACCATGGTCGGAGACGATAGTCTTTCCAAACGGCCTATGGATCGTGTAGCGATTCCACTGCGTCAAATGGGAGTAGAAATTGCTGGCCAGGGAGAGCGTGATTGCCCGCCTTTGCATGAAAAAGGAACCCATCAGCTTCACCCCATTCATTACCGTTTGCCAGTCGCATCGGCTCAAGTCAAGTCGGCTCTCATCTTTGCTGCTCTACAGGCTGAGGGTGAATCGACGATTATCGAGAAGGAAAAGACGCGTGACCATACGGAGGATATGATTCGCCAATTTGGCGGAGAGATCCAGGTAGACGGAAAAACCATCCGCATCCAAGGTGGACAAGAGTTCCAAGGTCAAACAGTCATTGTTCCTGGAGATATTTCCAGTGCAGCCTTTTGGTTAGTTGCTGGACTCATCCTTCCAGATAGTGTGATCAAGATTGAAAATGTTGGTATCAACCAGACGCGGACAGGGATTCTCGATGTGATCCAGGAAATGGGGGGAGATCTCACCATTGAGGATCGCGATGAAAAAGCGGTCTCTGCAAGCCTTACTGTCAAGACCTCGTCCTTAAAAGGGATTCGGATTGATGGGAAGTTGATTCCACGCTTGATTGATGAATTGCCGATTATTGCTTTACTAGCAACACAAGCAAATGGTCAGACCGTGATTGCGGATGCTGAGGAGCTTCGTGTGAAAGAAACGGATCGCATCCAGGTCGTAGCAGATAGCCTCAATGCCATGGGAGCCACTGTCGTGCCAACGGAAGACGGTATGGTCATCACCGGACCAACTCCCCTACATGGAGCAGACTTAGAGACCTTTGGAGATCACCGAATTGGGATGATGGCTGCCATTGCTGCCTTATTAGTAAGTGAAGGAAATGTGATGCTGGATCGGGCAGAGGCCATTAACACCAGTTACCCTAGTTTTTTTGAAGATTTGGAGACCTTACTGCATGGCTAAAATTTTACTTGGTTTTATGGGAACAGGTAAAACGACCGTTGGTCGCATTCTTGATCCAAAGTTCCATGATATGGATGAATTAATTGTTGAAGAGATCGGCATGTCGATTAATGATTATTTCGCAGTGGAAGGAGAAGCCGCCTTTCGTCGCCGCGAGGCTGATATGTTAGAGCGTTTATTGGAAAATGAAGCGGCTATTATTTCTCCTGGAGGTGGGATTGTGGTCAATCCTCATAACCGTGCGCTCTTGGAAAAAAATCCTCACAACATTTATCTGCGGGTAGATTTTGAAACCTTGTACAAACGGATTCAAAATGACAAAGCCATGCAACGTCCCCTCTTTTTAAACAACACCAAAGAAGAATTCAAGAAGATTTTTGATGGACGTTTACCTTTGTATGAAGCGATTGCTACCCATATTGTGGATGTTGAGGACAAAACACCTGAAGAAATTGCGGAGATCATTCGATGCTTGTAGGCTATCTAGGTCCCAAGGGATCTTTTACCCACGATGTGGTGACTCATAGTTTTCCAACTTCTGAACGCATCGCTTATCGAACGATCACAGATGTTATTAAGGCCTATGAAAATCAAGAAATTGATTTTGCAGTCGTCCCAGTTGAAAACTCGATCGAAGGTAGTGTCCACGAGACCATCGATTACCTCTTTCACCAAGGGACCATCCAGGCCGTTGCAGAAGTGGTCTATCCCATCAAGCAACAGCTCTTGGTGGCTAGAAAAGATCAGCCTATTCGAACGGTCTATTCGCATCCACAGGCCTTGGCCCAAGGGAAGGCTTTTCTAAGGGCCCATTATCCAGATGTGGCCATGGAAATGACGGCTTCAACAGCCTATGCAGCCCGCTATGTAGCAGAACATCCAGAATTGGAGATTGCAGCTATTGCCCCTCTGGCAGCAGCAAGTGAGTACGGTTTGGAAGTCCAGGCCAAAGACATCCAAGAAATCGAGGACAACTACACGCGTTTTTGGATTTTAGGGGCAAAAGAGCCCTTGATTTCAGAAACTTTGAATCTTTCGAGTCAAAAGATTAGCTTGGCTTTAACCTTGCCAAGTAATCTGGCAGGAGCCCTCTATAAGGGTTTGTCCACCTTTGCTTGGCGGGGAATCAATTTAACCAAGATTGAAAGTCGCCCCCTAAAAACAGCTTTAGGAGAATACTTTTTCATTATTGACCTCCTAAATGAAGCGCCTGATCTAGTGCAGTTTGCCTATCAAGAATTAGACAGTCTGGGTATTCAGACAAAAGTCTTGGGTCAGTATCAGGTCTATACCATAAAAGATAACGGAATGGAGAAAAGATGAGTAACGAATCCAACTTTCTATCTCACCATGAGCGAAAGCGATTAGAGTACTTATACTCAAATTTTCATTATTTGAATGAACGAGAACAACTAGAATACAATTATTTGCTCAAAAAAAGTCAAGGAGTTTATGAGGAAACAGAACCCCTTCAACAGCCTGAAGTAGCTGCTACTGAAGAAGTGCAAGGGGAGATTGCTGAACCGATTGGTGACCTTCCTGTTTACCAATCACGTAGCAAAAAAACAAAGAAAAAAGCAGTTGCTGCGACGAGCGATCTACCTAAGAAACCACGGAAAAAGATCCGCGTCAAGCGGATCCTCAAGTGGATAGCTCTCTTTTTCTTGCTCATTATCGGTGGCATGGTCTTTATGTTTGTGAAAGGCCTCAACAGTAAACCAGCTGGTAAGGATGCCAAGCCTGCAGTCGTCGAGAAATTTAACGGCAAGAAGTCGCGAGATGGGGTCAATATCCTGATCTTGGGGACAGATGGTCGGATCGGTGAGAAATCAGATGAGACTCGGACAGACTCCATCATGGTGGTCAATGTCAATAACAAAGAAGGAAAGATCAAGATGGTCAGCTTCATGCGAGATACATTGGTCCATATCGATGGTGTCAGCCAGCAAAATATTCCTGAATACGATGGCTACTATGACCAGAAGCTCAATACTGCCTTCACCATCGGGGAGCAAAATAACAACCAAGGGGCTGAATTGGTGCGTCAGATGCTCAAAGATAACTTTGACATTGACATCCAATATTACGCCATGGTCGATTTCAAGACCTTTGCGACAGCGATCGATACCCTCTTCCCGAATGGGGTCGAGATGAATGCGCAGTTTTCAACAGTTGATGGCGAAAAGGTCAGTGAAGTAGAAGTACCAGATGATTTGAACATGAAAGACGGTGTCGTTCCGCAACAAACCATCAAGGTTGGAAAGCAACGGATGGATGGCCGGACTCTTCTCAATTACTCGCGTTTCCGTAAGGATGATGAAGGGGACTTTGGCCGGACCCGTCGCCAGCAAGAGGTCATGTCTGCTATCATGCATCAGATCAAGGATCCAACCAAACTCTTTACGGGATCAGAAGCCCTTGGGAAAGTCTTTGCTATGACGTCTACCAATGTACCTTTCTCCTTCCTATTGACCAATGGACTTGGCCTAGTCGGTAGTGCTGGAAAAGGAATTGAACGAGTAACCATCCCAGAAAATGGGGATTGGGTCGATGCCTACGATATGTATGGTGGCCAAGGCTTGCTCGTCGATTTCGATGCTTATAAAAAGAAATTGTACCAAATGGGATTGAGATGATATAATAAGGGGATAGGAGTTTTGGACTCCACCCCTTTTAATTTGTAGAAAGATAGAACACCATGTTAAAGAAAAATGAAATTGTAACCGTTGAGATTGTCGATTTGACCCACGAAGGAGCAGGAGTGGCTAAGGTCGATGGCCTGGTCTTTTTTGTGGAGAATGCCCTGCCAGGAGAAGTCATCCGCATGCGCGTGCTTAAAGTCAACAAAAAGATTGGCTACGGAAAAGTAGAGGAGTACCTAGAAAAATCCCCTCATCGTAATGAAGAGCTTGATCTTGCCTATTTACGAAGCGGAATCGCCGACTTAGGGCACCTGGCTTATCCCGAGCAACTGAAATTCAAGGCCAAGCAGGTCAAGGATAGCCTCTACAAGATGGCGGGAATCTCTGATTTCGGAGTCCCCCTGACCTTGGGGATGGACCATCCTGTCCAATACCGCAACAAAGCCCAAGTTCCTGTTCGTCGTGTTAATGGTGTTCTAGAGACTGGTTTCTTCCGTAAGAATTCTCATGATCTTATGCCGCTTGAAGATTTTTATATTCAAGATCCAGTGATAGACCAAGTTATTCTTGCTTTACGAGATTTACTTCGTCGTTATGACTTAAAACCCTATGATGAGAAGGAACAGTCTGGTCTGATTCGTAACCTTGTTGTACGTCGTGGCCATCATTCAGGTCAGATTATGGTTATTTTGGTGACAACTCGTCCTAAAATTTTCCGAGTTGAACAGTTGATTGAACAAGTCATCAAGCAGTTCCCAAAAATCATATCAGTAATGCAAAATATCAATGACCAAAATACCAATGCGATTTTCGGGAAAGAATGGCGTACTCTCTACGGTCAAGACTATATTACCGACCAAATGTTGGGCAATGATTTCCAAATCTCTGGACCAGCCTTTTACCAGGTCAATACCGAAATGGCAGAGAAGCTCTATCAAACAGCCATTGACTTTGCGGACTTAAAAGAAGATGATGTGGTGATCGATGCCTATTCAGGAATCGGAACTATTGGCTTATCAGTCGCTAAACATGTCAAGGAAGTCTACGGAGTGGAAGTTATCCCAGAAGCAGTAGAAAATAGCCAGAAGAACGCAGAATTGAACGGTATCACCAATGCCCACTATGTCTGTGACACAGCTGAAAATGCCATGAAGAATTGGCTCAAGGAAGGCATCCAACCAACTGCCATCCTGGTCGACCCACCACGCAAGGGCTTGACCGAAAGCTTTATCAAAGCAAGCGCTCAAACAGGAGCTGCCCGCATCGCCTATATCTCCTGTAACGTCGCCACCATGGCGCGTGATATCAAACTCTATCAAGAGTTGGGCTACGAATTAAAGAAAGTCCAGCCGGTGGATTTGTTTCCACAAACGCATCACGTTGAGTGTGTAAGTTTGTTAGTGAAACGTAG
>NZ_KV794435.1:0-240 GCF_001808745.1 Streptococcus sp. HMSC057G03
TTCCCTTCAGCCGGACTTGGGTAATCCTCCAAGATAACAATGGACCTTGTAGGACTTGAACCTACGACCACTCGGTTATGAGCCGAGAGCTCTAACCAGCTGAGCTAAAGGTCCAACAAGATCAACAATATAGCGGCGAAGGGGATCGAACCCCCGACCTCCCGGGTATGAACCGGACGCTCTAGCCAGCTGAGCTACACCGCCATAATATCGGGAAGACAGGATTCGAACCTGCGACAC